>CAADHA010000094.1 GCA_900696685.1 uncultured Planctomycetota bacterium
CTGGCTCAAGGAGAACCGCCGCATCGGCACGCGATTCGAGAAGCTCAACATCAACTTCCACGCCATGGTCAACCTCGCCATCATCAAGCGATATCTCAAAGTACTGTTTTCAGACAGGGCCTAGAGCGCCTAACACAATAGCGGCTTGAGTTTTCGGAAGCAGATGAGGATGCAGCCCAGCGAGAGGAAGGCTTGATGGATTTCGGCGGTGCGTTCGTAGCGGATGCGGAGCCGGCGGAACAGATGCAGCCAGGAGATGGTGCGTTCGATGACCCAGCGCGTCACGCCCAGTCCGCTGCCGTGAGGCGCATCCTTGTCCGGGATGATCGGCTCGATGTTGCGAATCCACATGCCGATGCGCTTGCGATGCGAGCGGTAGCCGCGATCGGTTTGAACCGCCTCGGGCCGTCGGCGTGGAGCGCCGCACCGGCCGCGCACCGGCGGGATGGCGTCGACCATTGTTTCAAGTTGGGTGACATCGGGCACATTGGCGGCGGTGACGAGCGCGACGAGTGGAGTTCCCTGTGCATCGGCGACGACCTGGTGTTTCGAGCCGGGTTTGCTGCGGTCCGTGGGGTTCGGGCCGGTCGATTCGCCCCCCCCCGACCGCGCGGATGTTGGAACTGTCGACCAGGGCGCGTGTCCAGTCGATGAGGCCGGCGGCGTTGAGTCGCGTCAGGAGCAGTTCGTGGAGTAGATGCCAGACGCCCGCGGCCTGCCAGTTGCACAATCTTCGCCAGCACGTCATGCCGCAGCATCCAAATTGCGCGGGCAGATACTCCCACGGAATGCCGGTGCGCAGAACGAAGAGAATGCCTTCGAGACAGGCGCGATTGTCGCGCGGCCTGCGTCCCGGATGGCGTTTTCGCCGTGGTTTGAGGCGCTCTAAGGCATCCTCTCATCCACTTCTGCTCCATCACCCCCGTCATCACGGGCGAGATGGTTCTCCGGTGCCAAGGCGTCTCGGGCAACCCGGTCGTGCAGTCCTACGACTACAACTTCAAGGTGGATGTGCCGTAGGGCGTTCGCGGTCAAGCGCTGAGACGGCGGGCGGGCCGACGATGCGCGTGGCTGACCCCATGGCGCGCCTATTTCTTCCGCCCGCCCAAATTGAAGGAACGCGCCGGTGAACCTGCGCGCCGCCGGCGCGGGCTATGATCTCCTTGCAGCTTCGACCCAATAGTAATCAGCGGCGGCCGAGTGGATCGTCACGCCGCGGCAAGTTGCGCCACCGTCAGGAGTTCTTCACCGATGTTCGCCACCCTCAGCGAGCGGTTCAACGAAACGTTCAAGAAACTCTCCGGCCGGGGGAAGATCTCCGAGTCCAACGTTTCCGACGCAATGCGCGAGGTGCGCACCGCGCTGCTCGAAGCCGACGTGCATTACGACGTCGTCAAGCAGTTCTGCGACGGCGTGCTTGAGGACGCCCTCGGCGCTGAGGTCACCAAGAGCCTCAAGCCCGGCCAGGAGATGATCGGCATCGTCCACAAGCGCCTCGTCGAACTCATGGGTCCGGTCGAGCCGGGCGTCATGCTCGGCTCGCCGGGGCCGACGGTCATCATGATGTGCGGCCTCCAGGGCAGCGGGAAGACGACGACCTGCGGCAAACTCGCCGGCCACCTGCGGCGCAAGGGCAAGAGCGTCATGCTCGCCGCCGCCGACCTCCAGCGCCCCGCGGCCGTCGAGCAGTTGCAGACAGTGTCGAAACAGGTGCTGGAGAAGATCCGCGGCGAGGGGTCGATTCACTTCTACGCCGAGCCGGACAAGTGCGCTGCGTACGGCAAGGCCGTGGGCGTCGCGGTGGGCGTCTGCCAGCGCGCGCTGGCGGCGGCGAAGAAGACGGGCGTGGATGTGCTGATCCTCGACACCGCCGGGCGCCTGCACATCAACGATGAACTCATGGGCGAACTGCGCGCGGTCAACAACGCCGTGCAGCCGCACCAGATCTACCTCGTCGTCGACGCCATGACGGGCCAGGATGCGGTGAACTCCGCCAAGGCCTTCAACGAAGCCCTCGCGATCGACGGCGTGATCCTCACCAAGTTCGACTCCGACACGCGCGGCGGTGCGGCGCTCTCCGTCAAGCAGATCACCGGCGCGCCCATCAAGTTCATCGGCGTCGGCGAGCACCTCGACGCCCTCGAAGAGTTCCACGCCGAGCGCATGGCCGGGCGCATCCTCGGCATGGGCGATGTGCTCAGCCTCGTCGAGCGCGCGCAGATGGAAGTCTCCGAGCGCGAGGCCGAGGAGCTTCAGGAGAAGATGACCAGGGGCCAACTGACGATGGATGACTTCCTCGGCCAGTTGCGCATGCTCCGCCGCATGGGCCCGCTCAAGCAGTTGCTGGGCATGCTGCCGGGCGTCGGCTCGATGCTCAAGGAAGTGCAGGTCGATGACAAGCAACTCAACCGTCTCGAAGGCATCGTCAATTCGATGACGAAAGAGGAGCGGCGGGACGTCAACGTGCTCAACAACTCGCGCCGCCAGCGAATCGCCAAGGGCAGCGGGTCATCGCTCCAGGACGTCGCGCGGCTGACCAAGCAGTTCGACATGATCAACAGGATGAGCAAGACGATGGGCGGCGCGGGCGGCAAGGGCAAACTCGCCGCGATGAAGCAGATGGCCGCCGCCCAGAACGCCGGCAACCGCGGCGGCGCCGGCGCGCTCGCGGGCATGTTCAAGACCAAAGGCTCGACCCACACCGAAAGCCCCAAGGCCAGGGCCCGCAGGAAGAACAAGGGACGCGGCAAGCGCCGGTGAACTGGACAGGCATCCCGCGCGTGACCGGTCGTTGAGCCGCGGCATGAGACCAGCCATGAACGACACTCTCCACTGGCTCGACGTTGAGGAGATCGCGGAGGAACTGGACACAGCCCATCCGCAGATCGATCCGATGCGTCTCGGGTTTCCGAAACTCCGGATGCTCGTCGAGGCTCTGCCGAATTTCGCCGAGCGGCCCGGCCACCCCTGCAACGAACGCATTCTCGAGACGATCCAGGCGAACTGGATCGAGTTGCGCGGCGATGCGCCGTCGGACGACGACGACGACGAGGCTTGATCGCCCGAACGGCCAGGCGTCATCGTCATCGACTCCGCGTCATACCATCCCGCGATGTTCCCCGTTCGATTCACGATTCTCGGCTCGGGCACCTCGGCGGGCGTGCCGGTCATCGGCTGCGGGTGCACCGTCTGCACCTCCTCCGACCCGCGCGACCAGCGCACGCGCAGCGGCGCGTGCGTCGAATACGTCGATCGGGAGGGGAGCCCGCGCGTGGTGCTCATCGACACTTCGCCGGACCTGCGATTCCAGGCCCTTCGGCACCGCCTCAGCCGCTGCGACGCGATCCTTTTCACGCATCATCACGTCGATCACGTCTTCGGCCTTGACGAGGTGCGGCGCTTCAACGCGATGATGGAGGCGCCGATCGACATCTACGCGGAGCCGCACACGCTCGAAAACCTCCAGCGCGTCTACAGGCACATCTTCGAATCGCACCGCAACGTGAATCCGAGTTTCGTGGCGACGCTGATTCCGAAACTCATCGAGCCGCAGCGCGCGCTGGACCTGCACGGCCTGCGCTTCACGCCGCTGCGGCTCATGCACGGCCGTCTGCCGATCGTCGGTTTCCGCATCGACCGCACGGGGCCGAGCGAGACGATTGACGCGCATGATCCATTGCCGCTGGCGTACTGCACGGATGTCTCTTCGATTCCGCCGGAGACGTGGCCGGCGCTGAGCGGCCTGAAGACGCTCTTTCTCGATGCGCTTCGCTACCGCCACCACCCGACGCACTTCACCGTCGATCAGGCGATCGAGTCCGCTCAGCGTATCGGCGCTGCGCAGACCTGGCTCGTTCACATGACCCATGACATCATGCACAAGGACCTCGAAACCCAACTGCCCGAGCGCATCCGCCTCAGTTATGATGGTCTGAGCGTGGGGCGGCTGCTTTAGGCGTGAGCCGTCCGGCCCGCCAGCGCATCGCGGCGCGGCGGCTCACCGCCGGCTGTTGAGTTCGGCGAGGGCGGCGTTGATGCGCTCGACGAGAACGTCTTCGCCGCGGGCGGCGGCGAGGTTTGCGGCCCGGTCGAGCAGGCGGCGCGCCGTCCGCCCGTCGGCCAGCGGCCCGGCATAGAGCCGCGCCGTCTCGAAAAGGCTCGATGCCGCGTGGGGCCCCTGACCGAAGAGGATCGCGCACTGCATGAAGCGCACCGCCGCATCACGCGGCTGACCCTGCATCGCCAGCACGCGGCCGTACTGATGCAGCAGCCGGTCGAGCGGATACCCGCCCGGCGCGGCCACGAGCACCTCGATCTCGCGCCGCGCGGCAACGGCCTGACCCGCGTCGAGCATGCGATCAATCTCGTCGGCAAGGGGGGGGCCGGCCGCGATGACCCGAGAAGGCGGTCTCGCCTGGCGCAAGTCCTGCGGCGCCTCTCGCTGCGGGTCATCCGTCTGCCCGTCCGGATTGGGCCGAGGCTGCCGCGCCGCATCCGCCGGTTTGATCATTGCAAGCGACTCGATGGCGGAATCCAGCAGGCCGGCGGCGATCGAGCCTTCGGCTGCGCTCTCCCTCGCCCTGCGCAGTTGGGCCAGCGCCTGCGCATGCGTCTGCGGATCGGGCTGGTCGGGCGGGCACGTCGGCATCGAGTCGGCCCAGCACGGCTCGGCGCCGGTCAGCAGCAGCGTCGCCCATGCATGGCAGGCCTGCGTGTAGCGGCCGGCCGCATCGAGCAGGCGCGTGCGTCGGTAGTGAATCCAGGTCCTGTGCCAGGGGTGTTTCGCCTGCGAGGCCGCTTCATCAAGGAGCGTCATCGCCTGATCGAGATCACCCAGCGCAGCCCGCGCTTCCGCCTTGCCCAGGGCGGGCACGTCGTCGAGATGAAGGGCGATGCGATCGATGCTCCGCGCGGTGAGCCGCCCCGCCATCGTGTACTGCACCTCGCACCGTTCGACCCCGCGCACGACGACGCCGGTCAGCGGGATGCCGCTGATGACGATTTCGTCGGCGAGCCCGGGTCCTGCCGCCGCAACGGACAGCGCGGAGAGGAAGGCGAGTTTGACGGCTGGCGGCGGCTTCATCGATCCAGCCCCAGTTCCTCGCGGCTGAGGAGCCTGTACCCGTCGGCGCCGCCGTTCTGCTCCGCGATGCGGCGCAGCGTGCCCAACGGGTCTTCCTCAATGAACTGGATGGTCTTGAGCACGGTGCGCACGTCCCCGCCTCGCGTGCGGTTGAGGCGTTCGATCATGCGCAGGAGGTCCTGCTGATCAACCTCGAACTCGCCCAGGCCGGTAATGTCGGTGCTGAGGATGAAGACAACGTCGGCGGGAGGCGCCATGTCGCGCAGCGCCAGTTCGATCGCGGCGATGGGGTTGGACTGGCTCGCGGCGCGGATGTTGCGGCTGTCGAGGTTCATCCAGTTGAAGACGAAGAGTTTGTTTTCGTTGGTCGCGGGCAGAAGTTTGACGGTGCCGCGCCGCCGCTTTGTGGCGATTTCGGGATCTTCGCCCGGCCCCGGCACGAGCACCGCCTCGTTGCGCTGGAAGAAGATGACGCGGAAACTCTGTGATTCGTTGAGTTTGTCGATGCTGCGGACCAGTTCGTCGATGAGGATGGGCAGGTAGGCGATCATCGAGCCGGAGGCATCGACGACGTACACGATGTGCCGCGCGTTGGAGCCGCGCAGACCGCCGAAGGTCACCTCGCCCGCGCCGCTGCGCGGCGTGAAGCCGCTCAACGCCTCGTCCGCGCCCGAAGGACCCGCGAGCGCTGCCGGATCGACCCGGTTCACCGACAGCGCTTCCGAGACGTCGCGCCGCTCGAGCCGCGACCGCTCTTCGAACACGAGGTCTTCGCGAACAGTGTCGTCGGGCGTGATGGTCGTGAGCGGCGCGTAGGTGAGGTAGGCGAACTCCGCGATCACCGCCGGTGCAGCGCGGCGATCGCCCAGCAGCCTCGCCGTCGTCCACGGAATGAGCAGGCCGAGCACGACCATCGCCGCATGCGCCATGAACGAAGCCACCCAAGGCACGACGCGCTGGGCCGGCGTGGCGGAGTCCTCTGCGCCCTCTCGCTCGCGCTGCACGGCGGTGAGCGCGGCGAGATCAGGCTCGCGCGGGCGTGATGGCGTCGAGGAAGTGCTCATGGCGTCACGTCGTCACATTGCTCCTGTAACCCGACAGTTCCCGGCTCAATCCCGCGGCGAGCCGCGAAAAATAAGGCGGTCGAGGCTGGCTGCACCGGGACCTCCGATGAAGATGCACCACGAGGCGACGAAGAGAATGAACTGGTAGAACGCGCCCATCTGTGCCTGGGGATCGAGCGCCTTGAAGCCCGCGACGAAGGCGAAGATCCTGTTCGTCGCAGCCGGGTCCATCTGCTGCTGAATTGCGGGCAATGACGTGAACGCGAAGGCGTAAACCATGGCGACGGCCAGGCCCAGGCCCCACACGCGGCTGAAGAGGCCGATGATGAGCAGGGCTCCTCCGGCCGCCTCAGTGATCATCGCCACCCACGCGAAGAGGCGCGGGTACGGGTGGCCCACGTTGTGCAGCATGATCGCGATCCCCTCACCCTGTCGGGCCTTGACGACCTGACTCACTCCTGCAGATGCGGCGTTGATTTGGCCCGTTGTCTCCACTTCGTCGCGCCTTGTCCGCTCCCCTTCGCCGGATGGCCCGTCCTGGGCGATCTCGTCAGAAACCGGGCGATCGCCTTCGGCAGGCTGCGGTGCGTCCCCATCGCCCTCGGGAGATCCCGCCTCCTCCGCGGGTTCGTCGGCCGGCTGCGATGACGGCGCGGCAGGCGCGGCTTCGGCCGGGAACGCGGCGGAATTCCCCGCAGCACCCTGGCTCACCTGCTTGCCGATGCCGAGTTCGATGAGCGTGGCGGCACTCTCGCCCGTGAACTCCACAGTCTCGAACTTGGGCAGTCCCGCCCAGATGAAGGTCGCGCCCAGCGCGACACGCATCAGGAGAGGACAAGTGTGCAATGCAAGGGAATCGCGGAATCGCATCTGGAAGGCTCCTCAAGTGGGATGGGCGGGCGGAGCACACGCGCGGGCCGCGCTTCGCCTCGACGCCGGGCGCAGGCACAATGATACCGGCCGGTTTGCGGTCATGCCCTCTTGCGCAGGGCCGGCAATTGCTCGATCAGCCGTGCGTGTGCCTCGACTGCCCCCCGGTGGGCGCGGATCACGTCCAGGCCGCGCCGCCCGAGACCCTCTCGCTCCGCAGGATCGTTGAGAAGCCGGGCGATTGCGGCGGGGAGCTGGTCGGGTGTGACCTGCACAATTGCGCCTCCCGCAATGAGCGCCCTCGCCACGCTCTCGAAATTGGACACGTCGGGGCCGACGATGACCGCCTTGCCCAGCGCGACTGCTTCCATCATGTCGCTGCCGCGCTGGCGATTGAAAGTGCGGCCGATGATCACGACGTCGGCGAGCGCGTATGCGACGCGCAGTTCGCCGATTGAATCGAGGAGGAAGCGTGCGGCCGGCGCGGGCGCGTGCCGCTCACGTGCGCCCGCGGCATCGCCGGCGCTTCTCTCCTGAACCTCGGATCGCCTTATGCAGGGGGAGAGGATGCGGGAGACTTCGTCGAATCGCTCCGGCCGGCGCGGCGCAACGATCAGTTGCGCCCCGGCGGGGATCGAAGCGAGCACGAGCGCCTCTTCGCCCGGACCCGTCGAGCCGGCCACGACCACGGGCCGCGCGCGGTCAATTCCGAGAAGAGCCGCGAGTTCATCCGCCTTGGCGCGCGTCTCGGCCAGGCCGTCGAGCGCGTTGTCCCATTTCATCGTCCCGACGACGTGCACGCACTCGCGCCGCGCGCCGAGTTCGACGAACCGGCCGGCGATGGTCTCATCCTGCGCTGCAATGACGTTGACGCGGCGGAAGGAGGGGCGGATGAACGGGCGGAAGCGCCGGTAGCGCGGAAAACTGCGTTCCGAGAGTCGGCCGTTGACGATCGCCAGGGCGATGCCGCGCCGCTCGCACTCGCGCGTGAAGTTCGGCCAGACTTCGAGTTCGACGAGCGCCGCCGCGTCGGGCCGCACCGCGTCCAGGAACCGGCGCACGCAGCGGCTCAGGTCCAGCGGGTAGCGGACGACCGCGTGGCGCGGCGCGAAGAGCGCCTGGGCACGCGTAAGTCCCGTGTCCGTCGTGCATGCGATCACAATCTCGAAGGCCGGCGCGAGCCGCTCGACCAGTCCGCGGATGGCGTTGGCCTCGCCGACGCTGACGGCATGGAAGAGGAGGCGCGGCCGCGTGGGCGCGGGAAGAGAAGCGATGCGGCCCAGCCGGGACGACCAGTCAATGCGCACCTTGCCGGCCCGGCGGCGCTTCACGAGCCAGACGGGTGCGCCGACCAGTGCCGCCACGAGATAGAGCACATCGATGACCAGAGACATGGCCGCCATTCTAAGCGGCGCGCAGCGCAGCCGGCTCATCCGCCCACGCTGTCGTCATCCGGCGAAGCGAGCAGCCCCGTGGCCGCCCATGCGCGCGAGGCGACTTCCGCCGCGCTGCGCGGGTCAGCCAGCCGCCTCAGATCGAGCGCCACGGGCGAATTGAACCCGCGCGCGACGAGGGCCACCTGGTAGGCGAGGACATCGAGGCGGCCCGTCCCCGGCGTCGTGCGCGATTCGTCGCGGTAATCGCTGAACCGTGCCGCGGCGAGGCCCTTCGCGCCCGAGACGCACAGGGCGGGGTCCTTGCCTTCGGCCAGCAGCACCGCGGGATCGACGCCGGCGCCAAGCAGCGCGTGCGGCGTCGCAGAGTGGTCGGCGATCGCGATCCCGCACGTCTCGGCCCGCGCTCGCCATGCCTGCACAATCGAATCCTCCAGACCTTCGGGCAGGCGCAGGGAGAGAGGGATGCGGCCGAGGTCGGCGGCGAGTTCGACGGCGTCGATGACCGCGCCGGCGGCGCGATCGGCGTGTTCAGGATCGGCGTAGTGCTCGGGCGGAATCCAGAGGTCAACCCCGGCGGGGACAAGTTCGATGCGGCGCAGGCGCGCGAGAAGGTCTCGCCGCGCCGAACGGTCCAGATCGCGCGGCCTCATGCCGGGCAGAGCCGCGGAAAGTTGGACGAAGCGAAAGCCATCGCCGGCGATCTTCGCCAGCGCGCGGCGCGGATCACCTGCGCCGGCAAGAGGCGCAAGTGTCGGCGCGGGCGGCAGGCGCGTGAAGTGCATCATCGCCGCCGATCGTAGGCCCGGCGCGCCGCGTCATGGCGCCTTGCGGCGCTCGCCGGAGTCGACCATGGCGTCGGGGGTGTGAACCTCGAGGCGCAGGCCGAAGGTCTGGCGGAACGCCTTGCGCCGATCGTGAACCCCCCACATCTCCAGCCGGCAATCGCCCGCGGCCTCCAGGCGCAGCGCCATCCCGTTCTTCCCGCTCGCCTCGAGGCGCGCAGCCGTCACCACTCCCATGTGCCCGCGATCGAGGCACTCCGCGACACGCAGCAGCGTGCAGAGGACTTCGACGAGGCGCTGGTCCGTCTCGGACAGTGCGGCGAACTCCGCCAGCGCCGTCGAGGGATACGACTTCTGGTGGTAGCGCGCGACCAGAGCCATCACGGCGATCTCACGGTCGTCGAACCCGAGCAGTTCCGCGTGCAGGATGATGTAGTGCGAGTGCACCTGATGGTCCGCGTAGGAGATGAACGTGCCGGCGTCGTGAAGCAGGGCCGCGTACTCGAGCAGTTCGCGCTCCGGTGGTCCGAACCCATGCAGGCCCAGGTCGCGCGCGGAGTCGAAGAGCATCAGCGCAAGCCGCGCCACGTGAAAGGCGTGAAACTCGTCTATCCCGCACGCGCGACCCAGCCGCAGCACGCTGCGCTCGCGGAAGGAGGTCGAGGTGAGCGGGGCGGCAGGCGTGCGGCGGGCGAGGTAGTCGACCAGCATCCCTTCCCGCAGACCGCGCTCGCTGAACCGCAGGCCCGGCACCTTGAGCCGCCTCAGAATCGTCACGAGGATCGCCGCGCCTGCGACGATGATGTCGGCCCGGTCGGGATTCAGACCGGGCACCTTGCGCCGCGCGCTCAGGGGCAGGGCGCAAAGGCGCCGCGTCGTGGCGATCAGGTCGGCCGTGGCGATGACGTCCTCGCGCTGGGCCGGGCGGCCCAGCACGCGGCGGGCCGTGATGTCCACCATGTTCTGCACCGTCCCGCTGCTTCCCACCACGAGGTCGATCGTGTGCCTGCTCAGCGCCGCCACCGCCCGCACCGTGCTCGACCGCACGTGATGCACGATCCGGCGGTACACGGCAGGGCAGACCGGACCTTCGAAGCCCGGCTCCATGAACATCGACGTCAGGCGGATCGCCCCGAGCGGACGCGAATCGATGAAGAAGTGTTCGTCCTGGTTGCCGAGAACGATCTCCGTGCTCCCGCCTCCGATATCAATGAAGAGGGCCTTCTGGCGGTCAAGGCGCATGCCCGACGCGACGCCCAGGTAGATCAGCCGCGCCTCTTCCCTTCCCGAGATGATGCGCAGATTTATCTTCGCTTCGCGGCGCAGGCGCTGCAGGAAGACGGCCTTGTTGCGCGCCTCGCGCGTGGCGGAAGTGGCGATGGCGATGACCTCTGCGGCGCCCTTGGCGCGCGCCATCTCCGCGAAGCGGCCACACACCGCGACCGCCCGGTCCATCGCGTCATCCTGAAGCCGCCTGCCCGCGAACTCGCCCTCGCCGAGGCGAACGACCTCCTTCTGCTGTGAAAGCGTCGTGGTCGAGCCGTCGGGCGCCACGCTGACGAGCAGGAGTCGGGCGGAGTTGGTTCCAAGGTCGATGAAGGCGACGATTCGGTCGGCGGGCATCGTGGACAGCGGCCCTCAGGGGTGCGGGTGCGGGCAAGCGTAGCGGTGCGATGCCCGGGCAGGCGGCGGAAGACCAGAGCGGATGCCGCATTCACCGAATTCTAACATCCACCGGGCTGGCACGCACTCCGCGGGGATGATACCTTCTCCGGCTGCGCCGCAGCGCTGGAGGCTCCATGAGCATTGGCGAGTCGAGTTCGAGAAGTGTCGCGCAGGCGGCGCACGAATCCGGAGCGCTCGCGCGCGGCCCCCACGCGGTCGGCGGCGAGACCGCCCCCCCGCCGGCGCCGCGAGCGCTCCAGCCCGCCGACCTGCTCAACCGCGAACTGTCCTGGCTCGAGTTCAACCGTCGCGTCCTGCACGAGGCGATGGACGAGCGCAACCCGCTGCTCGAACGCGTGCGGTTCCTGTGCATCTTCACGAGCAATCTCGACGAGTTCTTCCAGAAGCGCGTGGGCGGCCTCAAGCGCCAGATCGCCGCGGGCATGGTCGACCGCACGCCCGACGGCCTCACGCCCGCGCAGCAGCTCGCGGCGATCCGCCAGACCGTCGTCCCCATGCTCCAGCAGCAGGCGGACTGCGATCGCGGCCTCATCCGCCCCGCGCTGGCGGACCACGGCATTCACCTCGTGCGCTGGCAAGAGTTGACGGCGGGAGAGCAGCGATTCACGGACCATTTTTTCCGCGAGAACGTCTTTCCCGTGCTCACGCCCCTCGCGGTCGATCCCGGCCATCCGTTTCCCTTCATCTCGAATCTCTCCACGTCGCTGGGCATCACGCTGCGCCACCCTGATTCGACGGAGCACCTCTTTGCGCGCGTCAAGATTCCCGAAGTGCTGCCGTCGCTCATTCGAATCAACCGCGAGGAGAGCGGCAACGGGATCTACCGCTTCATCCCGCTCATTGAGATCATCTCGCACCACCTCGACGACCTCTTCCCCGAGATGGTGATTCTTGGCGTTACGCCCTTCCGCGTGACGCGCAACGCCGACGTCGAGCGCGACGAGGAGGACGTGGAGGACCTGCTCGAATCGATCGCGCAGGAACTCCGCCAGAGGCGCTTTGAAAAGGTCGTGCGCCTCGAGCACGGGCCGAACCCCGATCTCGAAATGCTCGAGTTTCTCGTGGGCGAACTCGAACTCTCCGCCCCGGACGTCTACGCGATGCCGGCCGAACTGGACTATGGAGACCTTGGGGCCATCGCCGACCTGCCGATTCCCGAGCTGCGCTACCGGCCGTGGATACCCGTCAAGCCGCCCGCGTTCTCCGACGACTCCGCGGACGTGTTCAGCGTGATCCGCGGCTCGGACGTGCTCGTGCACCACCCCTACGAGAGTTTCAGCGCCAGCGTCGAGCGGTTCGTGAAGGCGGCGGCGACGGACCCGAGCGTGCTGGCGATCAAGATGACGCTGTACCGCACGGATGACGAGAGTCCTTTCGTACGGCAGCTCATCGAGGCCGCGGAGCGCGGCAAGCAGGTCGTCTGCCTCGTCGAACTCAAGGCCCGCTTCGACGAGGAGCGCAACATCAACTGGGCGCGCACGCTTGAGAAGGTCGGCGTGCACGTGGTGTACGGCGTGCTCGGCCTCAAGACCCATACCAAGACGGTGCTGGTCGTCCGCCGCGAGGGACAGGGACTGCGCTGCTACGCCCACATCGGCACGGGCAACTACCACGTCGGCACGTCGCGCCTCTACACCGACATCGGCCTGTTCACCGCCAATCCCGTCATCACCGAGGAACTGGTCGAACTCTTCCACTTCCTCACAGGCCGGTCGCTCAAGCGGGACTACGCGAGACTGCTGGTGGCGCCGCTGAACATGCGCGAGCGGTTCGTGGCGATGATCGACCGCGAGATCGGGCACCGCCGCGCGGGACGGCCCTGCGGCATCGTGGCGAAGATGAACAGCCTCGAGGACCTCGGCATCTGCTCCGCCCTGTATCGCGCCTCGTCGGAGGGCGTGCCCATCGATCTCATCGTGCGAGGCTTCTGCTGCCTGCGACCGGGCGTGCCGGGGCTGAGCGAGAACATTCGCGTCATCTCGATCATCGGCCGCTTCCTTGAGCACGCGAGGCTCTTCCACTTCCGCAACGGGTGCGAGAACCCGGCCGAGGGCGAGTTCTACTTCGGCAGCGCGGACTGGATGTACCGCAATCTCTCCAACCGCGTCGAGGCGATCGTACCCGTCGAAGAGAAGGGCCTGCGCGAGAAGTGCTGGGAGATGCTGCGCATCCAGCTGGCAGACGAGAGGCAGGCGTGGGACATGAAGCCCGACGGGACCTATGTGCAGCGCACCCCGCACGATCAGGCCGCGGAAACAGGCTGCCACGAGCAGTTCATGCGACTCGTCAGCAGCCGCGCGGGCGAAGGGGGATGAGCGGCGGCCAGCGGCCGATCTCCCGCCCGGCCCGCTGGCCACACCCTCGCCGGAGCATTACCATCACGTGCGGTCAGGTCATTGCCCCAGGCCGTTTGACCGGAGGTGCGACGATGCTGTTCCAGACGGTGATCCTCGCTGCGACGTGTGCGGCGTCCGCCCTTGCGAACGACAGCGGCGATGTTTTCGACCGGCCTTTCCGCGTCAGCGCCGGGGAGAGGTGGATTGACGTCGACATCGGGCACGCGGCGCCGCTCTTCATCGACTGGGACGGCGACGGCCTGCGCGACCTGCTCGTCGGGCAGTTCGGCGAAGGCAAACTCCGCATCTACCGCAACGTCGGCACCGCGAGCCGGCCGAAGTTCAACGAGGACTTCGCCCTCTTCCAGACTCGCAAGGGCCTGGGCTCGATCCCCTCGGGCTGATGCGTCGGCTTCGGTCCGCAGGTTGCGGACCTCGACGGCAACGGCCACCGCGATGTCATCTCAGGCTCGTGGCCCGGTGAGATCTACTTCTTTGCCGGCGGCAAGGACGGTCTCTTCGAGGAGTCAGTCAAGCTCCAGGACTCGAGCGGCAACGCAATCAACGTCGGCTCGGCGTCAGCGGTTGCGCTGCATGACTGGGACGGCGACGGCGATCTCGATCTCCTGATCGGCGTGATCGAGGGCGACGTCTTCTTCGCCCCGAACCTCGGCGGCGAGAGCGTACTCGCGTTCGGCAAAGCGCAGCGCATTACCGCGGACGGCGCCGAAATCCGCGTCGGCGGTGATGCCGGCCCGCTCGCGGTCGATTGGGACGGCGACGGCAGGGCCGACCTCCTCACCGGCGACGGCATGGGCGCGGTCTGGTACTACCGCAACACGGGACGTGACGACAAGGGCCTGCCCATCCTCGCCAAGGGCGTCGAGATCATCCCCGGATTCACGCGCGAGGAGCAGATGGCCGCGTACCAGGACGGCGAGGCCGATCCCGAGGGACACAGAATCAAGCGCCCCGGCTTCCGCACCAAAGTCCACGCGGCCGACTGGAACGGCGACGGCCGGCTCGACCTGCTCGTCGGCGACTTCCAGAGCACCAGCGGCGCAGCACCCGAACTCACGGACGAAATGCGGGCGGAGCGCGACCGGCTGACGGCGCGGCAGCAGGAACTCATGCCGCGGTACTCCGAGTGCTGGAAGAAACTCGATCAACTGCTGCGCGCGCGTCTCGGCGTCGAACCGAACGCGCAGCTGACGGACGAGCAGCAGAAGAAATGGGGCGAGCTTTACAGCGAGGTGATGAAGGAGGTCGAAGGCTTCGAGGCGCTCCAGACCGAGTTCGAGGAGATCTGGCAGGAACTTGCCAAGCTCCAGGTGCCGCGGTTCAATCACGGCTGGGTTTGGGTGTATCTGCGTCAGTTGCCGGAGACGGCGGCTGGAGAGGAAAGCGGCAGGTAGCGCCCAGGCGCGCGAGGAGGTCGTCTTTTCCGGTGCGGAGACGTCCGGAAGTCAGACCGAACATTTACCTATCATCTGGCTTTTCCCCGTCGCGGTCCTGTCCTAGCATGACGACATGCCCTCGGGCCGCCACGACCAGCGCGGTGAGGGCCAGTAGTCCCCATTCCATCACACATGTCTTTTCTGCAAGGAGCATTCTCATGCGCAAGTCTGTGAACTGGGCCGCGGCAGTGGCACTGTGCGGCGTCGGCTTTGCGGCCGGTCGGCTCACTCTCTCCCATCCCGCACCGCTCTCGCCCAGCGCGAGCGCGGCGACGGTCCTCTCGGCGATGCTCGCCCAGCCCCCTGGCGACATGGACGAGGGGATGATGAAGATGATGGCGGCGGGTACGCCCGGCGAGCACCATCGCGTCCTCGACGCACTCATCGGCGAGTGGAAGGGCTTCGTCCGGATCCGCATGGGCCCCGACATGGAGCCGATGGAGATGCCCACCACCATCAAGCGCGAATGGATGCTCGGCGGGCGCTATGTCAGCGAGAACGTCACGAGCGAGACCGACATGGGCGCCTTCGAGGGCATGGGCGTGATCGGCTACAGCAACGTGGACGGCGTCTACGAGGTCGGCTGGATCGACAACATGTCGACCGGCATCTTCACGGAGCAGGGCTCCTATGAGGCAAAGACCAAGACGTTCCGCTTCGTGGGCAAGCACCGCGACCCCGCGACGGGACACACCATCCTCACCAACTCGATCATGGACGTTTCCAGCCGCGACCGGCACGTGACGCGCAGCACGATCCCCGGTCCCGACGGCACGCCGTACGAGCACTTCTACGGCGTCTTCGAGCGGGTGAAATGAAGCGCCGCTGAACGCGCGTGTGACCGTTGAATCACGGGAGATGAAACGTCAGGAGCCTGCGGCGCAAGCCGCAGGTTTTTTTCTTCCGTTCGAGCGATGTGCGTGATCGATCGACGAGATCCGCGGCCGGCGCCCCGCGCTGTCGGCGCGCGAGACGCCGTGATGCAGTTCGCCGCCTCAGCCGCGCTGCGAGAGCATCACCTGGAAGGCGAGTTGCTCGAGTTGCACGGCGAGATCGACGCTGTTGATCGAGACGTGCTCGGGCACGTGCAGGCGCTTGGGCGCGAAGTTGAGAATGCCCGTCACCCCGGCGCGCACGAGTTGATCGCACACGTTCTGCGCCGCCGCCGCGGGCACCGCGATCACGCCGAAGCGGATCTCCCGCTCCGCCACGAGGCGAGGCAGATCGGACATCGGATGCACGTGCACGCCGTGGACGTTCTGGCCCACGATCGCATCGCTCACGTCGAAGGCGGCGACGATGTGGAACCCCTTGCGGCGGAAGCCCGCATGGTCGAGCAACGCACGGCCGATGTTGCCCACGCCGACGAGACAGACGTTCGAGACCTGGTCGCTGCCGAGCAGGCGCCGGAGTTCGGTCGCCAGCTGCGCCACGCTGTAGCCGATGCCCGGCTGGCCGAACTGTCCAAAGTAGCCCAGGTCCTTGCGCACCTGCGCGTCGGTGAGGCTCAGCGTCTGACCGAGTTGCTTGGACGAAATGGTGGTCCGCCCGAGTTCGAGCAGGTCTTCGATCTCCCGGAGGTACAGGCTCAAGCGCTTGACGGCCGGGAGCGGAATGCTCGGCAGAGGCTCGCTGGAATCATGGTTGCGTGACATGGCACACCACGACGGTGAGGTACGGGAACGAGTCGGCGCCGCGATCCCGGGAACGCGGCTGCGGTGGTCGCCCGCACGGGGATTCGCCTCAGCCGCCGGGTGTGTACCATACCCCGAAGGAGGGTGCGGATCGAATCGGGCCGCTTCTCGCGCCATGTGGCCGGCACGCAACACCTCCATGTTGCGCGGCGGCGACAGACGGCACGGTCAACGGCCGCATTATTCGCCTCTGTCGCCGCATTGAAGCGCGGCACGGACGTTGCTGTCTGTCCGGCGGTCTCTACATCCAAAGAAAGGCCAGACCATGAGCATTCTCGTACTCAGCGCGGCCGTTGCGCTCAGCGCCGCACCTCCCAACTACATTCTCAACGAGCCGCCCTCGCGCGGCAGTATGCGCTCGGTGCTGCTTGAGTGTCCGCCCCGGTCCTTCGGGCGCGCGCGAGTTGTGAGCCGCGACGTTCCCGCGACGCCGGATTTCCTCATCGCGGGCGATGCGGTGCTGTCCCGTACGCCGGCGGATGCCCCGTGGTGCTCGACGCCCGGCCCGGCATGGTACGGGGCGCCCGCGGACCTCTTTGTCCGCGCGCACGCGATCGTCGGCGAAGTGGCAATCTCCTTCGATCCCTTCACGACATTCCGACCCGGCACGCCCGGCCAATTGTACCGTGCGCAGCGCTACTGGCTCAGCGAGTCGGGGTTGGTGAACCAGGCCCGGCTGGTGCGCCGCGCTTCTGCTCCGGCCGCTGTTGAGCAGGTGTCTTCGGGCGCCGCTCCCGAACCGATCATGATCTTCCCCAACCCGCAGAAGAATACGACGCGCGACCTGCCGCTGGAGGTGCATCGCCTCTCGCCGACGCGCTGGCTGATCACGGACGGCAGCGCGCCGGGACTGGTGCACACGGCCGCGCTGGTGAAGTAGACCGATCTCGCTGCTCGACGCTTTCCCGAGTCATCAAGCCTCCGATGCGCGCCGGCGCATCGGAGGCATTTCATTTACGGGCGATGCCAGGCGCGGCGGGCCGTAGAATAAGTCGCTTGGCCGGAGCGTCGAACCGGCCTGCGGCCGCATGACTCCGCCTTCCGCACCATCCCGGCTTGCGCTGCTGCTCGCACTCGCCCTGGTCCTGCCCGGGCCGATGCTGCCCCGGAAGGTGTGGGCGCAGGGCGTTGAAACCACTTCCGCCGTGACGATCGAGTCCTTCGGGCTGGGCGGCGTGTGGCGCGCCGGCACCATCGCCCCGATCCAGTTGTCGGTGACCTACAGCGGCTCAAGGCCGATCCAGCCCGCCCTGATCGTCTGGGAACAGCGCGACGGCGACGGCGACATCGCGGAGTTCAGCCAGGTCATGGCTCTCAACCCGGGCCGCAATCTCCTGTGGCTCTACCTGCCCACGCGCTTCGGGGCCAATGCCTCGTCCATCTGGGACGTGATCGTCTACGACCACACGGACGACCGGCGTGGGGCGCAACTGGCGGCGACGCGCGTCCGCCCCCCCGCGGCTCCACGCGACCCGGATCGGGCCATCATCGGCGTGGTCGGCCTGCGTACCGCCAACCTCAGCGACTACATCTTCACGGGGCAGAACCGCGAGCACACTCCGCTCGCCCACGAAGCAACTGAGATCCTCAGCAATCTCCAGGTCGAGCAGCTGCCCGACCGCTGGATGGGGCTGTCGATGCTCGAAGCGCTGGTCTGGACGCAGGGCGAGCCTGTGCGCCTCTCCATCGATCAGGCCAAGGCAGTTGAAGAGTGGGTCGAGCGCGGCGGACATCTCGTCATCGTCCTGCCGCAGGTCGGCGAAGAGTGGAAGTCGTCGCGCCTCGACCCCATCGTGCCCGACGTGATCGTACAGCGGATCGAGGGCCTCGAGTTGCGCGACAACGCGAGCAGCGGCGGCCTGCTCCGCCACCTCGGCCGCATCGACGCGGTAACGCCCGACACGCGTGAACCCCGCTTTCCCATCATCAATCTCCACACATTTCTTCCGGTGGGCGCCGACTGGGCGCAGGGCGCGACGGTTCCGCTGATGGAGATCGATCTGCCCGCGCCGGGGACGGGCGTTCCGCTTCGCCGCGCCGTCGTCGTGCAGAAGGCGCGCGGCCATGGCCGCGTCACGCTCGTGGGCATTCCCGTCGCTGACGTCGCGCTGAACCGGCCGGGGCTGAGCCTGCCTGAGGGAGAAGTGTTCTGGAATCACATCCTCGGTCGGCGGCAGGACACGCCCGGCCCCGCGGAGTTCAACGCGGCCGCATCCAGCTGGCCGGGCGGCGCGACCCGGGCGCGCAACCCCGCGCCGATCAGCAGCGTCATCCCGCAGGAGATCCGCCTCTCCGCCGCGGCGGGCAAGGGGCTGCTCCTGGCACTGGTCCTGTTCATCGTCTACTGGGGCGTGTCCGGCCCGCTGGCCTTCACCCTGTTGCGCTATCGCAACCTGTCTCGCTACAACTGGCCCGCGTTTCTCGGCATCACAGTCATCTTCACCCTGATGAGTTGGCTCGGCGCCTCGGCTCTGCGATCCAACGAAATCCTCCCCGTTCACCTCACCTTCCTCGATCACGTGGCGGACGGCCCCCTCCAGCGCTCGACGAGCTACCTCACGGTCGCGCTGAGCGGATATGGGGACCGGCTCATCGATGTGCGCCCTTCCGCCGACCCGCGCACGGACGACGTGCGGCACAACATCGTGACCTCGCTGTCCGTCCCCAACGAAGCGGTTCAGCAGTTCCCCGACGTCCGCCGCTACCTCGTGACCTCCGCCGACCAGAGCCACTTCCGCTCACCCGCCCGCAGCACCAGCAAGTCGCTCTACGTGTCGGCGCTGCACGCACCGGCGGACGGATGGTCGATGCCGACGTTCGCGCGCGACGAAGACCGGCCTCGCATCGACGCGGACGGCATGATCCGCGGCGTGGTCTCGCACCGCCTTCCGGGCACCTTGCGCGACGTGACGGTCTACTACGTGTCCAACGTCTACTCCGACTTCAGCCCGCGCCCCAGCGCGAGGCAGCGCGGATCGACGCGGCTGCGCACCTATGCGTGGAAGGATTCGGCCGGCGCGGCCTGGCCGCCCGGCACCCCTCTCGATTTTTACGCGCTCGCGGGCGGCAGCCTCGATCTGCGCAGCCTCGCCACGCATCCAACCCTCGGCTACTTCGGGACGATCGGCGCCGACGCCGCCAAGCCGCACGCCGAGTACGGCCGCGCCTTCTACAACGCGCGCGAAGTCATGCGCTCGCTCGAAGCCCTGACCTTCTTCCAGCAACTCAGCCCGCCGCAGTGGACGCCGCCTCCACAGGCGACCCAGCCCCAGTTCTACCGCACGCTGGCGCGCGAGGTGGACCTCAGTCCGTGGACGGTGCGCCCGTGCATCATCATCACCGGATTCCTCGACGGCAGCCCCATTCCCTTCCCTCTGAGGATCGACGGCACGAGCCAGGTTCGCGCCGACCCGCGCAGCGTCACCATGATCCGATGGATCTTCCCCCTTCCCGTCGATTCACAGCCGCAGCACTCCAGCCTTTCCGAATCGCCCGATGGACGCTGAGGACTTCGACCGCCCGCAGCCGGAGCACATGCCCTCATGCCGATGATCGAGACGGTCAACCTGACGAAGAAGTACGGCGAACTCACCGCGCTTAACAACCTCAATCTTACGATCGAGGAGGGTGACTGCTTCGGATTCATCGGCCCCAACGGCGCCGGCAAGACGACGACGATCAAGATTCTCGCCACCCTTCTCAAGCCCACCTGGGGCGAGGCGCGCATCGACGGCAAGGTCATCGGCTACCAGAACCGCGAGATCCGTCCCGTCATGGGCTACGTCCCCGACTTCATGGGCGCCTACGACGACATGGTGGTCGAGGAGTATCTCGAGTTCTTCGCCGCCGCGTACAACATCCACGGACAGCAGCGCAAGGATGTCGTGCGCGATGTGCTCGACCTCACCGACCTCGCCTACAAGGCCGACGCGGAGGTGAACGGCCTGTCGCGCGGCATGCAGCAGCGCCTCTCCATCGCCCGCGTCCTGCTCCATGATCCCAAGGTCCTGCTCATGGACGAGCCCGCCTCCGGCCTCGACCCGCGCGCCCGCATCGAGATCCGCGAACTCCTGAAGGAATTGCGCAAGATGGGAAAGACCATTCTCATCTCCTCGCACATTCTCCACGAACTCGCCGAGTTGTGCAACACCGTCGGCATCATCGAGCGCGGCGAACTGCTCTACCAGGGCACCGTGCGCGAGATCATGCTCAAGGCGCGAATGGGACACGTCGTCCACATCGCCGTTGAAGAACGTTTCGCCGAAGCGGCGGAATACCTCTCCCGCGTAAAGGGCGTCGAAAAGGTCAATCCGCGCCAGGTGGACGGCAGCGTCATCCTCGATGTCTCCCTCGCGCCCGGCGGCATCCTTCCGGTCAGCGACATCCCCAGCCGGCTCATCGCCCAGGGCTTCCGCATCAGCATGTTCCAGGAGGAACAGGTGAACCTCGAAACGGCGTTCATGCGCCTGACGCAGGGGCTGGTGCAGTAGGGCCTGCCGACCGCCCGCGCGAGGACCGTTCAGCCGCAACCTCACGCCCGGCGATGCGCCACGGGCCGCGGTCCGGCGTCGATCCCGATGGAGCCGCGATGGCGTCACCTGGTCCGGTCAGCCCGCGACCGCCCGGAAGGCCTCGTCCACATGCCACTGCGCATCAAGCCCCGGCGCCACGATGTGGACGCCGGGCTGCTCGAGAACGAACTGGAGCAACTGCCTTGCGGTGAACTGCCGGAAGAGGTGCCCAAGCCCGAACGCCTTCATGACCACCACTCCAATGCGCTTCTCCTTCGCCAACGGAACAAACGCATTGAGGTACTCCGTATGCACAGGGTTGAGCGGGATGAGAGTGAGATCGAACGGGTACAGTTCGATTGCCTTCACCATGTTCGCGGGCGCTTCGTGGCTCGTGATCCCGATGAAACGGACGCGGCCTTCCGTTCGCGCCTGCTCCATCGCATCGATCACGGTGCCGGGCTGAAAGAGCGGCTCCGGGTCAAAGGTGAGCGAATGGACCTGCCATGCGTCGACGTACTCCATCCTCAGGCGCCTGAGCGACACGTCCAGCTGCTGGAGTGCCCCGGCCTTGTCCCTCCTGGCGGTCTTGGTCGCCACGAAGAACTCGCTCCGGTCGATGCCGCTCTCGGCGATCGCGGCGCCGATGCGCTTCTCTGAGCGGCCTTCGCCGTAGATGTTGGCTGTGTCGAAATACCGCACGCCGAATGAGATGGCCTTGAGCAGAATGTCGATCGCCTCGCGATCCTCCGCCACGTCGCCCAGCGGATCACTACCGAAGCCAAGGCGCGGCAGGATCCGTCCAGTCCGGCCGAACTCGACGCCCGGAAGAACCGCTGCTCGCTGCGGCCCCTCAATCGGAGGCCCGCAGAAGCCGGCCCGAGCCAGCGCATCGCGGCCACAGACTGCACCCGCTGCCAGTGCGCAAAAATCACGTCGTGTCAAGAACGCCATGACGTACGTCCTTCCCGCTTGTGCTTCTTCGAACATATCGCGGGCGGACGCTCGCGAAAGGGAGATTCGCTGGAATTCGCAAGAAACCGGGAAATCGCCCCCCTCGCTTTGGCAGCAAGTGCAGGCGCATGCTCCCTTCTGCCTGCCGATCCTGCCCGACACGAGGTTCTCGATTTGACCGTGCCTCTCCGTTCGCCAATACTCTGACTAGTGACCGGGCGTATAGCTCAGTTGGCTAGAGCGCCTGCTCGACACGCAGGAGGTCACTGGTTCAAGTCCAGTTACGCCCATTGGCCGCAACCCCCTGCCTTCGCAGGGGGTTGTGTTGCTTGTGCTCGGGCGTTTCCATGCGGACGCTGAAGGAGATATCGCCTCGGTCCCCCAGGCCTCACTGCTGCGTCGGGTGTTGACCTGACCTGTGCCGCCGACCTCGCCGCCTGCGCGCCGGGCACGCCTACGATCGGGTCCGCATCACCGCAGGGATGTGCCTCGGCTGCGGGCCACACTTCGAGGATTGCGCTCCATGTCGGAAACGCAGTTTGATCTCATCGTCATCGGCGGCGGTCCAGGCGGATACGTCGGCGCCATCCGCGCGGCCCAACTGGGCATGAAGGTTGCCTGCGTCGAGCGCGACCGCCTCGGCGGGGTGTGCCTGAACTGGGGCTGCATTCCCACCAAGGCCCTGCTCAAGAACGCCTACCTCTACAAGGAAGTCGCCCAGCACGGCAAGGATTGGGGCTTCGAGTTTGACCGCCTCACCCACAATTGGACAAAGGTGATCCAGCGCAGCCGCGGCGTGGCGGATCAACTCAACAAGGGCATCGAGTATCTCTTCAAGAAGAACAAGATCGCGCACTTTCCCGGCCACGCGAAGATCACGCGCGCCGCTAAGCCGACGCTCCCCTGCGAGGTGCAGGTCTTCGACAAGCCCGGCGGGAGCAGACAGCACACTCTGACGGCGCCCAAGGTGCTCATTGCCACCGGCTCTGTGCCGCGCGAACTGCCCTTCGCCCCCTTCGACGGCACCACGATCATCGCCGCCAAGGAGGCGATGACCCTGCCTGTACAGCCCAGGCGCATGCTCATCGTCGGCGCGGGGGCGATCGGCGTCGAGTTCGCCTACTTCTACAACGCCTTCGGCACTGAAGTGACCCTCGTCGAAATGCTCGAACGCCTGCTGCCCATCGAGGACGATGACATCAGCAAGGTGCTCGAGCGCGAGTTCAAGAAGTCCGGCATCAACATCCGCACAGGACACATCACCAAGAAGATCGAGAAAACCAAGGGCGGCCTCGCGGTCACCATCGCCGCGACCGGCGACGAATCGAAGACGGAGACGATCGAGGCGGACGTTGTGCTCGTGGCCATCGGCGTGCGCGGCCGCTACGACGGCCTGTTCGACTCCTCGCTCAACATCGAGACTTTCAAGGACCACATCAAGGTCGCGTACCGCGGCGTCGAGGATCCGACCTACCAGACGAGCGCGCCGGGCATCTACGCCGTCGGCGACGTCATCGGCCCGCCGTGGCTCGCGCACGTCGCCAGCGAAGAGGCGGTCGCCTGCGTCGAACGCATGAACGGACACGACTGCGTCGGCGTCGATTACGACTCCATCCCCGGCTGCACCTACTGCCACCCGCAGGTCGCCAGCATCGGCCGAACCGAACGAGCGCTCAAGGAAGAGGGCCTCGTCGCCGGCAAGGACTACAACGTCGGCACCTATCAACTCAAAGCGCACGGCAAGGCGATCGCCGAGGGCGAGAACGTCGGCCTGGTCAAACTGCTCACGAGCATTCCGCACGGCGAAATCCTCGGCGCACACCTGATCGGCGCCGAGGCGACGGAACTCATCGCCGAGTTCGCCCTCGCCCGCAGCCTCGAAGCGACCGCCGAGGACATCATCAACACCGTCCACGCGCATCCCACGATGAACGAAGCCGTCCACGAAGCGGCATTGGCGAGCGTCGGGCGGATGATTCATGGGTGATGCGGGGCGCGGGCGTCTCGCCCGCACGATTGCTGCGAAGCGCATGATCAGCCTCACGCCCCGGAAACCCCGGAGGCGCAAGGGGAAGCGAATCGACAACGATGTGCGGACGCGTTCATCCGCACTTGCGCGTGGGGCTGGTGGCCGCAACCACCCCTTGATGCCTTGATCCCTCGATGCCTTGTTGCCTATCCCACCAGAAACGGATTGCTCCGGCGTTCGCGCCCGATCGTCGTTTCCGGTCCATGGCCCGGATACACGCGCGTCTCATCGGGCAGCGTGAGCAGCCGCTCGCGGATGGAGCGCATGAGCGTCGGGCCGTCACTGGTGGGGAAGTCGTAACGGCCGATGGAGCCTGCGAAGAGCGTGTCGCCGACAATGGCCTGGTGCGACGGGGCGTGGTGGAGGGTGATGCCTCCGGGGCGGTGGCCGGGCGTGTGCAGCACCCGCCACTGCGATTCTCCCAGCGACAGAATCTGACCGTCGTTGAGCAACTCGTCCGCGGGCGGCGTGGTTACGTTCATCTCGACGAACGTCGAGAGATTGAGGTCCGGATCAAGAAGAAAGTCAGCCTCGGCTTCGTGGATGGCAATGGGGATCGGACCGAGTTCGGCAATCACCTCCCGTACTCCGCCGATGTGGTCGAGATGGGCGTGGGTCAGGACAATCCGCACTGGCCTCAGTCCTCCCTGCCGAACCAGGCGCATGAGCGGATCGGGGTCAAATCCCACATCCACGATCCAGCACTCAGGCCGTCCGGGAAGGGATACGACATAGCAGTTCGTTTCCCACGGCCCGAGCGTGCAGGATTTCACAATCGGTCTGTCCGGGTCGCCTTGGGGCACCAAGTTCCTTTCCGGGAAGATCCCTGCACCCGCGGGGGGATTTGGATCGTAAACTAGAGTAGGTCGAGATCGGTCCATGTGAAGGATTGGGCGATGCTGATCCGCAATGCGAGCGAAATGCCGGCCGCTCCGGTGACGATGGCCGGGGCTGAGCAGGTTGGCATGCGCCTTCTGCTGGGCCGGGCGGACGGCGCCCCGACCTTCGCCATGCGCCACTTCACCGTCGAGCCGGGCGGGCACACGCCCCGGCACCAGCACAACTACGAGCACGGCGTATACGTCGTTCAAGGCAGCGGGACGGTGGAGATCGGCGGCGAGTCGCGCGCCATCCGGGCCGGCGACTCACTCTTTGTCCAGCCGAACGCGCTGCACCAGTTCCGCGCCGACCGGGGCGAGGGGCTTCAGTTCCTTTGCATGGTGCCGACGACCTTTGACTGCGGTCAACCCACGCCCGGCGCCTGAAGCGAGTTGCACATTGCGGGGCCGGCCGCGCCGCCGCGCCTCCGGGAGGTTTCCAATGCGACGCTCCTTGACTGATCTCTGGGTCTTCACCGTCCATGTGCTGCTCCTCGCCGCAGGCGTGGTGCTCATCATCATCGGGCGGACCGAGGCCACTGCAGGCGGCGGCAGCGCGCTGCTGGCCAGCGGCCTTGTCTCGGTCATCTTCATCGGCGCGATGATCCCGTTGACGGCAGTGCTGTTGCGGGCGAGGCGCGACCGGGCGGCGATGAACGACCTCATCGCGCGGCAGATCGACCTGCTCAACCAGATTCACGAGCACACGCTGCTTTCGGACTCGGCCAAGCACATCGCCTATCGCCGCGACGAGCGTGCGATGCTCGCGCGCGCTATCGAAGAGGACATCGCCAACGAAGACTGGCAGGCCGCCACCGTCCTCGTCAACGAGATGCGCGAACGTTTCGGCTACCGCGAAGAGGCGGAGGAGTTTCTTGCGCGCATCGACCGCAGCCGGGCCGACGGGCAGAACCGCCGCATCACCGAAGCGCTCGACCACTTCCAGATGGTGCTTGACTCTCGCGAATGGTCGGCGGCGTATGCGGAGGCGGCGCGGATCGCGCGCCTCTTCCCCGAGTCGCACCGCACGCGCGGCCTGGAGCAGCGGGTCCGCAAGGCGTGGGAGAGCCACAAGAAGACGCTGGAGCGCGAGTTTCTCGAGGCGGCCGGGGCCGGACACGTCGATGAGGCGATGCAACTGCTCAAGGACCTCGACGCCTTTCTCACGCCCGAGGAAGCGGCGCCGCTCCAGGAAGTGGCGCGAGGCGTGATCAACAAGGCGCGCGCCAACGTCGGCGTGCAGTTCAAACTCGCGGTGCAGGACCATGACTGGGCCACGGCCGTGCGCATCGGCGAGACCATCATGGACGAGTTCCCCAACACCCGCATGGCCGAAGAAGTGCGCGAGCGCATCGACGTGCTCCGCGCCCGCGCTTCGCAGGCGGCCGCGATGACGCCGGGAGTCGAAGCCCTCTCCGCCCTCAGCGGCGTCGCCCGCTCCGGGGGCGACGATGAGACGGCAAAGTAGGGGCGCGCCAAGGCGACGCTTCTTCGCGCCGTGCGCCCGCCGCCCCGAAGCCATCGCGTCGCGGCTGAACAGGACGCGCGCCTGCCGCCGCGCCTTCACTCGACGTGATTCTCAATGAGGTGCGCAAAGCCGCTGCCCGCCTTCATCTCCTTGAGCGCTTCGACGACGATCGGCGGAACGATCGAATTGAGCGCATCAAGATCGCCCCCGAGCGCCGCGATCTGCCGGATCAGGCTCGAACTGGTGTAACTGAACGCCTGGTCCGTCACGATGAACACCGTCTCGATGTTCGCCACCTGCCGGTTGGTCATCGCCAGCTGGCACTCGTAGGCGAGGTCGCTGATGTTGCGGATGCCGCGCAGGATGATCGACGCATCGACGCTTCGCGCAAAGTCGACAGTGAGTCCCTGGTAGGTTTCGACGCGCACGCTCCCGGCGAGGGGATCGTCGTCGTGCATCTCGCGCACCAGCCGCTCGACCATCTGCTTGCGGCGCTTGAGGGTGAAGAGTTCGCGCTTGTCGATGTTGCGGCCGATGGCGACGATGAGGTCATCGAACATCCGCCGGCCGCGCTGGATCACGTCGAGGTGCCCGAGGGTGACGGGATCAAAGGAGCCGGAGTAGATGGCGCGGTGGATACGGGGCATGCCAGTCATGCGAGCAAGTGTACGGGCAAGGGGGGAAGTGGAACAGGGCGGGGTGTTCCACGCCTTCCGCGGTCCGGCGAACGGCGTCGTGCAGGACCGCCGGCGAGCAATCGCGACCCGCGACGGTGAGCGACTCAGGTCTTGATCGCAGGCGGCCGATGACTACACTCCGACAGCCATGACCAGCCGCCGATCGCCCATTTCGATTTCGATCATCATTACCGCGCCCCACTGAGGCGGCTGGGATCGTTGCGGCTCAAACGAGCATTCGAGCAGAAGATTCCAGGCCCCGCCTCCGGTGGGGCCTGTTGCGTTGCACCGGTAGACTTGCCCCCCACGAGTTGACCGCCCACGGTCGCCATTTCCCGAGACTCCGCCATGAGCCATGATTCCCCGACCCCCGCCGCCGCCTCGAGCAAGCCCTCCTACAAGGAGACGCTCAACCTTCCGAAGACGGCCTTTCCGATGCGGGCCAACCTCGTGCAGAACGAGCCGGCCACCGTGAAGCGGTGGGAGAAGATGAATCTCTACGCTGCGCTGCGCGAGCGTTCCGCTGCCGAGGGGCGCGCCCCGTGGGCCTTCCACGACGGCCCGCCGTACGCCAACGGCTCCATCCACCTCGGCCACCTCCTCAACAAGGTGCTCAAGGACTTCGTCGTGCGCACTCGCACCTCACAGGGCCTCGACGTGCCCTACGTGCCGGGGTGGGACTGCCACGGCCTGCCCATCGAACACAGAGTCATGACCGAACTCGTCGAGTCGGGCAAGGCGGCGAAACTCGACACTCTCTCCGAGGATGATCGGCGCATGGCGGTGCGAACCGAGTGCCGCCGCTACGCCGAGAAGTACATCAAACTCCAGACGGGGCAGATGAAGCGGTTGCTCACCGTCGCCGACTATGAGCATCCCTACCTGACGATGCAGCCGGAGTACGAAGCGGCCACGCTGGAGGTCTTCGCCGACCTCGTCGCGCACGGCCTGGTCTACCGCGCGCTCAAGCCGGTCCA
>CAADHA010000095.1 GCA_900696685.1 uncultured Planctomycetota bacterium
ATGTGGTACTTGGGCATCTGCGGCTCCGTGGAGAGGTTTGCGGGGACTATAGGGTTGGCAATCGCGGCGGAATCCTCGTGGCTCGCCGGCCGATGCGGGAAAGAATTGAGAGTTGCGCCGCGGCGGGCGGCGAAAGGGCGCGGCGGCGAATCCAAAGGAGTTGATCATGAAGCCAATGCCTCTCGTCATCGTCCGCTGGATCGCCCGGTTGAGCAGCGTGGCGTCGCTGGCGATGCTGGCGCTGTTTCTGACTGATTCACCGCAAGGGCTGCTGCACCTCTCGGAGCGCGAAGCGGCGCTGTTCGTGTTCTTTCCCGCGGGCGTGGCGGTGGGGATGATTCTCGGCTGGTGGCGCGAACTGCCCGGCGGACTGGTGACTCTGGGTTCGCTGGCGATGTTCTACGTCGTGCATTTCGCGCAGGTCCAGCATGTTCCGGCCGGGCCGTGGTTCGCGATCTTCGCCTCGCCGGGGCTGGCATTCCTGCTGGCGGGGCTGATGCGACAGAACTCGGCGAAGAACGCGCGCCTCGCGGGGATGTGACGCGGCTGAGGCGGTATAGTCCGCCGCGATGAAGTCGTTCAGGCTCTTCTGGAACACGCACAAGTGGACGGGCATTGTGCTGGCGTTGTTCCTGCTCATCATGTCGGTGAGCGGGTTTCTGCTGCTCATCAAGAAGAAGGCGGCGTGGATTCAGCCGCCGGTGCAGAAGGCGGCGACGGGCGGCCCGGCTGAGTTCATCACCCTCCAGCAGGTCTTCGCGGCTGTGCTGGCCCACGGGCATCCCGACTTCGCGACGATCGAGGACATGGGGCGGGTGGACATCCGCCTGCGCGATCGTGTGTTCAAGGTGATCTCGGCGCGGAGCGATGCCGAGTTGCAGGTGGATGCGATCACCGGGGCGGTGCTCGGCGCGGGAGTGCGGCGCAGCGACTGGCTCGAACGCCTGCACGATGGATCGATGATCGGCGCCTGGTTTCACGAATGGGTCATGCCCGTGGTCGCGGCCGGCCTGTCGCTGCTGGTGCTCAGCGGGCTGTGGCTGTGGGTTGAACCGATGTTCCGCCGGCGGAGGAATAGAAACCGGCGAATCCGGTGAGGCGGATGAGGCCCGCAAGTCTGCCTGCGGCCGGCCGATCGACACAGTCGACCGTGCCCGCCTTGCCACCCGGGTTGAACCGAAGGCGCGGACAGGTCTTGTGCATCCGGCGGGTCACCCTGACGCTACCTGGCCCGCGCCGCAGAGCCGGCAGCGCCGGCCAGGCGGCGTGTGACCACTATCTCCGCGCCGCCGGCGATGATGAGTTCCTGCGCCGTCTCGCTCGGTGAGAGAAAGGCGTAGGTCTTGCCAGCGTGAGCGAGGCGCGAACGGCGGAAGTCGATGATGATCCTGCCGGCGTCGATCGTCGGCGCTTTGCTGCCCGCGTGCGCGGCGCGCAGCGATTCGACGAAGTCGGGGCACTCAAAGACGAGGAATCCATTGTTGAAGGCGTTGCGCTTGTAGGTCTCGCTGAATGAAGCCGCGATGACGCAGCGGATGCCCAGGTGCTTGAGGCACGTGGCCGCCTGCTCGCGCGAGGAGCCGGTGCCGAAGTTCGCCCCGCTCACAATGATGTCGCCCGGGCGCGCCATTGAGGCAAAGGAAGGATCGTAGTTGGCCATTGAAGCCGCCGCCATTTCCCGCGGCGTTACATCGTCCCGGTACGTCAGTTTCCCCGAGTAGATGCCATCCGTATTAAGATTGTCGATGGGAAGCCAGAGCGCCCGACCCGTAGCCGTCTCGGGAAAGCCCTCGAGGATCGGCGTCTCCTCCTCGGCTCCTGCCGGGGACGGATGGATCGTCAGCGTGAAGCGAGGCTCCACCTCGTCGAATCGCCGCGGCGCGCAGATGTAACCCGCCGCGGCCGAGGCCGCCACGACCGCGGGGCTGGCGAGATAGGCCTGCGCCTCGCGGCTGCCCATGCGGCCTTTGAAGTTGCGATTCGTCGCGCTGATGCCGACCTCGCCGGGTTCGAGCGTGCCGGCCCCGAGTCCGATGCACGTTCCGCAGCCCGGCGGCAGAGCGTGGGCGCCGGCGTCGAGCAGCGTCTTCCACGTGCCGTCCTGCTCCGCCTTGTTCTGCACTTCAGCCGAGGCGGCGGCGACGTAGAGATCAACCCCTTCGGCCACGGCTCGGCCGCGCAGCACTGTCGCCGCATCGTGCAGATCCGAAAGTCGCGCATTCACGCAACTGAGCAGGTACGCCTTGTGAATTCTGATTCGATCGCGCTCCACGTCAGGCAGCGAGCGCATCACCTTGACATGGTCCGGCCCGGAGACGTGCGGGATCACCGTCGAAAGATCGAGCGTGAGATCGACGGCGTAGGCCGCCTCGGCGTCGGCCGCGAGATCCTGCTCGAACATGGCATCGACATTCTGCCGCGTGTACTTCGGCCGCGCATCGCCGCGCCGCGCGAAGAGATCGGCCCGGCTGTAGAGGTATTCGCGCACGACTTCATCGGCGGGGAAGATGCCGGCCAGCGCCCCCCACTCCGTCGTCATGTTGGCAATGCTCAGGCGCTCGTCCATCGAGAGCCTCGCCACGCCGTCTCCGGTGAACTCGACGGCCATGTTGAGCACTTCGTCGTTGTTGAAGACGCCGCAGAGCGCGACGATGACGTCCTTGCCGACGACGCCCAGCGGCAGACGGCCGGTGAGCGTGCAGCGCGCGACGTGCGGCACCTGCCACCACGTCGTGCCGATCGCCCAGATCGACGCCGCGTCGGTGCGCACGACCGGCGTGCCGAGGCAGCACAGCGCGCCGTAGAGGTTGGAGTGCGAATCGCTGCCGACGACCATCGAGCCGGGCGTGACGTAGCCGTACTCGACCATCACCTGGTGGCTGATGCCGGTGCCGGCAGGGTAGAAGTCGATGCCGTGCTCGCGCGCGAACGCTTCGATCTTCGCGTACTTGCCGAGGTTTTCGGGTGAGAGGTTCTGGATGTCGTGGTCAATGGCGAAGACGGGCTGATGAGGGTCGTGGAGGCGCGGAGTTTTTTCGCGCTCGGACGCTTGGCCGCAGTCGTCGCGCTCGCCTGCGCCGAGCCTCCGTGTCGCGGCTAACTGATCTTCCCCAGGCGCCATTTCCTTGAACAACTCTCGAAACTTGCCCATCACGGCCGACGTGTTGTCGTGCGTCATGACGTGCTTGGGGCGGATGGTGATGATCGCCCCCTGCCGCGCAACCTGGCCGGGCCGCAGGCCCACGGCGTATCGCGTGGCGATTTTTTCGGTGAGTGTGAGGGGAATTGGCATGGGGAAGGGTATCAGGATCGCTGTCGCTCGCCGAGCAGTTCCGGCCGGAGATGCGGGTAGTTCCACCGCTGCCAGAAGGCGATGAAGCCGGGGTCGAAGTGTGGGAGACCAGCCCGAAGCGCGATCAAGGGAGTTGGTGTGTGGCGAGTTGCATCCATAGTTCCTTGCTGGCGCGTCGGCCTGGTTGTCATGCGTCCTCGCTGGCGCGTCGGCCTAGTTGCTGCCTTGCTTCGCTGCGCGCTCACACCTCCTCGAACCGTGCCGTGAAGTGGCGCAGCACCTCCGGGGCTTCGACGATGCGCAGGCCGCGCATCTCGGCTCGCGTCCTGTGCACCTCGATCGTCGCCTCGATGACGTAGTCGATGTGGCTCTGGGTGTAGACGCGGCGCGGGATGGCCAGGCGCACGAGTTCCATCTTCGGCGCCGGCCGGCCCGGGCCGCCGAACATCACGCTGCCGATCTCGCAACTGCGGATGCCGCCGGCGCGGTACAGGCCGCAGACCAGCGCCTGGCCGGGGAACTGCTCGACAGGGATGTGCGGGCAGAAGGCCCTGGCGTCGATGTAGATCGCGTGCCCGCCTGGAGGTTCGACGATCTGGATGCCGGCCGCGAGAAGTTTCTCGCCGAGGTATTCAGTGCTGCGGATGCGATAGCCGAGGTAGTCTTCCTCGACGACTTCGTAGAATCCCTGGGCCATGGCTTCGAGGTCGCGCCCCGCGAGGCCGCCGTAGGTCACGTAGCCCTCGGTGAGGATGAGCAGGTTGCTCGCCTTCTGGAAGAGCGCGCGGTCGCGGAAGAGCAGCACGCCGCCGATGTTGACCAGCCCGTCCTTCTTGGCCGAGATTGTCGCGCCGTCGGCGAGGTCGAACATCTCGCGCACGATGGCGCGGATGGGGCGCTCGCGCTGCCTCGCCTCGCGCTGCTTGATGAACCAGGCGTTCTCGGCGAAGCGGCATGCGTCGAGGAAGAAGCGCAGGCCGTGGCGGTCGCAGACCTTGCGCACGGCCCGGATGTTTTCGAGGCTCACGGGCTGCCCGCCGCCGCTGTTGTTCGTCACCGTGAGCATGACGACGGGAATGCGCTCGGGGCCGATGCGCGCGATGAGTTCTTCGAGCGAGGCCACGTTCATGTTGCCCTTGAAGGGATGGCGCGTGCGCGGGTCGCTCGCCTCGGGGATGGGCAGGTCGACGGCGGTCGCCCCGCTGTGCTCGATGTTGGCGCGAGTGGTGTCGAAGTGGGCGTTGCTGGGCACGACGAGGTCCGGCCCGCCGATGATCTCGAAGAGGATGCGCTCGCTGGCCCGCCCCTGGTGTGTGGGGAGGATGTGGTCGAAGCCGGCAATCTCGTGCATGACGTGGTGAAAGCGGAAGAAGGACTCGGCCCCGGCGTAGGACTCATCCGCGCGCATGACGCCGGCCCACTGCTCGCTGCTCATCGCGCCGGTTCCTGAATCTGTGAGCAGGTCGATGAGCACGTGCCGAGCATGGATGAGGAACGTGTTGAAGCCCGCCTCGCGGAGGTAGACCTCGCGCTGCTCGCGCGTCGTCATGCGGATCGGCTCGACGGACTTGATGCGGAAAGGCTCGATGATGGTTTTCATGGCGGTCTCCGGAAGAGCGCGCAACGGCAACGTGACGACGCGGTGTGCGCAGCGATGTCATCCTAATCGCCAGACAGTCGCGCGGACCGGAGAGTCTGCCGCCCGCGAAACAAATCGGGGTGAGATTCGGGGGTGGAGCGATCGACAGCCACGGCGAGCCCGGTGCAGGCTACTTTTTTCCCGCTTTCGCCCCCAGATACTTCGCAATGTCAAAGTCGACAAAATCAGCATGGTGGAAGATGATGCTCTCGATGTTGCGCTGGACCTTGTCGCCCTCGTGGCTGTGGGTGGCGACGATGTGCATGACCTCGGGCGGCAATCCGTGCTTGTAGCACATCGCCACGCCGCTGAACGGGTGGCGCAGCATCTGGCCGAACGAACC
>CAADHA010000096.1 GCA_900696685.1 uncultured Planctomycetota bacterium
CTGCCGGCCGGACGCTGACGTACATCCACGCCAGGATCGCCGCCATGGCGAGGTCGGCGATGGCGAAGGGTTTCCAGAGGCCCGGCAGGCCGTCGCCCAGCAGCCAGTGGTAGAAGACCACGCCGCTGTAGGACACCTTGAGCAGGAAGCAGTACGGCAGCAGGTTGCGGTTGGCGCGCGGCTTCATCGCCACGGCAAAGAACATCAGGGCAAAGACGATGAGCAGGGCCGCGCTGAAGTGAACGTAGCCGAAGTGGTTGGGCGGCGTGACCTGCACCCAGTCGAAGAGTTGCGGCGCGGCGAGGAGGAAGGCCACGCCGAGCACGCCGTCGTAGAGGCCCATGAGACCGAGCAGGCCGCGAACGTACATCATGTTCTTCACGATGCTCTCCTTGCCCGCGCCGCAGCGCGATACTGCCGCCGGAACCCCTCGCGCCTCTGCCGCGTGAACGCGTCACTATAGAGGCGCCGGGCGAGGTCGTGGAAGCCGGCTCGGAGTTCCTCAGCACTCATCGGCGTGGGGCGGAAGGTCAGATCAAAAAGCGTGCACTTGCGCCATGGCCGCTCCTCGAAGAGGCGCCCCTCCCGCCGCAACTGCTCGTACAGGGCCGTGCCGGGGAAGGGTGTGGGCAGTGTCACCTGGACATCGAAGAGATCGAGCGCCTCGGCAAACTCGCAGATGGCGTCGAAGACAGAAGGGGTGTGCCCGTCGAGGCCGACGATGAAGCAGCCGTTGACCCGGATGCCGTGGCTCTGGATTCTGGCGACAGCCCGCGCGTAGTCGCGGAAGCGGCGGCGCTTCCAGTCGCGGCGCAACTCCAGCCCCGCCAGCCCCTCCTCGACGGGACTCTCCAGGCCGATGAGCACCTCGGCGCAACCCGCCCGGCGCATGAGGTTGAGGAGTTCATCATCCTCGCCGATGCGGATGTCCGTCTCGGTGAACCAGCGCACGCGGCGGCGCGCAAGTTGCGGCAGCAGTTCCAGCCAGTAGGCCCGGTTGATGAAACTGTTGTCATCGGCAAACTCGATGAAAGGGCGCGGCCAGATGTCGCAGACGCGGTCGATCTCGGCGAGCACCTTCTCGATCGGCTTCTGCTTGTAGCGCGGCGTGAGGAGGATGCTGCTGGCGCAGAAGGAGCAGCGCAGCGGGCAGCCGCGCGAAGTCTGCACCGTCAGGCGGTTGTACTTCTCGATGTCGAGCAGTTCGAACGCCGGCATCGGGGCGTCGGCGAAGTCGAACTCGCGCGGCCGGCTCGTGTAACGCGGCGGCAGACGGGCGGCCGCGGCGTCGGCAATCACCTGGGGCCAGCAGACTTCCCCCTCGCCCACAATCACGGCATCGCAGTGTGCGGCGGCCTCCTCCGGCAACGTCGTCACATGCAGGCCGCCCATCACCACGCGCACGCCCATTGCGCGGTATCGGTCCGCCAGCGCATACGCCTCGTCGATCTGGGCCGTGAACGTCGAGATGGCGACGAGGTCGAAGGGCTCGAGATCGGGGCCGAGGGAGCGCACCTCATCCACTTCACGGTACGCAACTTCGTGCCCGGGCGGCGTCATGCCGGCAAGGGTGAGCAGGCCGAGGCTCGGCAGCGAGGCAATGGTCCTGCTGCGCTCGACAAAACCAGGAAGCGTCAGGCCCAAGGCGAGAAGTTCCTCGTCGCAGGCGCGCACGCCGCTCATGGCGATGAGGCCGATCTTCATGGCGATGTCCCCGTGGCGCCGGCGAGCAGTACATATGCGAACAGTCCCACGGCGCCGATGAGAGCCAGCACGGGGATCGCAAAGAAATGGCGAAAGGGCATCCGCCACGCCGAGAGGTAGCAGACCGCCGGCATGGCGACCGCGCCGATGATGAGCATCGGACTGATACAGGCGAGCAGCGCATGCGATACGTCGAAGAGTCGCACGGTGAAGGCGAAGGCGAGGTTGATGATCGCCGTGCCCAGGAAGGCGATGTGGCCGAGGCGCGTCAGGCGCCGCCGCCACGAGGCGTAGCCGCCCATCCACTCCTCGCGGTGAAAGCCTAGCCCCTGCACGGCGCCCGCGAGCAGGCCGACGGCGATCCAGACCCAGGCGAAGATCAGATTGGCCTCGTGCATACGACTCCGGCGAGTGCGCGGGCAAGTGTACACCGCCCGCAGCGCCACCCTGCTCATACAGGAATGGAAACCTCTGCACCGGCTTTACTCCAACCGGGAGTCGCAGTCTTTCAGCAATTGCGGTGTTTTCCCGGCAGCGCCGTTACGCCTGCCTGCCATCCTTGCGCGGAATCGGCACAAAGGCCCGCACCTTGCGGCGATAGCCGAGGTACTTCTCGCCGAAGTGCGCGATGAGGTCGCGCTCCTCGAACCACACGCCCATGAAGATGTAACCCGTTGTCATTACTGCGAAGAAGAGATGCCCCACGGTCATCACGGGCGTCACCCAGAATGCGATGAAGAACCCCACCATCAGCGGATGGCGGACAAATCTGTAGACGCCCACGATGCGGAAAGGCTCATGGGAATAGGGCCGGCCGCACCAGTGCAGCCACACCTGCCGCAAGCCGAAGAGATCAAAGTGGTTGATGATGAAGGATGAGCCGAAGACCAGCGCCCAGCCGAGAAGAGAGATGACGATGAGCGGCCAGTTCGCCCACGTCGCGCTCACGTCATACAGAACCGTCGGCAGCGGCCGCCAGAAGGCGAAGATGAGAATGAGCGAAGCGCTGGCGAGCAGGACGAAGGTGCTGCGCTCGATCGCGGCGGGGATGAACTGCGTCACCCACTTCTTGAACGCCGGCCGGGCCATGATCGTGTGCTGCACGACGAAGACGCTCAGAAGCAGCGCGTTGATGAGCAGGGCCGCGGCGGTCGCGCCGGCCTCACCGCTGTCGATCGACTTGGGCACGACCCAGTTGCCGACGAAGCCGATCGCATAGAGGATCGTGCCGAAGAAGGCGAGATAGGCCACGAATCCATAAAGGAGGATGGCTGCACGTCCGGGCATGGTGTGCCTCCGCAGTTGGGGTGAGGATGTGGGGACAACCATCCATCCCGACGTGGCGGGGACCGGGAGGACGCGGTGAGTATAGCCGGCCGGACGGCCGCGTTCGGCTGCCACACCCCGTACAGCGCCCGCTGCGATCGACAATCAACGGAACGTTACCGGCTCTCTGGTGGCCCGCCGCAGCGGAGCGTGCCGGGCAGAGGCATCAAGGCTTGATGCGCACAACCGCATCACTCTTCCCGAGACCGCTCACGTCTTCGCATCTCCGCGATCAAGGCACTGAGGCGCCAGGGCACCAAGGCGTCAAGGCTCGCTCACTTCGGGGTGCCTTCCCTCGCGAAATCGACCAGGCGCACGCAGGACACTGCTGTATGGTTGAACCGGCTCGCCCTTGCATGGGAGAGGAAGACAAGGAACCCGCCCGCATCATGGCCGTGATCGCGGCGTCGATGGTGCCTTCGGCAAGGTGTGCGTCCGCTCAGCCCACTGGCGTAACCGGCTATGAAGTCACTTCAATCGGTGTATTGGAGGGTCATCGCAGTTCGAGCGCTAAGGGAGTGGACGAGTTGGGTCGCGTTGCGTGCTTCTCACAGCAGTTCAATGGCCAGAGCGTTGGAACAGTCTGGATCAACGGCAGATCGATCGCCGTGCCGCCCCCGCCTGGAGGAACGTACGCCGATGTCTTCGGGATCAGCCCGAGTTCCGGCGTACTGGTTGGAATCACCTCAGTGAATGGTCGAACCACCGCCGCCGCGTGGCGCATCGGAGTCGGGGCAACGCCTCTGGAGAGTCTCCCAGGCTCGCAAACCTACTGCTACGCGCGGAGCGCCAACGACACCGGATGGATGGTCGGCCGCTGCGACTTTGCTTCCCGCTCCGCCCTCTGGCCGCGTCTCGACCCGCCCATCGACCTCGGCTCCCTCGGCAACCAGTTCGGCGACGAAGGCGCCAACGACATTAACGCACACGCCGAGATCGTCGGCCGCTCCTTCAACGCCCGGCGCATCACCCGACCCTACCTCTGGCGCAACGGCCAGATGATCGACATCGGCGTCGATCCACCCGGTCAGGCCGAAGTCGCGTACGGAATCAACAACCTGTCCGAGGTGGTCGGACCCGAGTCTGATCCATTTCGATGGCATGATGGACAGATGACCGAACTGCCGCGGTTCCGATCGTACCTCTGCACGGCCAGGGCGATCAACAATTTCAGTCTGATCGTCGGCGAAGAGAACATGGACGATCGCTGCCGCAACGGATATGAGCACGCGGTCGCGTGGGAGGATGCGGGTCAGGGTTACGTTGAGTACGACCTGAACGATTTCATTCAGCAATATTCCGATGTGACGCTGCGACAGGCGGACAATGTGAACGACGCCGGTCAGATGGCCGCATTCGGCGAGTACGACGACGGCCGCGAGCGTGGCTTCCTCGTTACGCCATACTTCTTCGAAATGTCCGATCCCGTGCCGGGTCGCGCGGGGACGATGAACACGATCACAATCACCGGCCTCGCGACGAATCAGCGCGTGCATCTCGTCTGGGGCACGCGCGACGGGGCGCAGAAGATCCACGGCGGATGTGCAGGCGGCACACTGCTGATCCGCGATCCACAGGCGCTGCCAGCAGTGCGGGCCAACGCCAACGGCGTGGCGACGATCACTGTCAGCCTCCCGCCCGCTGCGCGCGGCCGCACGGTGCGCCTCCAGGCCGTCGCGCCGATCGAGTGTCAGATCAGCCGCACGGTGACGTGGACGTTTGAGTGAGATTCCGGACGGCCGAAGCGGTTTCGCGGAGATCGCGGAGGTTTTCCCATCTCCTTTCCCCGTCTGCCCGCCGAACCGCGCTTCACACGGCATCAGATCCGCGACCTCCTCGAACACACCGCAACGCTCACGACGGTGAACTGAGCGATCGAGCGCAATGGACCATCCCTGCCTTCACTTGGTGAAGACAGGGTTGGCGCCGAATGATGTCGATGTCGAAGCCCGGTCGCGGCGGGCCGCTATGGGATCATCACCGGATTGCTCACTTTGCAGGGCGAACCGAAGTTCGTGACGGCGATGAGCCACTTGCCACAGGCTCCCGGGCCGGCGGTTCCGCTGACCGCACCGACGCCCGCCATACCTGTGCTGAACGGCGTGCCGACCATCCCGACGGATCCCTGAATGCAGATCACCGTGCCGAAGCACGGCCCGATCGGAATAGTGAATGATCCGGGTGTGTTGGCGATGACCAGCGCCTGCAGGCTGCTCGGCGGCGCCCCGCCCCAGAACACGGTCACCGTTCCCGGGCACGAGCCGCTTATGGACAACTGGTAGTCGCTGCACTGGCCGAAGGCGCGGCCTCCGAGGAGCAGGACGAGGGCGGCGATGATCCACGAATATTTCATTGACAACTCCTTCTCCTCACCGAAGAGGATGCTTTCGGGCGATCGGGCCTGTCCGCACGCCCCTGCAACACTGCAGGAGAATCCATGCGCTTCGCGCCTGGAAAGTCCATGCCGGACTGATAGTGGTGCCCCGGCCAGGTCGGGCTCACCCCTGTACTCGCGGTCTGCGGCCCAAGAGGGCAGCCGTGAGTGCATTTTCTTCATTGATGTCCTGGCCGGGACATGGAAACTCCCCTTTCTTCGGTCCCGCCCCAGCCTCTCGACTCGCCATCCCATGGTGTCTTCCCCACGTTGCTCGTGACGCGGTAGCGGGTCCGGATCACCTCGTGAGAATCGCCGCAGAGGCGCTCCCGACACCGTTCTTGCGTCCTCGTGAACGAACACGCTCGATCACCGTCGCCGTGCATCACCGACCTGGGGCGATTACAATGCGCCGATGAGAGACCTGCGCGATCGCGTCATCTGCATCGTCGGCGCCAGCAGCGGCATCGGGCGAGCGACGGCTCTTGCCTGCGCTCAGGCGGGGATGAACGTCGCCGTCGCCGCGCGCCGCATCGACCTCCTCGAGTCGCTGGCTCGCGAAATCGAGTCGCATGGGCGCGTGGCCCTTCCCGTCGCCTGTGATGTCCAGTTCGATGCCGACGTGTCCGCGTTGATCGAGCGGTGCCTTGAGCACTTCGGCCGGCTTGACGCCGTCCTCGCGAACTCCGGCTACGGGCACCAGGGTTGCGTCGTCGACCTGACCGATGAGAGTCTGCGACGGATCTTCGAAGTCAACTTCTTCGGCACGGTGCGCGTGGCCCGGGAGGCCGTGCGCGCGTTTCGCGCCAGCGGCCGAGGGCATCTGATGATCACGAGCAGTTGCCTCTCTCGCTTCACGCTGCCCTACTTCGGCGCCTACAGCGCCACGAAGGCGGCGCAGACGCAGGTGGCTCGCTCCCTGCGTCTCGAGTTGCAGCGCGAGGGCATTGACGTCTCGGTGATTCACCCGATTACCACGATGACCGAGTTCCACGATGCGTCCGCGGACGTCAGCGGCATCCGGCGGCGCGGAGTGCCCCGGCATGCGCCGCGGCTCTTCGTCCAGCCTCCCGAGCGGGTCGCACGGGCGATCGTCCGCTGCCTGCGGCGTCCGCGGGCGGAAGTGTGGACAAGCCACATTACGCGCCTTGTGGCTGGAGCGATGGTGGCGTTTCCCCGCTTTCACGACTTCTGCCTGCGCAAGGAACTGGCGCTGCAGGCGGCCTACCTCGACGTGGAATCCATCTCAGGCAAGGCGGAGGTCGCCGCCGAGGGAGCCGCCGGCTAGAGGTCGCTCGCTGTGCTCCCCGCATTGAAGGCGACACACCCAACGCTACGATACCCGTTCATTCGGATGCGCACTGCAGGAGGTCCGCGGCGGTCGATGCCGTGCAATCTTCGAGCCGCGCGCTGGCGTCCACTCTCCCTTGCCACTTCCCCCTCCCGGTCAATCCCCATGGCCAAGAGTTCATCACCCATGAAACGCCCCTCCTCGCGCTCCACGACACGTAAACCTGCCCGCACCGTCAAGCACGCGAAGTCGGCTCCGAAGATGGTTTACTACTTCGGCGTCGGTCGCACCGACGGCAATGCGAAGATGAAGCCGCTGCTTGGCGGCAAGGGCGCCAACCTCGCCGAGATGACCTCGATCGGCCTGCCCGTTCCGCCCGGCATCACCATCACCACCGAGACCTGCGACGCCTACTACAAGGCCGGCCGCAAACTCCCGGCCGGACTCATGAAGCAGGTGCAGGAGGGCATCGCCTTCATCGAGAAGCAGACGGGCAAGACCTTCGGCGGCGAACGCAACGCCCTGCTCGTCTCCGTGCGCAGCGGCGCCGCATCCTCCATGCCCGGCATGATGGACACGATCCTCAACCTCGGCCTCAATGACCGGTCCGTACGCGGGCTGGCGGCCGACACCGGCAACGAGCGCTTCGCCTGGGACGCCTACCGCCGCCTCATCAACATGTTCGGCGACGTCGTCAAGGGCGTCGATCACGAGCACTTCGAGCACGCCTTCGACGCAATCAAGAAGAAATACAACGCGAAACTCGACACCGACGTGCCCACAGAAGGCATCAGGGAACTGTGCGAGGCGTACAAGAAAGTTTACGAACAGGGCGTCGGCAAACCCTTCCCCCAGAGCGCCCTCGAACAACTCACCGAAGCCATCGAAGCCGTCTTCCGCTCCTGGAACAAGCACTCCGCCGTCACGTACCGGCGCAAGGAGGGCATCACGGGCCTGCTCGGCACGGCCGTCAACGTGCAGGCGATGGTCTTCGGCAACATGGGCGAAGACAGCGGCACCGGCGTCGCCTTCACCCGCAACCCTTCCACCGGCGAGAACGAGTTCTACGGCGAGTTCCTCGTCAACGCCCAGGGCGAAGACGTCGTCGCCGGCATCCGCACGCCGCGACCCGTTTCCGAAATGAAGTCCTGGCGGCCGGAAATCCACAAGCAGTTGCTCAACGTGCGCAAGCGCCTCGAGTCGCACTACCGCGACATGCAGGACCTCGAGTTCACCGTCGAGCGCGGCACGCTCTACATGCTCCAGACCCGCAACGGCAAGCGCACCGGCACCGCCGCAGTGCGCATCGCCGTCGAGATGGTCAAGGAGAAGTTGATCAGCAGGGAAGAAGCGATTGGCCGCGTTCCCGCGGGCGATCTCATTCAACTTCTCCTGCCGAGTTTCGATCCGGAGGCCAAGAGGACCAACAAGGCTGTGGCGACGGGCCTGCCCGCATCGCCCGGCGCCGCCGTGGGCAAACTCGCCTTCACCGCCGAGGAAGCCACGGAGCGAGCCGGTCGCGGCGAGAGCGTGATCCTCATTCGCAAGGAAACCAGTCCCGAGGACGTGGAAGGCATGCACGCCGCGGCGGGCATCCTGACCAGCACAGGCGGGATGACCTCGCACGCCGCCGTCGTGGCCCGCGGCTGGGGCAAGTGCTGCGTCGCCGGCGCGGGCGCAATCCATATTGATGCGAAGAGGCGCAAAGCCGAGATCAAGGGCCGGTACCTCGGAGCCGACGACGTCGTCTCCATCGACGGCTCGACGGGCGAAGTCTTCATCGGCGCTCTGCGCCGCGTCGAGCCGACGCTCGGCGGATTTCAGGCCCAACTCCTCGCCTGGGCGGACAAGATTCGCACGATGAAAGTCCGCACCAACGCCGACACTCCCGCCGACGCCCGCAAGGCTCGCGAGTTTGGCGCCCAGGGCATCGGACTCTGCCGCACCGAGCACATGTTCTTCGAGGGCGAGCGCATCAAGTCCATGCGCCAGATGATCCTCGCCGACACCGTCGCCGACCGCGAGAAGGCGCTGGCCAGGCTCCTCCCCTACCAGCGCGATGACTTCATCGGCATCTACCGCGCCATGGACGGGCTGCCCGTCACCATCCGCCTCCTCGACCCTCCGCTGCACGAGTTTCTTCCTCATGAAGAGGAACAGATGCGCGAACTGGCGATGGAGGCGGGCGTCGATGTCAGCCTCATCCGCACCCGCGTGGATGTCCTTCACGAGGCGAATCCGATGCTCGGCCACCGCGGCTGCCGACTCGCCGTCACCTATCCTGAAATCCTCGTCATGCAGGTGCGCGCCATCACCGAGGCCGCGATCGCGTGCATCCGCGAAGGCGTGGACGCGCGGCCGGAGATCATGATTCCCCTCGCCGGGACGAAGCGCGAACTCGAACTGCTCCGCGCCCTCACTCTCGAAACCATCGACCTCGTCGTGCGCGAGCAGGAATACAAGGGCAGACTTGACATCCCCGTCGGCACGATGATCGAAGTGCCCCGCGCCGCCATCGTCGCCGATGAGATCGCCACCCAGGCCGACTTCTTCAGTTTCGGCACCAACGACCTCACGCAGATGACCTTCGGCTTCAGCCGCGACGACATCAACACCTTCCTGCCCGACTACCTCGGCAAGGACATCCTCCCGGTCGATCCCTTCCAGACGATCGACGTGAGCGGCGTCGGCGCGCTCGTCGAGATGGCCTGCACCAAGGGCCGTTCGGTCAAGCCCGATCTCAAGCTCGGCATCTGCGGCGAGCATGGAGGCGATGCGGCCTCCGTCCACTTCTGCCACCGCGTCGGGCTGGACTACGTGAGTTGCTCGCCCTTCCGCGTCCCCATCGCGCGCCTCGCCGCGGCGCAAGCGGTCATCAAGGAGCGCGGCATCAGTGGCGTCAAGGGCAACGGACGCGCCGCCGCAGCAAAGACTCCCGGCAAGAGAGGCAAAGCCATCGCCAAGGCGCGCACGACCCGGCCGGGCCGGCGGAAGTGAACCTGCCCACCTGCGGTGGACGGCTTGGATCGATAGGCTTTGGCCTGTCATCAGGAGGTTCATCGGATGGTCAAGGGACAGAACAAGCGGAAGTACGCGGCGGAGTTTCGCCAGGGGGCGGTGA
>CAADHA010000097.1 GCA_900696685.1 uncultured Planctomycetota bacterium
CGATCGAATTGGCCCGTTCCAGGAAGCGGCGCTCCAAATGCGCCTCGTCGGGGCTGTCCGTGCAGTACTTGTCGGCAAGCGATTGGATCTTGTTCAGGTCGAAGCGGAGTTCCATGCGATTTCGTCCACTCTGGCGCGTCGGCCTGGTATTGATTCGTGCTCGCGCTACCCGTTCCAACTCCTTCGCGCCGGCCCTGTGTAGACGCTGAGCGGGCGGATGAGCCGGTTGTCGGCGTGCTGCTCCATGATGTGGGCGCACCAGCCGGTGATCCTTGACGCGACGAAGATCGGCGTGTACTGCGGCACGGGAATGCCCATCGTGAAGTACGTCAGGCCGCAGGGGAAATCCACGTTCGGATGGATCTTCTTCTCCTCGAGCATGATCTTCTGCACCGCATCGCCGATGTTGAACCATTTGCGGAACTGCGGGCGCTCTTTGGTGAGTTTCAGACCCCACTCGCGGAGGATCGGCGCGCGGTGGTCGCCGTTCTTGTAGACGCGGTGGCCGAATCCCATGATCTTGCGCTTTGTCGTGAAGGCGTTGTTCATGAACGGGCGGACGTTCTCCAGCGTGCCGACTTCCTTGAGCATCTCCATCGCGGCCTCGTTGGCGCCGCCGTGCAGCGGCCCCTTGAGAGCCCCGATGCCGCCGCACACCGCCGAGTGCATGTCGCTGAGCGTGCCGGCGATGGTACGGCAGGTGAAGGTCGAGGCGTTGAACTCGTGCTCGGCGTAGAGGATGAGCGAGACATCCATCGCGCGCGCGATGAGGTCGCTTGGCCTTTCACCCGTCATGACGTAGAGCAGGTTCGCCGCGTGCCCGAGGGAGGGATCGGGGGCGATCGTCGGTTTGCCGTCGATGGCGCGCTGGCCGGCGCCGATGATCGTGGGGATGGCGGCGAGAAGTCGTGTGGCCTTGCGCAGGTTTGCCTGCGGCGAGTTGTCGGCGACGTCGGGATCGGTGTGGCTCAGCAGGCTCACGCCGGTGCGCAGCGCATCCATCGGGTGCGACTTCGGCGCCACGCGGCGGACGATGTCGAGCACCCACTCAGGCACGCTTCGCAGGGGCACGAGTTCGCGCTTGAAGGCGGCGAGTTCGGCCGCCGAGGGTTTATGCCCCACGAGCAGCAGGTGGGCGACTTCTTCGAAGGTGGCGTGCTCGGCGAGATCGTGAATCTCATAACCGCGGTAGAGCAGTTGCCCCTGCTCGACGCTGCAGATGGACGTGGTGCCGGCCTCGACGCCTTCAAGGCCGGAGGCGAGCGATGTCTTGTCCTGTGTTGCAGTCATGGTGCCCGTTCCCCCTGAATCAATCGATGGTGCAAGCGATGCGATCAGCCGTCCGCCGGCGCCCGCAGATCGCGGCCGCTGCGGCCCGGATAACTCCACGCCTCACCCGGCCGATAGTCCAATAGATCGTACAGTTCGGCCCGCGTCTGCATCTCTTTGAGGAGCGAAGCGGCGGACCCCTCGCGCCGCAGCACCTCCAGGCCGCGCACGACGTGCCCCATCGCCAGCCGCATCAGGCTCAGTGGAAAGATGACGATGCGGTAGCCCAGTTGCTCGAAGCGGTTCGCGGTGATGATCGGCGTCTTGCCGAACTCGGTCATGTTGGCCAGGAGCAGGCCCGGCGAGCGCTGGGCCATCTCGCCGAACTCCCTCTCGCTCCTGAGGCCTTCAGGGAAGATGACATCAGCGCCGGCAGCGCGGAAGGCGTTGGCGCGTTCGACGGCGGCGTCAAAGCCGTCAACGCCGGCCGCGTCGGTGCGCGCAATGATGATGAAATTTCTTGTGAGACGGTGGTCGGCGGCGGCGGCGATCTTCTCGCACATCGCGTCGATGGAGATGAGTTCCTTGCCCTCGAGGTGGCCGCAGCGCTTGGGAAAGACCTGATCCTCGATGTGCATGGCCGCGGCGCCGGCCCGTTCGTATTCGACGGTGGTGCGGATGACGGACTCGACTTCACCGTAGCCGGTGTCGGCGTCCACGATGGTGGGCAGACCGGAGGCCTGGCTGATCTCACGGATGGTGCGGCACATCTCGGTGAGGGTGATGAGTCCGATGTCGGGATAGCCGGCGACGTTGGCCGTGGCCCCGCCGGAGATGTAGACGGCCTCGAAGCCGGCCCTTCCGACGGCCCGCGCGACGAGCGCATCGAAGGCGCCGGGAGCGAGGACGATGCCCTTGGTCATCAGGTCGCGCAATTGTCGTGCCGGACTGCTCATTTTCGAACCACCATTGAACTACGCGCAGTCCGATTCGGACGAGAGGATGCGCTCGAGATCTGAGATGAGTTGAGGTACATGCACGCTGACGACAGACCAGAGGTTGGCTACGTTGATCTGATCGTACTCGTGCGCCAGGAAGTGCCGTTGTCCGATGATTTTTCGCCAGGGGATATGTGTGTTGGCGTCGCGCACCTCACTTGAGACGGCGTTGGCCGCCTCACCGACGATGAAGATGAGCCGTTCGATGGCTCTGCGATAGCGCGCGTCGTGCTTGAGCGTGTGTTCGGACTCTCCGGCGGAAATCTCGACGATCTCGCGGCATGCGTTCAGCATGTCCCAGCGTCTTGATTCGTCCGACGCATCAAGCGGCATAGAGGTGCTCCAATGCCGGGATGATCGTGGCTCTTCGGTACGGATTGCGAATCAGGTCGCGCCCTTCGATGATGTCCACCGGGCGATCAAAGAGTGCCTCCAGTTCGTCAATGAAATCCATCAATTGATACATGTCATGATGTTTCTCCGGCAAGTACTCGACCAGTACATCAACGTCGCTCCCCGGTCCGAAGTCGTCGCGCACCGCCGAGCCGAAGAGGCACAACTCGCGCACGCCGTAGCGCCGGCAGATTTCGGCGAGTTGCTCGCGGTCGAACTGGAGGTCCGGGTGGATCATGTTCAAGTCTTTGTGCCGTCCGCAGCGCCGGCCATCTGCGGCAACGCATCGATCGGTTCGCGCCGGGCGATCTTGAAATCATACAGGGCTCTGATGTCTTCGGCCGACTTGTCCGCCAGGTCGAGGCGGGCGATCATGGCGTCAGTGTCTTCGAAGGCAATGTTGCCCAGCAGGCGGAACTTGTGATCGAGGATGCTCCGCAGGTCGGCGGTGGTGTTGCGCGCGTGGCCGGCGGGGTACATGACCAGACCGCTGTCATGTTTGCGCCCGGTGTCATCCGTGATGACGATGCTGGTGGGGATGCCGTCGGGGTACTTCGCGTCGTACTCCGGCCCGCCGTGCTCGAAGGCGATGCGCTCCATGAGGCGCCGCGTGTCGCTGTTGAAGATCGACTCCTGGCAGTAGTCCTGCGGGGCCAGCATGAGCGCCTTCCAATAACCGTCGCTTGTGTCGGCAAGGTGCGTGGACCCCTTCGCTGCGGCGAGTTCGAGCGCCTTGCGCAGCATCGTCGCCACGATGTAGACCATGGAGTGGTCGGCGCTCTGGCGCGTGTGCGGATCGCGCTTGGCGGGGGCGCCGATGATGCCGAAGGCGGGCTGGTAGGCCTTGATGACGATGGACTTGATATGCCTCCCCGTCGGCTCGTTGAGCAGCGCGGGCGACTGCTGGATGAGGTTGATGAGGCCCTGGAGCGCGCCGGCCGACTGGTGCTCGTACAGGCCGAGTTTGAAGTGCATGCCCATCACGGCAAACTTGTCGCCGCTGTGAACAAGCACGATGTCGAATGGCGAGCGGTCGCCTTCGGTCGGCTCGTTGAGGCGGAAGATGGCTTCCTTGTTGCGGAAAATGTCGCGCGGGCCGACGAAGCCGCGCATCGAGCGAAGCATGGACAGCACGGCGACTTCAGCGCTGATCGCGGCGGAGGCGCCCTTGGAATCGCTCAACTGCTTGCCGGCGCGGATGGCGCGGAAGGGGATGTAGTGCGCCACGACCATGCCGATCGCCGATTCGATCTGCTCGGGCGTCGCGCCTATCATGGCGCCGAAGGTCGCGGCCGAGGCGATCGCCCCATGTACGACGTGATCGATCTTGTAAGACTTGAGGGAGAAGACTTCGGCGAGACGGCCTCGAATCTCGTCGAGGAGGATCATGCCGCGCAGCGCGGCGGCTCCGTCGAGGCCGCGCATCTGCGCCGCGGCGATCACGACGGGGTAAAAGTCGTTGTGGCCGAACTCGCCCGCGGTGTGGCCGAGGTCGGGGTTGTACCCGAAATTGGTCCCGTTCGAATCCCATTCGCGGACGGCGGAACAGTTGGCAACCACGGCTTTTTCGGGATGGACGCGCCCGGATGAACCGAAGACCGCCGCGCCCTCCGAATGCGGGTAGCCGAGTGCTTCGGTGCGAAGAACCGTCGGGGCGTTCGTGCCCAGCGCCAAGGCCGACACGCCGCACAGCATCGAATCCGTGTGAAAGAGACCGACCCGATCGTAGACTGCTTCGTCCGGCCTGCCGATCTTGCCCGACATGAAGTCTACGGCGAAGCGGCCGATGCCCAGCGCCTGGTTGGTGTCGTGCTTGAGCGTGACGCGGTGGTGCAGGTCGATGGTCATGTGCGGTGCTTCCTCCCGTTCGGGGAAAGGTCCGGTTTGACGCCCGGCTTTTCACGCGCAGTGTAGACCAGCGCTGCCGCGCCCGCATCCGGGCGGAATCCCCAATTGGCCGCTGCGCCGGCCCGTCTTTCCACATTCCCACGAGGCGCGCCGATATGATTCACATGAAACGCTCGTGTGAGCGCTGACCGCCTGACGGCTCTGCCAAGGATCGAGTGTCATGCCCGCTTTCACATCAGTCATCGTTTCCGCCAAGCGCATCCCCATCGGCCGCTTCATGGGTGGGTACGCCCGCGTGCCGGCCACCGATCTCGGCGCCCTCGCCATTAGGGCGGTGCTCGCCGACGTGCCCGCCGTGAAGGAGAAGATCGACGAAGTCATCATGGGCGTCGTGCTCCAGGCAGGTCTCGGCCAGAACCCGGCCAGGCAGGCGGGGCTGAAGGCCGGGCTCGGAAACAGTCTCAACGCCTTCACGGTTAACAAGGTCTGCGGCTCATCGCTCAAGGCGGCGATGCTCGCCGCCCAGGCGATCAAGGCCGGCGACGGCGACTGCTTCATCGTCGGAGGCATGGAGAACATGTCTCTGGCGCCCCACATGATCTACATCCGCAACGGCGTCAAGTTCGGCGACGCGACGCTCATCGACCACATGCGCGCCGACGGCCTTCACTGCCCCTTTGAGGACTGGGGCATGGGCGAGGCCGCCGAGTACGTCGCCAGGAAGTACAACATCTCGCGGCTGGAGCAGGATCGCTTTGCCGTGCAGTCTCACCAGCGGGCGGCCAAGGCCCAGGCCAACGGGTGGTACGGCTCGGCCGTCGTTCCCGTCTCAGCGGCCGATGCGAAGCAGAAGCAGGACATCACCGCCGACGAAGGCGTTCGAGGCGACACAACGCTTGAGAGCGTGGCGAAACTCAAGCCCGCCTTCGACAAGGACGGCACCGTCACCGCAGCCAACGCCAGCCAGATTTCCGACGGCGCCGCGGCCCTGGCCATCACTTCGGAGAGCCGCGCGCAGGCGATGGGGCTCAAGCCTCTCGCGCGCATTCTCAGTTACCACACCCACGGCGTCGAACCGAAAGAACTCTTCATCGCCCCTGTCGAGGCCATCCGCGGCTGCGTGCGAAAGGCCGGCCTCGGCGTGGGCGACGTGGACCTCTTCGAGATCAACGAGGCATTTGCGGCGCAGATGCTCGCCGACCTCAGGGTGCTCGAGATTCCCGAGGACAAGGTCAACGTTTGCGGCGGCGGCATCGCCATCGGCCATCCCATCGGCGCTTCAGGCGCGCGCATCCTCGTCACGCTCGTGCATCAGTTGCGGCGTTTGAATCTCAAGCGCGGCGTCGCATCGCTCTGCCTCGGCGGCGGCAACGCCGTGGCCGTGCTCATCGAGCGGTTCTGAGTCCTGATCTCGGCCTCAGCGACGACTCTCGGGCAGTTTCGTCGAAGAGGTTCGGCTCGGTCTCGCCGGGCGACGCCAGCGGCGCAAGCCGCTGCGCCAGGCACTCGCGCGACACCACATACAGGTACTCCTTGTTGCGCAGGTGGCTGACCTGACCGACGCGCCGGCCCTGCGGGTTGTAGATGCCGATCTGAGCGCCCACGTAACGCTTGAAGTCCTTCTCGATCGTGGCGACGCAGCGCTGGCCGTCCCACAGGCCCGCGAGCATCTCCTCCATCTGCGCCCGCGTCAGGTAGCCTTCGTTGTTGAAGGAGATGATCAGGATGGGCGCCTGCACCGCATCCAGGAGGCGCTTCATCGCGGAAGCGAAGTGGGGGCGCGAGTTGAAGATGCTCCGTCGCTCGCGCACGTCGGTCCGCTTGCAAGCCACGCCGTACACGGGCGGCTTGTCCCATCGCACGAGCGATTCCCAGATGTGGTAGTTCCCGAGGTAGGAGTGCTGGTTGTAAGGCGGATCAATGTACGCCACGTCGGCATCGTGCAGGGCGGCCGCGTCGAGCGCGTCAAGGCAGGTGGCGACGCCCTTGCCGTGCGGCGCCCGGGGCAGGACGTGGGGCACGCGCAACTCGAGGTCGTTGTAGGCGCGCGGCGCCCAGGCCTTGAGGTAGGCCATCTGGAGGCCCGTCGTGGAGTCCACCCGGTCCGCCGCCTCCATGAGTGAGACGAGCACCACGGCCTCGAGTTCGGGATCCAGGCCCTTGGCTGCGATCGCCTCGCGGATTGCGTCGATGCGCTCGCCGTTTCTAGGCTGGAAGAAGCGCGACTGGATGCAGAAGGTCTCGGTGAAGTAGCCCGGTGATCCCTTGAGGCTGTTGAATTCGCGGACCAGCCGCCTTGCGTTGTCCAGCACATCCTCGGCGTCGGCCTGCACGTAGCATCGCGCCAGAGTGGCTGCGTAGGCGTTGTGGTCGTTGGCGAGGACGCGGCAGCCTCGCGCCTTGAGCGCGTGCCCGACGCGCGACGTTCCCGAGAAGAGGTCGAGCACGTTCTCGGCGTGCGCGACGCGCTGCACGATCTCCATGATCAATCGCACAAGCGGTCGTTTGGAGCCGATGTACTTGATCAAGGCGCATCCTCTTTCACGGACCGGGTGATTGTACTCTGCCGCCCGCCCGCGCCCGCAGGACGTGCGGTCGCTGCCATCATGAGAGGGGCGTCACACCTCAACCCTCTCCCACCCGCCGTGGAGGTAGCGCGCCATGTAGAGCAGGCCGCGAACGACGAGTTCGCCGCACAGCGCGATCCAGACTCCCGTGAAGCCGTAGCCGAAGACATATCCGAGCAGCCACGACGCGGGGACGCGCACGCCGTAGGTGCTGGTCCAGGCGAGGATCATGCTCCAGCGCGTGTCGCCGGCCCCGCTCAGCGCCCCGCGCAGGACCATTGACATCGCAAAGAAAACCTGCACGAAGCCCGCGATGAGCAGCGCTCGCGGCGCGAGATCAAGGTGCACCGGATCGCGGCTGATGAGGTGCGTGAGCCAGGGTCCGGCAAGGATGAAGATCAGTCCCGCCAGGCCCATCACGAGCATGCCGATGTACAGGCAGGCGCGGATCGCGCGCCTCGCCATCTTCGGGTTGCCCGCGCCGAGGTACTGACCCGCCAGCGCTCCGGCCGCGACCCCCATCGCATATCCCGGCAGGAAACTGAACGACTCCCACTGTACCGCGATCTCGTGCGCGCCGATCATGCCTTCGTCGAGACCTGATCGCTTGACGATCGCGCCGAGCACCCAGAGGACGGCGAACAACTGCCCGAGCCAGATGCCCATGCCGTCGAGAAAGCCCGGCAGACCGACGCGAACGATGCGCCGGGCCAGCGGTCGATCGAGGCGCATGGAGGCGACATGAAAGCGCAGATCGCGGATTCCGTGGCGCATCAGCGCGTGAATGAGCACAGCCCCGACGGCCTGGGCGGTGACGGTGCCGAAGGCGATGCCCTGCACATTGGCGTTGATGCCGACCGGATTGGGAATCGTCAACGATCCGAAGGAGACTTCCACGCCCGAGTACGCCCAACTGGCGATGACGTTGACGGCGTTGACAATGACCATGATGAGAAACGGCCGCGTTGTCTCACCCGCTCCCTGGAGGCAACTCATGCTCACAAGGAGATAGGAAGCGACGGGCAGGCCCGCCGCGAGAATGCGGATGTACGCCACGCAATCGGCGGTGGCGGCCGGGCTGAGGTGGGCGAGCCGCGCCATGCCGGGGCTGACGGCCCACAGCACGGCTCCAACGAGCGCCCCCCACACGATCGAGAGCGTCCCGCACTGCGCGAGCGTTCGCTCGGCTAGTTCGCGGTCGCCGCCCCCGACGGCGCGGGCGATGATCGCCATGCCTCCGACGCCGACGGCCATCATGGCGATGCTCACCAGCCACCCGACGTACCCCGCAAGTCCGAGACCGTCGAGCGCCGGCTTGACGAGTTCGGGGGCAAGGTGCCCGGCGAGGACCTTGTCCACAAGCCCGACCAGTGCATTGGCACATTGCCCGAGCAGCACCGGCAGGGCGATGATCATGATGGCGGCGAAGAGTGAACGCCCGGCGAGTTTACCCGAGCGGATTGCCGGGCCGTCGGGGTGCGAGAGTTCGCCCACTTGCTCCGACAGGGACAAGGACACTGGTTGGCGCGGAAGGTCGCGCAGCGGATTGCCCTGGTCGTGGCGCAGCGGCATGGAGCGGACTATATCGCGGCGCGCCGAATGCGTCCGACGAACGGCTCTTCCGTGCAGCGTCCGTCCGCGGAAGGCGGGCATCTCCAACGCGGTACAATCCACGCGCCACTCAGAGCCGACCTCGGCACGTCCGGCGGAGATCACCGTCTTGTCTCACGCGTCGCACCAGCATTCCGGACACGCTCAATGGGGCGACGCCTCATCCGATGCGGCGGATCAGTTCCCAATCCCCTGCGCCCTGCTCAACTCCGCCGGTCGAGTCGAGGCGGTCAACGGCGCCTGGCGCGAAGCGGCGGGACAGAACGACCTGCTCGTCCGACCCGGCGACGTGATTCTCGAAACGCTCGGCCGGCTCTCATCAAGCGGGCGCGCTGTACAGGGTGTGCGCAGCGTCCTTGACGGAAGAGTCGATGACTTCACATTCGACCTTGCGTGCGGCGGCGCGGAGGAGGGGCGGTGGTTCCGCCTGATGGCCTCGGCCCGGGCCAGGGCGGACGGAGGCGCGTCGATCATGCTCATCGACATCACCGATCATCGCCGCGTCGAGCAGGCGCTCCAGGAGAGCGAAGATCGCTACCGCCGCATTGCCGAAGCCGTCGGGCAGACAGCCCTGTGCACGCTTGACGCATCGGGGACGATTCTCACCTGGAACGTGGACGCCGAGCGTCTCACCGGTCTGCACGCGCGCGACGTGCTGGGGCGCGGGATGGACGGGCTGCTTTGCGAGGAGGATCGGCAGGCCGGTGTGCCGCAGCGCCTTCGCCAGGACGCCGAACGCGCCGGCCGATCGGCACACCGCGGCTGGGTGCTCCGCGCCGATCAGACGAGGCTCCGCGCCCTGGTCACGCTCTCCGATCTGCGCGACGCCTCGGGGGCGCTCCGGGGATTCTCGATGCGGATGCGCGACGCCGCCGTGCATGCTCCGACTCATCGCGTCCTCGGCAACGATTACCAGCGCCTCCTGTCCATCATCGACTCCGCCATGGATGCGATCATCACCGTGGATGAGGAGCAGCGCGTGGTGATGTTCAACCGGACCGCCGTCAAGGTCTTTGGAGTGCCGGCGTCCGAGGCGATCGGCTCCTCCCTCGACCGATTCATCCCCGACCGCTTCCGCGGCGCGCACCGCGAGCATGTCCGCGCCTTCGGGCAGACCGGCTCGACCAACCGCGAGATGGGGCGCCTGGGCACGCTCAGCGGCCTGCGTGCCGACGGCACCGAGTTCCCCATCGAGGCGTCGATCTCTCACGCCGTTTCCGACGGCCGGCGCTTCTACACCGTCATTCTCCGCGACATCTCCGAAAAGCGCCGGATCGAGGCGCAACTCCTCCACTCGCAGAAGATGGAGGGTATCGGCCGCCTTGCCGGGGGCGTGGCACACGACTTCAACAACCTCCTCATGGGAATCTTCAACTACCTGACGCTCGCGTCTCGGCAGTTCGAGGCGGATCATCCGGCGCAGGCCGCCCTGCATCATGTGCGCGAAGCAGCCGATCGCGCGGCCTCGCTCACTCGCCAGCTGCTCGTCTTTGCGCGCAAGCAGGTTGTCAAGCCGGTACTCCTCTCGCCCGGCGAAGTGATCCACGGTCTCGAACCGCTTCTCCATCGGCTCATCGGCGAGGACGTCAACCTGCGCACAGCGGTCGCGCCTGATGTCGGCCGCGTCCTGGCCGACGCCTCGCAACTCGAGCAGGTCATCATGAATCTCGCGCTCAACGGGCGCGACGCCATGCCCGGGGGCGGGTCGCTGACCATCGAGGCGGCGAACGTCGATCTCGACGAGGCGTATTGCCGCAACCGCGTCGGGGCTTCGCCAGGCCCGCACGTGATGCTTGCCGTCACGGACACGGGCACGGGAATGACGCCGGAGGTGCTCAGCCGACTCTTCGAGCCTTTCTTCACGACCAAGGAGCCGGGCAAGGGCACCGGCCTGGGCCTGGCGACCTGCCACGGCATCGTGGCTCAGTGCGGCGGGCACATCGCCGTCTACAGCGAGCCGGGCCGAGGGACGAGCGTCAAGGTATTCCTCGCACGCCGTGAATCGGGAATGCCGCAGCCGCGCCCGATCGCCGCCCCGGCTGCTCCGCGCGGCGGGCATGAGATGATCCTCCTGGTCGAGGACAATGCGATGATTCGCGACCTCACCTCCGACGCGCTGCGCAGCGCCGGGTACGTAGTGCTGACCGCGGAAAACGGCAGCGACGCCCTGATCGTCGCCGCCGGTGCTCCGCGCAGGCTCGACCTGCTCATCACCGACGTCGTCATGCCCGAGATGAGCGGCGTCGCCCTCGCCGATCGCCTCACGCGCGCGCAACCCGGCCTGCGCGTCGTCTTCATGTCGGGCTACACCGAGGAGACGATCGCGCATCACGGCGTGGAGACCGCATCGAGCGCGTTCATCGCCAAGCCCCTCATGACCGATGCACTGCTTGAGAAGGTCCGCCAGGTCCTTGATGCGCCCGCGAAATGAACGCCGCGCCCGCGCTTGTCGATGTCAGCATCCGGCGGCAAACATAATATGAACGTGGCGCGCGGCAGAACGCACCGGTGGGGATCGCGTCATGCATTGTCAGTGCCTGTTCGCCGATCAAGGCACGAACTGCGGTGCTGCGGCCACACGCTGGCGACGCCGGAAAGCGGCTCCTGCACCTGACACAAGCCAATTCTGCGTGTAATTAGCCGGTCGCAACGAACGTATACACGAACCCTGCCGTACATGAGTGAAAGGCTGACTTCGACGCACACTGCGAGGATCAGGCCCGCGCCCCACATACGTTGCTTCACGTTGAAACGTCGCACGGACGCACTTCACGAAGCCGGTCCCAAGGGACAACGGGGTGAACCCTGATGCATCGCAATCGCGTTCGAAAGCCCGCCCATTGAACCTGAAAAGGAGGTTCCTCATGAAGACGATTTGTGTGGCATCGATTGCTGTGTCTCTTTGCGCCGCTCCGGCAACTCTGGGCGTCAGCCCGGAGAACTTCATGTCCACGCTTCAGCGCGTCATGGCGCCGATGCTGGATCAGGCCGAAGGCACAATCCATCGTCTCGTGCCCGACTCCAACCAGTTCGTCCTCCGCACCGCGGACGACAACTTCATCACCCTCATGGTGAACGACAAGACGGCCTACACGTTGGACGGCGAGAAGTCCACGCGAGAAGCCGTGCTCAAAGTCGGGCTCCACGCGAAAGTGGCGTACGAGGACGGCACGGCCTCGCGCATCGACGCCTCCTCCAAGTAGAGCGGCTGAACCGTTCAGGGCGATGCGGACGCCCGGCGCCATGACTCGCGCCGGGTGGACCCCGCCGTGAAACGCGGATCCGCTCCCGCCCTGGTCTGCGGCACGGCCGGCGAGGCACTCGCCGGCCGTGCTCTTTGCTGGGAATCAAAGGCTTGCGAGCCGGGTCCGACGCGATGGGCGCCGCATACGCCCGCAGACCCGACAGCATCCCCTCAGATGATCGGCAGGCTCACGCGCGACTCGAGTTCAGCCGTCGGGCGCGCAATCAGGTCGTAGCCGTCGCTCTCGACAATTGTGCATCGCACCAGTTCGCCGGGACTGAGGCGGTTGCGACTCTGCACAAAGGTGACCGCGTCGATCTGGGGCGCCTGAAAGTATGTCCGGCCCACGGCGAGGTGCCCGCCGCTGCTCACGCCCGTGGTCGCCAGACCGGTGGTCGTCGTCGGCTGGTCGATCAGGACGTCAAACTGCACGCCTTCCTCGCGCGCCCGGACCGGATCGCGCTCGGCATGTCGCTTGAAGAACGACGCGAGATATTCCGCCTGCTCAAAGGCAACGCGCTGCTGCACCTGCATGATCTCGTCGTAACGGCGCTGCTTGACTTCCGCGGGCACCGCCAGCGCGGCGTCGCGCTCTGCAAGTTCGGCGGGAGTTCCCGGCTCGGGCGAGTACTGGAAGGCTCCGAGGGCCTCGAATCCGAATGACTCGATGAACTCGAGCAACTCCTGGTGATCCTGCTCTGTCTCGCCGGGGTAGCCGGTGATAAGGGTGGTGCGGATCGCCATGCCGGGGATGCGGTCGCGCAGTCTGGCGAGGAGGTCTTCGATGAGCAACCGCGAGGTGTGCCGCCGCATCGCTGTCAGAATGCGGTCGCTGATGTGCTGGAGGGGCATGTCGATGTATTTGACGACGCCGGGCAGGTCGGCGATCACGTCGATCATTGCATCCGTGAAGCAGGAGGGGTAGGCGTACATGAGGCGGATCCAAGCCTGGCCGTGTCCCCGCGCCGCTCCGTCAAGCGCGGTGAGCATGCCGCACAGACCTGGCTCATAGCCGATGTCGCGGCCGAAACTTGTCGTGTCCTGACCGATGAGGTTGAGTTCGAATGCGCCGTCCGCGAAGAGTTCGCCCGCTTCATTGAGGATCGCCTCGACGGGCTTGGAGCGCATCTTGCCGCGGATGCCCGGGATCGTGCAGAAGGCACAGCGCTGATTGCAGCCTTCCGACACGCGCAGGTAGGCGTAGTGGCGCGGCGTGAGTCGCAGGCGGGCGGCGTCGCTCTCGAAATAGCCGATGCCCTTGCCGTCGGCCCCGTTGACGGTCAGGCCGGTCACGCTCAGCCCGCGCTGCTGGGCGGCGATGATCGCATTGCCGGCGATCCAGTAGTTCGGCCGTTCGGCGTCTGTGGGCAGATGCAGCCGCGCCGGCGGCGTGCCGCGCACCGCTTCGACGATGTGGTCGCGATCAAAGACGCCGATGAGCGCATCGATCTCCGGGCACCACTCGAGCATCTTCGCCCGGTGGCGCTGCACGAGGCAGCCTGCGACAACCAGCCGCCGCACCTGCCCGGACCTCTTGCGCTCAGCCGCTTCGCGGATCATCTCGAGCGATTCGTCTTTGGAGGCTTCGAGGAAGCCGCAGGTATTAATGACGATGGCGTCCGCCTCGTCGTGGTCGCTTGTCGGCTCCAGGCCGTCCATCGCCAGCAGGCCGAGCATCTTCTCCGAATCAACAAGGTTCTTCGGGCAGCCGAGGCTGACGAAGGCGATCTTCCGGATGCCGGGCGCGGTGGTGGACATGTGGGGCAGATTGTAGGGGATCGATCAGCCAGACTTCCCGCGACGCAATTGCATGGGGCTTGGCTGTTCGACCGGGCGCGCTTCTCCCACGATGACTCGCCGCTCAGAGTCCGTCCGTGATGACGTAGTCCTTCTTTCGCGCAAGGGGCGCCCAGAGGATCATGTCGTCGAGGCTTTCGAGTGTGCGCAACTCGCTGTGGCCGTCCATGAAGGTCACGCAGGTTCGCTGGTTCCAGCGCTCGGCGACGTAGCCGATCTTCGCCGCGGCGTCGCGCGCGTTGAGGTCCCATTCGCGCTGCGTGAACCAGGGCGAGCGGATCTCGAAGAACCCTTCTCCGTGCACCGGGTCAAGGGGCTGGCCCTGAGCGGCATAAACCGAGTCGGCGAAGACGATCATGCGGTCGGGCATGCGCACGTCCTCAATCTTGCGAGCATAGAAAGGCCCCCAGCGCGCGGGGGCGTTGGGGTCGAAGGCGTAGAAGCGCGAGTCGCCGCCAAGGAAACGGCCGTTGAGGCCGAAGCGCGGAAAGATGCTGCGCTCGTACGTGTCAGTGTCCGGCTCGCGGTCGTAGTAGAGAGCCTTCCAGTTCCAGTCCACATACTTGATGAGGCGCCACGGGTAGCGGTTGGACACCGGCGGGCCCAGACGCCTTCCCTCGCGATCGAAAACGTTGAGGTTGTCCGCGTAGCCGATGAGCAGGCGGGCCCTGTTGTCGTCGGCGTAAAAGCCGTACCCGATCTGCAGTTGTCGCACGGCCGAAATGCCCGTCGCCGCCCTGGCCGCCGTCCGGACGCGCCCAAGGGCGGGCAGCAGGAGGCTGATGAGCAGGGCGATCAGGCTGATCACCACGAGCAACTCGACAAGTGTGAAGGCGCGAGGGGTCCGACGATGCGGTCCCGGATGACGGACTTCATCCGTCAGACGTGTTTGTGTGAGCATTGCAGACTCCTTACCCATTGGGGCGAATCGGGGAGCGGCGCAACTGAGACTGCATGGTACATGTCGGTCACCGAACGGCCATAGGGAAGAATGCCTGATATTCCTATCCTGAGAGACGTATAACAGTAACTCGTTGGTATTGAGCGAGTTAGAGCAAAACAACAGGGTCATTTCCCTGATTGTCCCCATCCCTGTTGACAATTGAAATTGAGTCTCGAATATCCACTGCTCATTGCAGACACCCGGCGGAGCAGCAATCCGCCGAGCCGAGGCCTGCCTCTCCCGGTCCGCCACGCCCACGCCCCGCACGCGATGAGTCGGAGGTCGGCGGCCCGTCCGGCAGTTTCGGAGACAAGTCCGGAGGAACTTCCGATGAACAGAACCTCATTCCTGACATCCTGTTTCACGGCGTTCGCCGTCAATGTGTCCGTCGCAATCGCGCAGTTCGATGTCGGCGAGCCCGACCACGACGTGTGGGTCTACCCGCACGCCGGCAATCCAGGGGGCGATCCCGTCATTCGACTTTGGGGAGACGGCGTCAATGACATCAATCCAACAGGCTATCCCGGCACGCTCGAAACCCAGCCGTACTTCTCCCACGGCTTCTTCTCGTGGAACCTCTCGAACGTGCCGCGCAACTGGCGCTGGAACGGCGCGACCATCACCCTCACGGTGACCCCCGACACCAACTACGACCCGCAGCGCTACGACGTCTACCTGCGCCTCCTGTCGGATTCATTCAACGAATCGACGTGGGTGTACGGCGTCGGGCCGTTTCCGTTCCCCGGCAACAATAATCGCATTCGAGGCGATGACAGCCGCGCGGCCAACGGGCCTGGCTCGACGATCACCTTCCGCATCCCGCGCAACGTGCCGACCAACGTTCTTCAGTCCTGGGCGCGCAACCGGCGCATGAACTTCGCCATCACCTGCACCGCCGACTACCTTGTGCAGCGGCAGATCATCCGCATCGCGTCGGAGGAGAACGCGATCTACAACGGTCCGCGACTCGTGCTCGACTGAGCAGCGCACGCGGCATGAAGCGACCTCCTGGCGCCGGCGGCGGAGAACTCCGGACCCTTCGACCTCCGCCGGCTTCCCTTCACGTCCCGCAGGGAGATCGGGTGAACTCCTCGAAGCGGAGGACGCGATCGGGGGCGGCCGGGTTTCTATTCTTCCCTGTCAAGGGGTTGGTCTGGTTCGCGCGCGGGAGCGACTGCGGCCGGATCGGCCCGAGCATCAGTCTGGTGCCGTCGGACTGTGAAGTCCGGGCGTATGACGCACCGCTAATGAGAAAGAGGAACGGAATGGCCACCAGCGCCAAAGGTATCATGGACCGACTCCGACACGAAACCGCCGAACTTCACCGGCAGGCCGAGTCGCGTCCCCTTCAGAAGCACCTCGGCGCCGGCACCTTGGCGCGCGAGACCTACGCCGCCTGGATGAGCCAACTGCTCCTTGTTCACGATACGCTGGAGCGGCTTCTTGATGAGCAGGTCCGGCGCGCCTCACACCCCGGCTTTGCCCAGGCCTGGCAGTCGCTGGTCCGGCACTCCGGCAATCTTCGATCCGACCTCACTCACTTCGGCCTCGACCCGCACTCCGTCGAAGCCCTCGACGCCACCGCCGCGCTCCTCGACGACCTGCGGCATTGGGGCGAGCGCGGCGACGTCGCTCTCCTCGGCGCCCTCTACGTCCTCGAAGGCTCCATGAACGGCAACCGCTTCATCCGCAAGGCGCTCGAACGCGCCTACGCCGCGCCCGACGGCGCCGGCCTGTCCTATCTCGATCCCTACGGCGACAACCAGCGCGCAACCTGGCAGGCCTTCCGCGAGCGCATGGACGTCGTGGGTTTCGACGAGAATGAATGCGAAGCGATCCTCGCCGGGGCCAACCGCATGTTCCGCGGCATCGGCGAGATCAGCGATGAGCAGTTCGAGGCTATGCCGGTCTGAACTATGATGGCGCTCCATGCGCCCATCTGATCATCCACCTCGACGGCGCACGACCCGGGCTGAAAGCGGCAAGGGGTTGCGCCTCTTCGTCGCCATCTATCCGCCGCGCGAAGTCGCCGCGCAGATGCTTGGCGCCGCGCGCCTGCACCTGCACGAGCACGCGGCCCGTTATGAAGGCGCCGCGGCGCAGTTCGTCGCGCCGGAGCAGGTCCACCTGACGCTGCACTTCCTCGGCAACGTGCCCGCCCGCGGCCTGCCCGAGACGATCGAGAGCATCGACCGCGCCAAGAAGGGGCTGCACGCCTTCTCGCTCATCCCCGGCGCGATTGTCGCTCTGCCGCCGGGCGGACGGCACAAGCCGCGCCTCATCGCGATCGAGACCGATGCCCCCGCCGATCTGCTCGAACTCCAGCGCCGCCTGGCGCAGCGCTTCGCCCGCCCGGCGCGCGAGAGGCCGGGCGACCGCTTCGTGCCGCACCTCACTCTGGCGCGCTTCAAGTGGAGCGGAGGAGGCGAGCCGCTGGTCCGCCCGGCCTGGAGGGGCTCGATCGAGTTGCCGCCAGCACCCGCGCCATTCGACGTCGCGGAGTTTCACCTCGTCAAAAGTGTCCTCCACCCCGACGGCGCGCGGCACCAGAGCGTGGCGAAGTGGCCGCTTGTAGCGATGTGAGCGGCGAAGTTGTGAGGCAGCCGCATCGAGTGTCCGCTATCATCTGCGTTCACTCGTACGCATGAACTCAGGAAACCATGGCCTCTTCCAGAACCGAATCCGAAAAGATCATCTACTCGATGATCGGCGTCTCCAAGTCCTGGGACCGCAAGGTCGTCCTCAAGGACATCTACCTCTCCTACTTCTACGGCGCCAAGATCGGCGTCCTCGGCCTCAACGGCTCGGGCAAGA
>CAADHA010000098.1 GCA_900696685.1 uncultured Planctomycetota bacterium
GATCGTCCACACGGACAACAGCCTGCCGCTCAACCTCGTCACCTACACCCTCAACGGCTTCACGGGGCTGGCTTCCATCGAGTGGCTTCAGCAAAGCCCCTTCCACCAGTTCGACAACGTCGTCATCGGCGGTGGCGGGTACAGCCTGAGCATCAGCGGACAGTGCCCCGGCCAGATCACGGTCAACTGGAGCGGCGCCACGCCCAACCGCCAGCAGGGCATCGTCTTCGGACAGAGCCAGGGCAACACGACCATCCCCGGCGGCGTCTGCCAGGGAACGGTCCTGGGCATTCAGGGCGGCGTGCAACTCGTCCGCACAATCGGCACGGGCAGCGGCAGCGGCTCAACCTCCGGCAACGCGGGCACCGCCGCCTGCCGGCGCTTCCTCCAACTCGTCGAAGCTCCCTCCTGCAACACCAGCAACGTCGCGCAGATTCCATGATGTAATCCGGGCGCCCTGAAGCGCCCTGTCCATCTCGATGAACTCAGGGGTTCCGGACATGCGAGTGTCCGGAACCCCTTGTTTTTGGCAGGCTGTGAGGCGACGTCACCGCGTACCGGAGCGTTGAATCATGTCGGACCTCGTTGCCGATCATCGCGAGGAAGTGAGTCATCTCCCGCCGATGGTCAATGGCGTCGGGTCAGCCCGGCGCGCCTCGCTGCCGCAGCGGACCGCGCCGCGCTCAACCCAGAAGAAGTCAACGGTTCGCGATCGGTACATGTCGGAGCGCCGGTAGATGCGAAAGGGGAGATCGAGCGACTCGGCCCGGGTGCACAGATCCTTGTAGACGGACTCCGGCAGGGCGAGATCGAGTGCGTTGACGCTTCCGCCGCGCCCCTGCGGGAGGAACTGGTAGAGGTGCCAGGCGTGGACGTTGCCTCCGGCCGCGGCGTAGCGGCCGAGGAATCGGCCCACGTCCGGCACGTGGTCCGCATTCCGCCGCGTTACCACTGTCGAGACAGTCACTGAACGATGTGCGAGGCGCAGCGCCTCGAGGCGCTGCATGATGATGCGGTGGTGCCGGCCGCGATAGAGGCGCATCGCGTTGTGCGCATCCGGTTCAACTGATTCGAGAGGGAGGACATAGCGGTCGAAGGCCTCGAGACACTCGACGTCGTCGGGCATGGCGATGCCGTTGGTGCCCACCTGCATGAGCAGGCCGAGCGATCGTCCGAGATGGCCGATCGCGATGAGGTCGTGCGGCCAGTCGAAGGGCTCGCCTCCGCCGAGAACGATGGAGCGCACCGTCCCGCCTCGCTTCAGGTTGCGCAACAGTTGTGCCGCCTGCTCGAAGGTCATCGCGTCGAAGTTGTCTTCAGTGATGCAGAAGGTGCAGTGCATGTTGCAGCGGGGCTGAAGGAAGAGCACCGCAATGCGCGGACCGGCGAAAGGGCCTTGGCGCGCAGGGACTCTCTCGATGCAGGTGTTGCCGCATGCGGAGTATTCGTCGATTCGCCCGACCATGCCGGTGCCCAGGAAAAACCCGAAATCAGGAGTATATTATCCTCTTTATCTGCGGACTTGCAACACGGGCGGAACCCTTGGTTTGCGACCGGGTCGCTCGTACGCTCAACCGTGACTCCGCAGACTGAACCTGACAAGCCGGTCACCTACTTTACCGGCCTCGCCGACGGGTACGCCGCCAACCGACCGTCCTACCCGAAGGAGGCGATCGCGGCAATCCTGTCAGGCCTTCCCCGGCCGGCCGCCATCGCCGACGTGGGCTGCGGAACGGGTATCGCTGCACGCCTGCTCGCCCAGGCCGGCGCGACCGTCTTCGGCATCGAGCCCAACGATGAAATGCGGGCCAGGGCGGAAGCAGACGCGGCCGGTTTCGATGCGCCCGGCTCGATCGAGTTCCGACGTGCGACGGCCGAGGCCACGGGCCTGCCCGATGCGTCCGTCGACGCGATCGTCTGCGCCCAGGCATTCCACTGGTTCGACGCAGGTCCAGCGCTGCACGAGTTCCACCGAATACTCCGGCCCGCCGGACGCCTCGCGCTCATGTGGAACAACCGCGTGCAGGTTTCCGAGATGGATCACGTCTACGCACAGGTCGTCGCGAAGGCTCAGGAGGAGGCGAAGAGACAAGGTTTGGTTCTGCGCTGCAACCGCGAGGCGGACCTCACCCGCTGGTCGCATCTCTTTACGAACGTGCAGCGAATCGACTTTCCCAACCCCCACGTCTGCGATCTGTCGACTCTGCTGGGAAAGGCGGCGAGCGCTTCCTACTTCCCGCGTGACCGGCAGACGGCCGATGCGCTGCTCTCGCGCTTGCGCGAGGCGTTCGACCTGCAGGCGCGCGGCGGCGTGGTGCGTCTCAACCAGGAATGCCGCCTGACGCTCGCCATACGGTGCGACTGACCGGCGCGCCGTTCACCGGCACCGGCCGCACCGGCAGCCGGGGCCGTGATGATGGCGCCCGCCGCCATAGAAATAGTGATCGTGGCGGTAGTAGTAGCGATCTTCGCAGTGATCGCCGCGCCACCCGTAACGATGTGAGTCGCGGTACACGAAGTAGGACCGCGACGAACAGCCGCCCAGGACCCCGGCCACGACGAGCAGCGCTGCCGCGCAGCCGAGCCGGCGACTCAGCGAGCGCGACGCGGACCAAGAGTGCGGACGAGTGAACTTCACGAACATGACAGCCTCCCCGCCATGCGGCGGCACGCCCCTGCGGCACTGGAGCCATGAAATAGGCGGCGGCGTTTCACTCGGAGAGACGCGGGCGAGAGCCGGGTATTCCGTCCGGGTCCGGGCCTGCGGAGCCGAAATGCGACCTCAGCCGGGCGGGCGAAGGGACGCCTCCCCGGGCCGCGGCTGGTAGAGATGCATGGCCATTCTGTTGTAGTCGTGCGTCTCGGGGCCGATCAGGCTTTCGTGGCCCAGGTCCGCGTCGTTCAGCGGCCAGGGAGTCCGCAGCATGAGAAAGCCTTCGGCTTCCATGTGCGCGGCGAGTCGGGCCATGTGGTCCAGCACGCGGCGGCGCTGCGCGGCCTCCTCCATCATCGCGTAAGGGGGATCCAGAAAGACCACGTGCGGCGGACGGCGAAACCGCGCGGGCAGCGCTGCGCTCAGCGCATCACCGATCACCACTTCGCTGCGATCCCTCACGCCCAGCGACTCGATATTCTCCCTGAGCGTCGCCGCGCAGGGCCGACTCTGCTCGACGAAGAGGCAGTGCACGGCGCCGCGGCTGATCGCCTCCAGCCCGAGACTCCCGCTGCCGGCGAAGAGATCGACCACGAACTGGTCCTCGAAATGGCCGCGCAGAAGGTTGAAGAGCGCCTCCTTCACGCGATCCGTGATCGGCCGCGTCGGCACGTTCTCCGGCGGCGAGGCGAGGCGGCGGCTGCGAAACTCTCCCGAAATGATGCGCATGAATCAGGACCCCTCAACAAGCGCAAGAAGTCCCTCAGGATAGAGGGGCGCCTCGCCGCGGCGCAACTCCGCCAGCGGCACCCACTGCACCCGGTGCTTCGAACCGCCCGGCCCCGGCTCCGTGAACGCAAACGGCTCGACGGCGAGCATCGCATCATCCACGAACCGCGCTTCGTGCAGGAGGATGATCTCGTGCCCCGGCCGGCCATTGAAGACGAAGAGATTCTCGAACAGCACCGGAGGCGCCAGCACCTCGATGTCCCGGCCGATCTCCTCGCGGAACTCCCGCTTCAGGGCGTCGGCGCTGCGCTCGCCGAACTCAACGCCTCCCCCGAGCGGCCGCCAGAACAGCCTCTCCAGCGCCGGATCGTACCCCTGCGAGAGAAACAGCCGGTTGCGATCGCGGATCAGCGCCAGCGCGAGAACTCGAATTCGCTGCCTTGCCTTGCCCTGGCTCATTCCGTGTGTCGATTCAGCCTCCAGCGTGTGCACAGCGCCGCGATCACGATCCGCGCCGCACCGCGATGATGCTCAGCATCGGCGGCGTGATGAAGGCGCTGGCGGAGTCGGCCGTGCGCTGCCGCCAGTGGTCGTTCCACTCGTCGGCGTCGGCGGGCGCGATGAGTTTCATCTCGACGAGCGCGGGCAGGTAGTTGACGAAGAACGTGGTCGGCCAGTCCCACAGCGCGGTGTCCGGCCGTGCGACGCGCACGAGCGGGTCAATCCGCCGGACCTCGAAGCCCGCGTCGACGAGCATCGTCGGCAGGCGCTGGCCGATGTCGGGGTCTCCGCCGCGCATGCGCCAACTCTGATCGACCGCGTTGAATACCTTGCGTACGACCGGGCGCGTGGGGCAGATCGCCGCGCCCCTGTAGTCGTAATAGTCCTGAATGACGAAGACGCCGCCGGGCCTGAGCGCCGCGGCCACGCCCCGGACGACCTTCGCCGGATCGCTCACGAAACAGAGCACCCAGCGCGCGTAGGCGCCGTCGAACGTCGCAGGAGGCAGGTCCAGGTTCTGGACGTCGCCGACGCGGGCATCGATCTGCGGCAGGCTGATCGCCGCGGCCCGGGCGTTCAGGTAGTTGATGAAGCGCTCGGAGGCATCAACACCGACGACCGAGCCGCCCGGCCCGACGAGTTGGGCGAGTTCGGTGGTGGCAAAGCCCGGCCCGCAGCCGACGTCGAGCAGTCTCTGCCCGGGGCGGAACTGCGCCGCTTCCCACGCCTCGGCCGCCTGGCGCGACCAGAGGCGGTGCTGAAAGCCGAGGCGGCGCAACTCGGCGTCCTGCGTGCCCAGCACGTATTCGTTGCTCTCGCGCGCGCCGGTCATGTTGCGGCAATCTCGGGAACAGGCGACGGACGCTGCGCCTGGTCGCGCCCGCCTTCGATCGTCCACTCATCGATGAGCGGCCGGCCATCGAGCAGACGCCGGAGGTTGTCGCAGGCGACGGCGACGGCCCGCTCCCAGTAGCGCGGGCTGACGCTGGCGACGCGCGGCGTGATGATCACGTTGCTCATGCGCCACAGGGGCGAACTCTCGGGCAGGGGCACGGCGTCGAACGAGTCCAGGCCTGCCCCCCCCAGCCTCTGACGCGAGAGCATCTCCGCCAGGGCCGCGTCGTCGCACACGCGGTTGTGGCTCACGTTCACGAGAATCGCCGACTTCTGGCAGTTCTCCAGCATCGAACGGTTGAGCAGCACGCTGCGCACCGACGTGGGCGGCACGGCCAGGACGACCACATCGCTGCGCCCGAGCAACTCGTCGAGGCGGTCCGGCGGGAGCATCTCCTTGACGCCGGTGAAGGGATTGTCCGCGCTGCCGAGCGTCGCGATGATCTCGACGTCGAAGGGCTGGAGGCGCCGCGCGATCGCCCGGCCGAGGGGGCCCAAGCCCACGATCCCCACCGTCATCCCCTCGAGATCGCGCATCGAAGAAGCGAGTTCGTGGCTCGCCCACACGTGCTCCAGTTGCGCCGTGAAGGCGTCGTTGAGACGCCGCACGAGAGCGAGGATGAGCATGACAGCGTGCTCGGCCCGCTGAGGCGCCTGGATCGTCGAGGCCGTGCACAGGCGCACCGCCGACGCCGTCAATCGCGGCAGTTCCAGCCGCAGGTCCGGCGTCGTCGAGGTCAGTTGCACCCACTGAAGCGACCGGCCGTGGCGGTGAAAGTCTTCGTCGCTGAGCGGAAAGCCGACGAGGGAATGCGTCTCGGGCAGAAGCTTGAGCAGTTCCGCACGGTTGTGCGCGGCACGCACGCGAACCGCCGGGCTGACGGCTTCAATCTGCTCGACGAGGCGCCGAGGCAGGCTCCACTTCGAGGCCTCGCTGAAGATCGCGATGGTGAGATTCGAGTCCTGGGTCATGGTCGGCGCACGGCCGTCGCGGCCGCGCTTCTTCAATCGTAGGCGAGGCCCCGCCCCGGCCATTGACCGACGGGGCCCGCAAAAGCAACTCGCGGGCCCCTGGAGAAGCAAGGCGTGTTGGCGGCTTGCGTCTCGCTGGACCGTTCAACGCACCTCATAAGTCACTCGTTGGATCAGGCTCCGCCCAGGAACCTGCGGCAAGCCGCGTCAGCGGACCGGAAATCACCGCCCCGGCCGACTCGTGACCCGCAGGCGGTCTGATCGCATCGAAGCGACTCTTCGCGACTCTCGACAAGGGTCCATTTGCCCGACGGCTGATGTCGCCGCATCTCCCGCGATGCAACAGCAGCGGACCGGACGGGGTGCGGCGTATGATCGCAGGCGGCCGCAGGAGCGGCGCGCCATTTCATCATCGCCACTGCCGGACACTTCATGCCCTGCCAGTTCCAGACCGCCGAACTCCCCAATGGCCTGCGCCTCGTTGCAGAGGTTGACGGACAGTCCTACACCGCCGCCGCCGGCTTCTTCGTCCGCACCGGAAGCCGCGACGAGCGGCCCGAGGTCATGGGCGTGAGCCACTTCCTTGAGCACATGATGTTCAAGGGCACCGCCCGCCGCAGCGCCGACGACGTCAACCGCGAGTTCGACGAACTCGGCGCCAACTACAACGCATTCACCAGCCAGGAGATGACGGCCTTCTGGGCGCACGTCATGCCCGAGATGCTGCCGCCGGCGCTGGACATCCTCGCCGACATCATGCGGCCGGCCCTGCGCGAGGAGGACTTCCAGACGGAGCGCGGCGTGATCCTCGAAGAGATCGCCATGTACGCCGACATGCCCTTCTGGCGGCTCTACGAAGCGGCGATGGAGCGCCACTACGGCCCGCACCCGCTCGCCCACCGCGTCCCCGGCACCACCGAGACGATCACGAACCTGAAGCGAGACGCGATGGCAGCGTACTTCAACGAGCGATACTCGGCCGACAACCCCGTCCTCGCCCTCGCGGGCAATCTCGACTTTGACGCAACCGTTGACGCAGTGAACCGGATGTGCGGGCGCTGGCAGCGGACCGATACCCGCCGCCGCTACGACGCGATCGACCGGGCGGATCATCACTTCACGCTCGACGATCCGAACGCGAACCGGCACTATCTGCTGATGGTGGCGGCCGCGCCCGCGGCCGACGATGATCGCCGCTATGCCGCCGCGATGCTCGCCAACCTGCTCGGCGACCAGGATGGTTCGCTGCTCTACTGGGCGCTTGTCGAGCCGGGCATCGCCGAGGAGGCGCAGGTGGGCTACGACGGCCGCGACCGCGTGGGCGAGTACTACGTCTATGCCTCCTGCCCGCCCGATCGGGCCGCGCAGGTCGAAGAGATCATCAGCGACCAGATCGCTCGCTGCCTCGAACTGACGACGGAGGATGACCTCGTGCGCCTGCGCAGCAAGACGGCAACGGGAGTGACGCTGGCGGGCGAGCGACCCGCGGGGCGGATGAAGCGCCTCGGCCGCGTGTGGACTTATCTCCAGCGCTACTCGACGCTGGAAGAGGAACTCGCGAGAATCCAGGCCGTCACGCTCGATGACGTGCGCGCCGTGTACGAGGCATTCCCCTTCAAGCCGCGCACCGTCGGGCACCTGCGACCGGTGAAGTGAGTGCCGCCCTCGCTTCCGGGGTCTTCGCACGGCGACGAACCGAGCCCCGACTGTGAGGGAGGATCTTTGCCGAACACCAGCGTTCGCCAATCGATTCGGCAAACGTCGCGCTCACAGGCCTCTCGTCCCCGCGCACCACTGCCGCGCACGAGTCCAACACCCGTGCTCACGCGTGGGGCTCGGTTCTCTGCCCGGCCCACAGTTCTCTTTCATGCACTGCTTCGGAGAGAATGATCGGCGACGCCCCGCCTCGATCGTGACCATTCTGGCCCGTCTCGCATCAGAGTCATGTGACCACCCTCGCCCCCGGCCGGATTCCCGCTGCAGTTTGCGGTGATGCCGTCGAATCAGCCAAACCCCGGACCGCCGCGCGCCGTAGCATCCTGCGCCCGAGGACGGAGACGCAACTGGTGCAAACGATGCAGTGCATGGAGGTGTGGGGCGGCAACGGGCTGGTGGACAGCGGCGTCTCCATGGCCGGCCTCGACGCCTGGGTCTTCAGCCGGCCCTTCGGCCAATCGCAGACCGGCGGCGACGTCCACTACGTTTCCTCCTGCGCCACGGGACGCATCACGCGTCTGCTCGTTGCCGACGTGAGCGGGCACGGGGCCGAGGTGGCGGATGTCGCAGCCGATCTGCGCCGCCTGATGCGCCGCTTCATCAACTACATCGACCAGGGCGCCTTCGTGCGCGAGATGAACGGGCAGTTCAGCGCCCTGTCGCAGTCGGGCCGCTTTGCGACAGCCCTCGTCACCACGTTCTTCGCGCCGACAAACGAGGTGTCCGTGTGCAACGCCGGCCATCCGCCGCCGCTGCACTACAGCGCGAAGAAGCGGACATGGTCGGTGCTCGAATCGAAGCAGCGTGACTCGCCATCCGCCGCCAACATCCCGCTGGGCATCGCCGACGTCGATGACTACGAGCAGTTCGGAGTGCGCCTGGCCGTCGGCGATCTCGTCCTTTGCTACACCGATTCGCTCATCGAGTCACGTTACGCGGGCGGGGAAATGCTCGGCGTGGCGGGGCTGCTTCAAGTCGCTCGCGGCATCGAAGCCGCCAACCCCACCGAGTTCGTGCATGCCCTCCTTGACGCCGTCGCGCCCCTGCACCGGGGCAACCTCGAAGGCGACGATGTCACCGTGCTGCTCTTCCGCCCCAACGGCATGGCGCCTTGCGTGCCGATGCGCGACCGCCTGCTCGCGCCTTGGCGCATCATCCGGTCGTTGACGCGCTCGGCCCTGCGCGGAGGCCGCGATGGCGGATTCCCCGAGATCAGCGTGGCCAACATCGGCGGGGCGCTGTTCAGCCGCTTCAACCGCCGCACCGGCCTCACGCGCGAGAAGCGGCGCTCGGCGATCAGGTAGCACGGCCTGCTTCATTGCGCGACGATGCCGGAGAGAGCGCATGACTCTTCGATCGCGCTCAGTGCCGCGGCAATACCCCGCGGAAGTCGCCGCCATGCGTGTAGTCCAGACCGACGGCGCTCTCTCACGCACCGCAGAAATAAACGGGACAGGTACATTTGTTTCTGCCCGAGAATGCTGCGTAACTCATTGATAATCAAAGACATAAAATGTACCTGTCCCTTTTGTTTTGGCCGCGCGACGTTCGCGGCCGTAGAATCCTGCGGGGAGTCGTTCCCAAGGAGGAGAGACCATGCGCCGCACGACCTCACGCTCGGGCGCGATTGCCGCCGCCTGCTTGTTTGCAACCGTGCTTTCCTCAGCCGCGCTCGCCATGCAGCCGACGCTCACCGCCGCGCCGCCCAATCCGCCTCGCTACGTCGAGTCTTCAACCGGCCTTGAGAGTCCACGCTGGGACGGCGGACGCACCATACTCAAACTCGCCGATCTCAATCTCGACGGGCATCCTGATATCGTCACCGTCGGCGATCACGGCTCGCCCTTCATCAACACAGACATGCACGGCATCACCGTCTGGTTCGGCAACGGCGAAGGGCAGTGGGCGCCCTTTCAGAACGGCAACTTCGGCTACGGCGGTGTCGCCGTCGGCGACGTCAACAACGACGGCCTGCCGGACGTCGGCTGGGGCGTCCACCACAACTACGCCCAGCCTCCCTTCGGCGATCGCGTCATGGGCGTCGCCCTCGGCGACGGCACCGGCCGCAACTGGACGCCGTGGGATCTGGGCCTCGGGGTCAACGGGCAGTCGTGGGGCATGTTCGGCACGGAGTTCGCCGACTTCAACGCCGACGGCCTGCTCGACGTCGCCTCCGTCTCCTTCGGCTGCTGCGATGGATTCCATGCCCATCTCAACAACGGCGACGGCACGTGGACGCGCACCTTCGGCTGGCTCGGCGGCAACTCGTCGATGGATATGGCCGCCGGCGACATCAACAACGACGGCCGGCCCGATTTCGCCATCGGACACCAGTACGGGACCATCTGGCTCGGCGACGGCGCCGGCGGCTTCACCAGCGGAGACGCCAACCTCCCGCCCGGCGGACTCACAGGACGCAAGGGCATCCACCTCGGCGACGTCAACGGTGATGGCTTCGACGACCTCTCGCTCGTCAACGCGCAGGGAGGAATCGAAGTCTATCTGCACGCGCCCGGATCGGGACAATGGGTCTGGTGGAGCAACGGCCTGCCGCAAACCGGCGGCTTTCAGGTGACGCGCCTCGCAGACATGAACGCCGACGGCCTCACCGACGTTGTCGCCTTCGGCAGCGGACGCCTGGCCGTGTGGCTGCAGAATGGGGGTGCCGGCTGGGTCGGCACGACGACTTTCACCGTCCCCAATCCCGGAACCTACGCCGGATTCGTCGTCGGCGACGCAACGCACAACGGCCGCCCCGACATCGCGATCGTCAGCGACCAAGGCTCGATTTTCAACTCACGCAATAAACTCCAGTTCTTCCGCGAAACGACAGAGGCCGCGACGACGTCAATCCGCATCACAGGTCCGCCTCGCTACCGCACGATCCGCGACGGGTCCGTCTTCTTCGTCGATTGGCTCAGTGCCGTTCCGCGCGGCCTCGAGTCGTCCGTCCGCATCGAACTCTCGGAGGATGGCCCGGCTGGGCCCTGGCTCCTGCTCGAAGATGCACTGCCCAACAACGGGCGGGCACAGTTCATCGCCAATGTGCAGAATCACACTGGCAACGCATGGATCCGCGCCACTCTCCGCTCGGCGCAGGGCGAGCGCTTGCACATGACAGGCCCCATCTCTTTTATCCCTTGATCAGGTGGTGACGACCGAAGGGGATGGCAGGGGAACCGTCGCTTCGACCTATTTGGTCGGACCGGCCGGCTGTCGCGATCGCGGAGTCCAACGACAACGGGGGTCTGGGCATCGAAATGGCCCGCAGCGCGCAAAAAAACGCGTAGCCAAACAGAGCCGGCTACGCGCGGAGGGGAGAAAGATCGTTTTTTGGCGAACCGGGGCAAGGTCCACCCCTGATTCACCACTAGTATAGGGGAGACAAACGGAATGACAACACGAATTTCCGATTTTTCCCATCTTACCACCTAACCCAATGCAAATCAAGCACTTTCGATCGGTTTTTTGTTGTGGAAAACCTGTCCCTTGCCGGCGAATGGCCCTTTCGCACCTGCCTGCTACGATTCTCTCTTCGCTCTCCGCGGGTCGTGAGAGTTTCCGACCGCGACTCTGTTTCTGTCCATTGACATGGCAGTCGACTTGGTCGCCTGCCCCATTACCGGCCGCACGAACCAGCCCCCTGCCTGCCCATCGCCTGCGCCAAGGAGATCGCCCGAGATGCCCAGCCCCGCCGACCGCCGCTACAGCGAATCGCACGAGTGGCACAAGATCGAAGGCAGCGTTGTGACCCTCGGCATCTCCAGGTTTGCCGTCGATGAACTCACCGATGTCACCTACGTCGAGATGAGACCGGTGGGAACGCGAGTCAAAGCGGGAGATGCGGTGGGCGAGGTCGAGTCCGTCAAGGCCACGAGCGAGATATTCACGGCCGTGAGCGGTGAGATCGTCGAGGTCAATCGCGCGCTGTCCGATGACCCGGCGATCCTGAACCGCGATCCCTACGAAGCGGGCTGGCTCTGCCGCATTCGTGTGAACGATGCAGCGCCGCTCAACGGCCTGATGAGCCACACTGAGTACGACGAGAAGAACGCGTCGTGAGTCGCTCTGCCGACGGTGAAGACCCGCGCAGGGAGGACCGCGCCCCCGTGCGCAACCCGACCGCGGCGCACGCCGGATCGGCACAAGTCGCCGATGCGGTCCCCCTCCTTCGTACTGTCGATCTCTGCAAGGTCTACGTGTCCGGCCAGGAGAGGGTCCACGCGCTTGCCGGCATGAACCTGACGATCGAGCGCCCCGGGTTCATCGGCATCATGGGGCCGAGCGGATCCGGCAAGAGCACGCTGCTCCATCTGCTGGCGGGCCTCGATCGACCGACGCGCGGCGAGATCATCGTCGACGGCCAGAGCATCGACTCGATGAGCGAGCGTGAGTTGACCGCCTATCGCCGCCGGCGCATCGGCATCGTCTTTCAGCAGTTCAACCTCCTCGGGACCATGACGGCCATCGAAAACGTCATGCTGCCCGGCGTGCTTGACGGGCGCGACGAGGCCTGGCTCCGCCGGCGGGCGGGCACGCTGCTCGAATCGCTCGGCCTCTCGGCGCGCATGACCCACAGACCCGATGCGCTCTCCGGAGGCGAGCAACAGCGCGTGGCCATCGCCCGCGCCCTGCTCTTCGAGCCGCGAATCCTCTTCGCCGATGAACCGACCGGCAGCCTCGACTCCGCGACGAGTCGGCGCATCTGGGAGATGCTCGCCTCACTCGCACACGAACATGGCCTCGGCATCGTCATGGTCACGCACGAGCCCGCCGCCGCCGCTCACTGCGACCGCGTCTGCATCCTCGGCGACGGGCGCATCACCGAGGTGATCGACGTAGGCGACCACGACCCGGCGTGGCTCGCCAACCGCTCTCAGCAGTCCGTGGGAGGATGAACACGCGCCGTGCGGCGCCGCTCGCGCGCGGGCGTCGCCGCCTGCGAGCCTGATCGGGAGCGAACATGGTGCGGGCGTCATGGAAGATCGGGATCAACAGCCTCGCCTCGCGTCTCGCGCGGACGACGCTGCTCGTCCTCGCCGTCGCACTGGCGTCGAGCCTGGTCGTCGTCGTCTCGTCCGCGCTCGATTCGCTCAGCGCCTCGCTCCGCGACGCGATGGAGGACATGCTCGGGCACGCCGACATGTACGTCCGCCACCAGGCCGGAGGCCGCCTCGACGCTGCGCTGGTGGAGGAAGTCAGCGCCTGGCCCGAAGTCGCCCTCGCCGCCGCACAACTCGTCTCAAACGTCCGCGTCGAGAACCTGCGCACGCAGCGCAGCGGACTGCTTGAGGGCGTCGGCGTCCGCCTTGACCGCGAGATGCGCGTGCGCCCGCTCGAATTCTCCGCCGGCCGCATGGCGGTCAGCGAGGACGAGGTCGTCGTTGATCCTCGCGTCGCTGATCTGCTCGAGGCCGAGGTCGGAGACGTGCTGCGCGTCGGCGACTGGGGTCGCGAGCGCGATCTCACGCTCGTCGGCGTGCACCGCCGCGTCAACCTCGCCGTCCTTCAGAATCCGCAGGTGCGCCTTGACCTCGGCGCATTCCAGTCCATCGCGGGTTACGCCGGCCGCGTCACCTCCGTGGACATCATGCTGCGCGAAGGTCAGGCGATCGACGACGTGATCCTCCGGCGCGCGGGCGCGATCCGGCCGCCCGCGGAACTCACGCCTTCCGACGTGGCCCGGGCCGGGCTCGATCGCAACCTGCGCGGCACGCGCGTGCTCAAGTACATCGCCGTCATGTTCGCCTTCATCTGCAGCGCCTTCATCGTGCTCACCGGCCTGACCACCGCTGTGACGCAGCGCATCGCCGAACTGGCGACGATGCGCTGCATCGGCGCCGACCGCGGCGTCGTCTTTACCTCGCAACTGCTCGTGGGGGGGGCGATCGGCGCCGTCGGCGGCGGGCTGGGTCTGCCCCTGGGCCTCCTGTGGTCGTCGCTCTTCACGCTCCTGTTCCGCGACTACCTCCGCGCGGGCCTGGTCGTCGACGCGTCGGCCCTGCTCATGGCCGCGGGCGGCTCGCTCGTGGCCGGCGTGGCCGGCGCGCTCCTCCCCGCGTGGTCCTGCGCGCGCGTCGAGCCGCTGACGGCGCTTCGCGTGCAGGCCCGCCCGCCTCGCCTCGGCCTCACCATCCCCCTCGCCTTCGCCGCCGCCGCCGCCCTCCTCGCTCAGCAACTCTCCCTGCGCCTGCCCGCGAACGAACAGGTTTCCTTCTGGTCGCACCTTTTCTTCGGCGCGCCCGTCATGGTCGCGGCGTGGTTCTTCCTGAGCGTGCCGGCGCTTGTGGCCGTCGCGCGCCTTGCCTCGGGTCCGGTCGCCCTCGCGCTGCGCCTGCCGCGGCGCTTGCTCGTCGAATCCGTCCTCGCCACGCCTTGGCGCAACGGGTTCACCGCCGGGGCGCTCATGCTCGGCCTGGCAATCATGATCGCCGTCCGCTCTGCTGGGGGGGGGCTGCTCGATAACTGGGTCGATCCGATCCGCTTCCCCGATGCCTTCATCACCCTCAGCGGCGGCGTGCCGAAGGAGCACCAGGAATGGATCGCTCGCCAGGCGTGGGTCGGGCGCGTTTCGCCCATCGGCCTGTTCAAACTCGACGTCAAGGGCCGGCACCTCTTCGGTGTCAAGGGCATCGCGCCTCAGCGCGTCCACTTCATTTCCTTCGAGCCTGAACCCTTCTTCGCCATGACCCACATCGAATGGGTGCAGGGAGATGAAATGGAAGCACGCCGCCGACTCGACGAGGGAGGCGCCGTCCTCGTCGCGCGCGAGTTCCTGACCGCGCGCGGCATCGGCGTCGGCGACACCATCCGCCTTGCCGCCGGCGCCGCCGAGCATGAGTTCGAGATCGTCGGCGTTGTCGCTTCGCCTGGACTGGACATCGCTACCGAACTCTTCGGCATCGAGGGGCAGTTCCACCAGCAGGCTATCTCCAGCGTCTTCGGCACCCGCGCTGACGCCCTGCGCTTCTTCGACCACAACTCCGTGCGACTCTTTCAGTTCCAGGTGCTCGACGAGTCGCTCACCGATGCCCAGGTGTCCGACCGGCTGCGCGAAGCGCTCGGCCCCGTCTTCTTCGGCTCCGGTCGGCTCATCAAGAAGACGCTCCGCGACGTCGCCGAGCGACTCATGCGCATGACCAGCGTGATCGCGTTCGGCTCGCTCATCGTCGCGGCCCTTGGAATGGCCAACGTCGTGGCGGCGAACGTGGCCGCGCGGAAGTTCGAGTTCGGCGTCCTCCGCGCCATCGGCGCGTCGCGCGGCGTCGTCGCTCGCCTCATCGTCGCTGAGGCCCTGCTTGTCGCAATGGCCGCGTGGATCACCGGCACCGGCCTGGGCCTCTGGGACGCGAGCAACGGAGTCTTCCTCCTGCGCCGGATGGTCGGCATCGAAGTGGCACTCGCTTTCCCCTGGCAAGCGCTTTGGGGCTACCTCCTGGTCCTCTTCTTCGCCCTCGCCGCCGCACTCCCGACCGCAGTGCAACTCATCCGCTTTACGCCCTGCACCCTCCTCGCCAGGCGCGCCGAGTAGGCCGCTCTCTCCTGCCCCGCCGCCTGTCACTTTCGACCGGGCTGGCGGAGGACCGCGCTCACAGGCTCTCTTCCGTCCTCTCTCTTCTCGCCTCTCTGCCACCTGCCGCCGCCGCCGCCGCCGCCTCGCCCA
>CAADHA010000099.1 GCA_900696685.1 uncultured Planctomycetota bacterium
GCCCGCCGAAGGCGATGTTCGTGCAATAGCCTTCGGGGGCTTCATGGAATTCCAAGTGCTCGCCTTCAGGCGAGAAGACGCTGACGCCGCCGCGCACCAGCGTAGCGACGCAGATGTTGCCGTTCGCCTCCACGGCCATGGAGTCGAAGCGCTGATACCCCAGCGGACCGCCGACAAACCGGCCGCCGTTGGGCGAGGGCCAGGCGGCCTTGCCTAGCTCTCCCGGTCCCAGGACGGGGAAGGCCCACAGACGGCCGGTTTCCGTTTCCGACACGTAGAGCTCCCGGCCGTCGGGCGAGAGGCCGATCCCGTTCGGCGTCAGGAAGGGAAAGCCGACCTCGCGGATGAACGAACCGTCCGCGGCTGCGTAGTAGACGGCGCCGCGGTCCATCAGCCGGCCATGGGTCTTGCCGTGATCGGTGAAATAGAAACCGCCCAGGCCATCGAAAACGATGTCGTTGGGGCCTTTGAGCGGCTCGCCGTCGCATGCGGTGAAGAGGGTTTCCACCCGCCCGGTCGACAGGTCGACCCGCTGAATCGATCCCGTCACATAGTCGTCGGCCCGGCCGACCGGCCGCATGTAGCCGTCCGCCGCAGTGCTCCAGTTGAAGCCGCCGTTGTTGCAGACATAGCATTGGCCGTCGGGACCGATAGCGGCGCCGTTGGGCCCGCCGCCCAAATCCGCCACCGCCAGCTTGCGGCCGTTCGGCTCCACCCGGATCAGACGCCCGCCCATGATCTCCACGACCAGGACCGCACCGTCGTCCAGGGCGATGGGGCCTTCCGGAAAGAGCAATCCATCCGTGACGGTGCGCAGGTTCAGAAGGGTTTCTTTCATGGCTTGCCCACCAGCTCGATGATGACGGGGAAGTACCTGTCCCCAAGTCCCCGATCGACCGCTTCCCGATAGTAGCGCGCCGACTGTTCCGGAATGTGAGGCTCGACCCCGCAGGAGCGGGCCAGCTCGATGGCGTAACCCAAATCCTTGAGTACGTAGGTCGAGGGAAAAGCGCGTTCCGGAAACTGGCGCGGGACCATCGCCTTGAGCCCATGATTCCGCAGCGCGAAGCTGTCGCCCGAACCGAGCGAAACCGCCTCCAGCAGCGTCGCCGGCGCGACGCCGGCGCGCTCGCCCACGACCATCAGCTCGGCCAAGGCCGCCACATGGCCGAACAACAAGGTGTTGTTGATCAGCTTGACCACCTGACCGCACCCGACTCCGCCGCAGCGGGTCACGTCGCTGCCCATATAGCGCAACAACGGTTCGATCCGCTCGAACAGGTCGGGTTCGGCGCCGACCATGATGCTGAGCGTTCCCTTCTGCGCCGCCTCCCGCGTGCGCGCCACCGGCGCGTCGGCGAAGCTCGCCCCGCGCCTCGCCAGTTCGGCGGCGATCTCGCGCGCCTCCGAAACGCCGGTGGTGCTCAGGTCCACGACGACCAACCCCGGGCGCGCGGACATCGCCAGCCCTTGCGGCCCGAGGCAGACCTCCCGCACCTGCGCGCCGCCCGGCAGAGACAGGAAGACGATGTCCGCCGCTTGCGCCACCTCGCCGATGGCGTGCGCCTGCACGACGCCGGCGTCCGCTAACGCTTCGACCGCTCGGGGGTCGGCGTCGAACACATGCACGGGCGCGCCATGGCGGGTCGCCACATTGCGGCACATGGGCCCGCCCATGACGCCGAGACCGATGAAGCCCAGAACCGGTGCCTTCGCGTTCATGATCGCGACCTCAGTTAAGATACAAACCGCCGTTCACATCCAGCGTGGTTCCGGTGATCCAGTTGGACGCGGGCGAACAGAGGAAGAGCACAGCCTGGGCAATATCGCCGGGTTGGCCGAAGCGGCCCAGTGGCACATTGGTGGGCTTGGGCGGTTCGCCGCCGGTCACGCGCTTCCACATGGGCGTTTCCACCGGTCCCGGCGAAATCACGTTGGCGTACACGCCGTGAGGCGCGCCGGCCCGCGCCATCCAGCGGAAGAGACCGTGCACAGCCGCCTTGGATGCGACATAGGCAGGCCCGGAGGCGACGCCGCCGATCTGGGCGGCGACCGAGCCCAAGGCCACGATCTTGCCGCCGCCCTGCTCGCACATTCTGGGGAAAATCCGGCGAGACGGCGTGACGACGCCCATCAGGTTGACGTCCAGCACGCGCTCCCACTCCTCGTCGGTCGAGTCGGCTAGAGTCGTGTTGGCGATGACCCCGGCGCCCAGCACCAACGCGTCGATGCGGCCGTGATCCCGGATAAGCCGGGAGACAAGCGCCTGGGTCTGGCTGTCGCTGGTGACGTCGTACGTCTCGTAGAGAACGTTTGCTTGGCCCGCGAAGGCGCCGGTCGGCGCGAGGTCGGTGGCGATTACCTTCGCCCCGGCCTCCGCCAGCGTGCGAACCGCCGCCTGACCGATGCCGCCCGCGGCGCCGGTCACCAAGGCCACTCGCCCGTCCATGCGCGCGGGGCCGCTGTCCGAGTTGTCTGCCGTCATTTCGCCCTCTCCTAATCCTCCGGTCGCGCCGAGCTTTTCGCCGCGTGCGCCTGTTCTCAGTAAATGGCTCCGTCGCGCTCGAGACTGCGCCTCTCCTCGGCGCTCAGCCCGAGAAGATCGCCGAACACGTAGTCCTCATGTTCGCCAAGCCTCGGGGTGCCTCGGGTGAGACCTATGTCGCCGCCCTTGGAGAGCTTCAGCGGGGCGCCGACAGCGGCGCGGGTCCGGCCATCCGGCTCCGACACCTCGACAATGGCGCCGCGCGCGCGCAGGTGGGCGTCGTCGGCGATGTCGCGGGACGTCCACGAAACGTGAGCAGCCACGCCCTCGGCTTGAAGAGCGGCGGCGGCGGCTTCAGCCGCGACGGTCAGGGTCCATTCGCTCACCAGGGCGTCCAGCTCAGCCCGCCGCGAAAGCCGACGAGCGACGGTGGCGAAGCGGGCGTCGGCCGCCAGTTCCGGCCGTCCCATGACGCGAACCAGCGCGCGCCACTGGTCATCGCCGCGAACCGCGATGGACAGCCAGCGGTCCTCGCCTTGGGCGGGGTAGACGCCATGGGGCGCCATGGCGAGGTGGTCGTTGCCCATCCGGGTCGGCTCGCCCCCCGCCGCGGCGACGAGAAGCGCCTCCCCGATCAGCGAAGAGGCTACCTCGCGCGCCGCCACGTCGACCAAGGCCCCTTCCCCTGTCGCCCGGCGCCTGTGCAGCGCGCCGACGACCGCCAGGGCCGCGTTAAGGCCGACGGCGTGGTCCATCACATGGCGCATTTCCACCGGCGGCCCGTCCGCATAGCCCGTCAGCGCGCCCAGGCCGCCCCAGGCCCCGAACAAAGGCGCGTAACCGGAGAAATGCGCATCCGGCCCGGTTTGGCCGGACGAACAGATCGACAGGAAAACGAGATCCGGCTTCACCTGCCGCAGCGCCTCATGATCCAGGCCCAGCCGGCGCATCACGCCCGGCCGGAAGCTTTCCGCAGCGACGTCCGACACCGCCGCCAGTCGCCGCGCAAGGTCTGCCCCTTGGGGATGCTTCAGGTTGATGCGCACCGATAGCTTGTTCGAGGCCACCTGGTCGAAAGTGGCCGGTCCCATGCGCCCATAGACTGGGTGCGGCTTGCGGAAGATGTCGGGCCGCTGGGCGCTTTCGATCTTGATGCACTCGGCGCCCAGCTGCGACAGGATATGGGTGGCGAACGGCCCGGCGTTGTGGACCGTAAAGTCGGCGATGCGGATGCCCTTGAGCGGCGCCGACATGGTCTAGCCCTGCATCCGGGCGGCGCCGGCCGCCGGTGCGTCGGCTTCGGCCCATCCGTCCTCTCCCAGAGAAGGCGGGCCAGCCGACACGGCGAACGGCTCGGAACCGTAGCGGAACGGCGCGGTGAGCAGGTCCAGCACTCCGACGCCCGGCACATCGACCGGAGCGAACAGACCCCTGACCCTTTCGTGCTTGTCCCCGAGTACGTCGGCGGGACTCATGTACTTGGCGATGGGCACGCCCGCGGCCTGTCCCTGGGCGACCACATCATCGGTGCGGCGGCTCCGGGCCCAGGCGCGGACATGACGGTTGATCTCCGCTCCCCGGCGGCTGCGTTCGAGAGGATCGGAGAGGCGCGGGTCGGCAGCCCATTCCGGCCGGCCGAGGAGTTCTACGAGCCCTTCCCATTGCCGTTGTTCGAGAGTCAGGAGTTCCACAAAGCCGTCGGCGCAGGGCAGCACGCCGCCATAGCGGAATGAGCGGGCCTTGCGATGCTCCACCTGTCCGTCGCCCAGGCGCTGGATGGAGAAGGCGCTGACGGCGAGGGCGGCGTCCTGAACCGAGACGTCCACGAACTGGCCGCCGACCTCGTCCGCGACCCAAAGCGCCGACAGCGCCCCCAGGGCGGCGGTGACGCCGCCTTGAAGCTCGGCGAAATGGCCGTGGATCTTCACCGGGGGGCGATCGGGAAACGTCTCGACGGACAACCCGTTGGGCAGCAGGTTTCCTTCGCCTGAAGCGTGCAGCAGGTTGATTTCCTCGCCGACCCAGTCCGCCTTGGGACCGGACGCGCCGAACGGCAACACCGACACATGGACCAGGTGAGGACAGCGTTCCGCGATCGCGGCTTCGTCCAGCCCGCGCCTTGAGCGCCACACCAGCGGCGTGTCGTCGACCAGGATGTCGGCTTGGCTTAGCAGCGCGAACGCAGCCGTCCTTCCCTGTTCGGAATCCAGATCGCACACTGTGCTGCGCGCGCCGGCCGCGAGATAGGCGAACAGCGCGCTGACGCGGGAGTCGTCATCGAGCCAGGGCGGTTCTGAGCGCAGAGCGCTGCCGGCTGGCGGTTCCAGCAAAATGGTTTCAGCGCCCAACACGGAGAGCAGCCGGCCGGCATAGGCGGCGGCGACGCCGGAGGCGCTGACGACCACTCTCCGTCCGTGCAAAGGCCCCCTCGACACCTCCAACCCTCCGTCAGCGAACCACTGGAAGGTCGAGATCGAGGTTCGCCCCGTCGAAGAAGACCGGGAACTCCGTGTTGCGCGACGGCAGGATGACCGTCGCCAGACCGGGCGTGGTCAGTTCTCCTTTCTGGTTCTCGCCTTTGATCTCGATGTCGACCAGGGCATGGCCGTCCTTGACGTACTTGCGGGTCACTGTCCCGCGGCACCAGGTGCAGTCGCCCATGGTGTTGAAGCGGCGCATCTGGGTGCGCACCCGCTTGAGGAAGGCCGCGTCGCCCATCCAGTTGGTGACCAGCGACGCCATCCATGACGACCGCTGCGGGCCGTAGTCGTAGACGCCAGGCACGCCGACGTCCTTGGCCGTGGATTCGCGATGGTGACCGATGCCCGTGTATTCAATGCCGCCGCCCGCCTCGGGATTCCGGAAGAAGTGTCCGGGATGCTTGACCGCATTCTTCAGGATCACGCCGTGGGTATGGCCCCGGCCGCAGCCGACCAGGAAGCCCATGGTGTCCATCAACGACAAGGGGCCGCGAACGATCTCGGGCAGGACCTCGCCTTCCTTCACGTCCTCCCAATAACGCACCTCGCCGCCCGTGATGCGCTCTTCCTCGCGCAGGATCGCCTCGTCGATGCGCTCAAATTCCTCGGGCGTGTATTCGTGCGTCTTGACGTCGCTGTACTTGCCGGTCTCGCGCGCAGCCTTGCGCTCATGGCGGGTGCAGGTGCCCAGAGCCCGGGCGACGATCTCGCCCCTCTGGTTGGCGTAGGTGGCCTCAACATATTGGAGCACCAAGGTTCCGGAGAACTGGCTTTCCTTCGCCTCGACGCCCACCACCCGTTCGATCGCCGTGATGCGGTCTCCGGGACGGACGTGGCGGAACAGCTCCCAGTCGTTGCCGGCGTAGAAGCCATGCACGCCTGGAAGCCCCCAGCGGGTTCGCCCGACCCAGCCGAAGGCCATGGGAAACATGGGGTGGGCGACCATCGAGCCGTGGCGGCTGCGCCGTCCGTGTTCCAGGTCGCGATAGAGCGGATTGAGATCGCCAATGCCGTTGCAGAAGTTGCGTATCGTGTCCTCGGTGGCGTCCTGCAGATAAGGCCCCTCCGGCCGCAGCTGCAGCCCGATCATGGCCTTGGCGGCGTCGATGGCCTCGGGGGTAATTTTGCCTTCCGCCGGCGCCGCGCCGACGTCTTTGTCCGGAACAGCAACGTCCATCATCAACTTCCCTCTCGCCGCGGGCTCCGCTTCGTCGTGAGCGCGGGCCTCTCGCTGCATCGTTGTGATGCATCATGCATTTTCGAGGGAGGCGTTCAACCGGCCCCGGAAGCCGGGTCATGTCTTTGTCGGCAAATGTCCGGGTTCGAGCGGCTGGCCCGCAGTGCGACGCGTCTTATTCGTTTGCGAAGTCGAAGGCGGCCTGGGTGGTGATGGCGGCGTAGCGGCGCAGACACGCCAGAGCGTAGTCATGCTCCTCGGACGTAGCGCCCGCACAGCAATCCTCGAGGATCACCACCTCGTAGTCGCGGTCGTGGGCTTCGCGCGCACCGCTATGCACGACGCCATTGGTGGAGACGCCCGAGAGGATCAGCCGACGGACGCCCCTGGCCCGCAGGATGGGCTCCAGAGAGGTGCCGTAGAACGGGCTGACGCGGTGCTTGACGATGTCGAAGTCTTCCGGCCGCGGCGCCAGGGCGGGATGGACCTCCGTCCCCGGCGCGCCCAGCTTGAAGAGGCCGTTTTTGCGCGCACCCGAAAAGATCGGCGAGGCCGGCGGACATTCCCGATAATCCGGCGAGAACCCGACCCTGACAAAGCCCACCGGCACGCCCGCCGCCCTTGCTGCGCCAATGGCGCGCGCCGTGTTCTCCAGGACGTTGCGCGCCTTCAGTTGCACGCCATAGGTGGCCGCGCTAGGGCCCGTCTCGCTGACGAGATCGTTCATCATGTCCATGACGAGAAACAGCGACGAACTCATGCGTCATTCTCCGGCGGGGTTCTGGAAAGGTTGGCGATCAGGTGGCCGCGGCGTCGGCGCTTATCGAGTGCTGGAGCTCCAGCCAGCCGGACTCGATATGACGCCTCGTCGCCAGCATTGCGGCGGCCGAATCCGAGCGGATGAAGGCGTTCATCAGCTCCTCGTGCTCTTCGGCGGCGCGGCTCACACGCCCCGGCAGCCGGTTGATGAGATCGAAGGGATACCGGGCCCAGAGAATTTGCACGAAGCTCAACGTCTGCGGCATCTGCGCGATTTCGAACATGCGATGGTGGAAGCGATAGTTGGCGGCGCGCGCCTCCTCGTTGCGGGCTTCGGCTATCGCGCGCTCGAACGCTTCCGCCAAACGGTGAAGCTCCTCGATATGATTGGTGTCCGCCCGCTCCACCGCCGCGCGCACGAGCTGAGTCTCCAGCAGGATTCGCAGGTTCAGCATTTCGGTGGTCGCGTCGATGTCGAAAGGCGCCACCATCGCGCCGCGATATGAATCGCCGACCACATATCCTTCGGCCGCCAGCAGCTTCAACGCCTCCCGCACCGGCGTGATGCTGGTGTTCAACAGGGTGGCGATTTCCTGCTGCTTGAGGCGAGCGCCGCGCGGGAAACGCCCGGCAATGATGCCTTCCCGCAGGAAGTCGGCGACCTGCTCTTCCTTGGTCTTGTACTGCATAGCGTCCTCCGCGCATCGCCGGTTCAGGCGTGGTTTCGGACGGGCGTCCACGCGGGCGCGTCCGGATCGGCGACCGCGACAGCGCGTCCCTCCAGCAACGCCGCACATTCCGCTTCCTCGTATCCCAGCGAATGCAGGAGTTCCATCGAATGCTCCCCAAGACGGGGCGGCGGCGCGCCCGGCAGGATGCTGGACCGCCCCGGGAATTCGGGGATTTCGAAATCCAGTCCGGCGAAGGTCGTATGGCGCAGCTTGCCCGGCTGACGGGCCTGCGGCGCGTCCAGCACCCGTTCCAGAGGCATCACCTCCGTAAAGCCGACGCCGCCGTCGCGCAGGCGAGTCGCCGCGGCGTCGTAATCCAGCGCGCCGACGGCTCGGCGCACGGCGCGCTCCACGCGATCGCGCTGTTTCTTACGGGCCCGAAGCCCGGCGAGATCGGGATCGTCCGCCTCGGGCATCGCCAGCGCCGAGGTCAGCTTGCGCCAGTGGGCGTCGGTGAGAACCAGGAGATAGATCCAGCGTCCGTCCGCCGTTTGATAGGCGCCGTAGCCGGGCATGGCGAACTCTCCCCCGGCCTCGCGCTCCGGCCGCCCGAAGAGCTGGCTTTTGAGCTGCAGGCCGGCGAGATCGCGCCCCGCCAGATGCAGCCCCGTCTCGTAGAGCCCGATCTCCACGCCCTGCCCCTCCTGCCGCGCCCTCCCCGACGGCGCCTGCATTGCGTTCAGTAGAGCCGACAGCACGTGGATCACGGCGTAGGCGCCCGCGAACTGGTCGTGATAGGAAGGACCCAATCGCGTGGGACGACCATCGATGCGGTGATCCTCCATCACGCCCGTGGCCGCCTCCGCCACCGGATTGGTCGCCAGCTCGTCGCTTTGCGGCCCAGGGCCATAGCCCCGGATATGGCAGCAGATCAGAGACGGGTTGATCTCTTTCAGGTCGTCGACCGTCACGCCCAGCTTGCGGGCGGCGGAGGGCGACAGATTGTGGATCACGACGTCGGCGCCGCGCAGCAGCCGGCGCAACGCTTCCCTCCCCTCCGGCAAGGTCAGGTCCAGGCACAAGCTCTTCTTGCCGTGATTGTAGGCGATGAAGGTGCCGCTCGGGCCGCCCCGAACCAAGGTCCGCGTGGTGTCGCCGGTCGGCGGCTCCACCTTGATCACCTCGGCCCCAAGCTGCGCCAGGATGTGCGTGGCGAAGGGCGCGGCGACCATCGTTCCGAGTTCTACGACCCGGCGCCCCTCTAGCGGTTGAGCGTTCATAGTCGCCCCTTACAGAGAATTCAATGCATTGTATATCATTATCGCGCAAACACCCCCGCCTCCGACACAGCGAGCGCCGACCCTCGCCTAATCCATCTTCACGAAGCTGGGGCGGCTCAGTCGCTGTCCGCAGGCCGCGGCGGCTGCCATTCGGCCGTGCGCGCGTATTCCGACAGAAATCGGGTGCTGCTCCACCCCCCATCCACGGCCACGGTCTGGCCGTTGATGAACGACCCGCCCGGAGAGCAGAGGAAGGCTATGACGCTCGCCACGTCCTCAACCGTTCCCAGTCGGGGATAGGGCGTCATGTCGTTGTTCATCCGCATGAACGTTTCGTCCTCGAAACGCCCTGCGGTCATCGGGGTCGGAATGACGCCCGGCGCCACGGCGTTGGTGCGGATTCCCCGAAGACCATACTCGCAGGCCATGTGAAGGGTCAGGCCCGTCATCCCTGCCTTCGCCGCCGAATAGGCGCCGCCTCGCAAGCCCCCCACCAGGGCATAGGTGGAGGTGACGTTCACCACCCCCGAGCCGGGTTTCAGGTGGGGCAACACCTCCCGGATCAGGCGGAAGGGGGCCCGCAGCATCAGCCCCAGCACCGCGTCCAAGGTTTCATCGTCCGCTTCGTGCACCGGCTTGGGGCGTCCGACGCCGGCGTTGTTGATCAGGAAGTCGATGCGGCCGAAGCGCTCCAGGGCGGCTTCGACGACGCGGCGAGGCGCGTCGTTCTCGGTCAGGTCGGCCGACACAGACAACGCCCGATCGGCGTCGCCCACCGCATGCGCCAGGGCGCTCAGCTTGTCGGGATCGCGTCCGACGCCAACGATCGCCATGCCGGCCTCAGCCAGCTTCTTCGCCGCGCCGAGGCCGATGCCGCTGCCTGCGCCCGTGATGATCGCCACCTGTCCCACGGTCTGGCTCATCGCCTTGTCATTCTCCCTCATTCCATGGCCCAGGCCCGCGGCGGCGCCGCGGAGGAAAGGTCCGCGACGGCGCCCAACCGCTCCAGCGTCGGCTCAAGGCCGCCGCCAATGGCCGTCAGAAGCCGCGTGCGCTTCAGCGCCAGGTGCGCGTCCGCTTCTTCGCTGAACCCGATGCCGCCATGGATCTGGATGTTCTTGCCGGCGCAGAACAGCGCGGCGGTCGCCGCCGACACAAAGGCGCTGTCGACGAGGAAGGCTGCCTCCGGACGGCGCTGATCGATCGCCACCGCCGCGAACGTCGACAAATCCAGCGCCTCGCGCGTCCTGACGGCCATGTCCGCGCAATGGTGCTTCACCGCCTGGAAGCTTCCGATCGGCCGGCCGAACTGCTCGCGGACGCCTGCATACGCCACCGCAGCGCGCAAAGCGGCGTCCGCGACGCCGGCCAGCGCGGCCGCATCGATGAGCCTCAGACGCAAGAGCCCGGCGTCGTCGAACGTCGCCAAGGGCTCAGACAGACTCTCGAGCCGCACCAGCCGATCCAGCCACGGACTGTCGATCGCCGCACGGTCTTCGCCGCTCAGCTCGTACAGCGCGGCGCCATCGGGTTCGCGAACAAGAACGATATGCGCCAGTGGATCGTGCACGGCGATAGGTCCCGAGCCTCCCGCAAAGGCGACGCTCACCGGGCCGGCGGGAAGACGGCCGCGACCCCGCCTCGCATGGGCCGCGCCGAGCCGGGCGAACACGCACGGGTTGGCCAGCCGCCGGCCCAGCGCCGCCGCCGCCAAGACTTCTTCGGCGGCGCCCAAACCGGAGCCGCCTTCCGACTCCGGCAAGGACAAGCCGAAGAGTCCCAAGGCCTCCAGTTCCGACCAGGTCGTCTCGCTCTCCCCTGCCTGCGTGTGGAGCCTCTCCAACGGCAGGATCGCGATTAGGGCGTCCTCCAGCATCGCCGCCAGGTTACGCTGGTCGCGAGTGGGATGGTATTGCACCAAGGCCTCTTCGATCCTCTTTTAGATCTTGAGGCTACCGAAAGGCCGCGTGGGCGGTATTGACCGCTAGGGACTGAAGCGCGGCCTCAGACGACAGTAAACCGCCTGGGCCGGTCCCGATCCGCCGGAGGCTACTTGCCCACAGCCGGCGCGCCGCCCGCTCGGCGGAGCTGCTGCGGCGAGGCGTCGAACCATCTCTGGCAACTGCGCGACAGCACGGAAGTCTCGGCATATCCCAGCTTCTGGGCGACCCGGACAAGCGGAAGGTCCGACTGCTGGAGATAGCGAAGGGCGACTTCGCGGCGCACCTCGTCTTTGATGCTTTCGAAGGACATGCCTTCCGCGCGCAGACGGCGCTGCAAGGTGCGCGGGTGCATGCAAAGTTCGGCGGCGACCCTCTCGTGCGTATAGTCCTCGCTGCCCAGGTAGCGCAGCACCAGCGCCCTGACCCGCGCATGAATCGGCGGCGTCGAAGGCGGGTAGTGATGGTCGATGTAGTCGGTCGCCATCTCGAAGATCTGTTCGTCCGGATCCGCGATCTCGCACAGCAGGTCGTCCTCCGTGAGGACGAACCCGTCCGTCTCCTGGCCGAACAGGACCTCGCACCCGAAATGGCTGCGGTAGTCCTTCAAGGGCAGCGTCGGCTCGTGCCGGAAAAGCACCTGCCGGGCTCGCGCTCCGCCCCGGGAAATATCGATGATGTTCAGATTGGCCAGGGACAAGGCGTGCTCCATCACCTGCCGCGTGTCGAACACGCCGTCGAGCAGCACCTCCAGCGAGACCAAGAGGATATGCCGTGAGCGGTTCGGCTTGAACCGCACGCGGGTGGCGAGGCTGTAGGCCTGGATATGTTTGGCGCAGTAGCCGACCGCCTGCCCCACCGTCTTGGAATTCTTCATCACGACCCCGATCGGGCCGATTACCTTTCCTCCGCGCTGGCTCTGGGCCAGGCGCAAGCCGAAGTCCTGCACGCCCAGCCGCTCGGCGGCCAAGGCGAGCAGGCGGACGAAATCGCTGTATTCCAGCAGCGGCCCGCCGTGACGCGCGGCATCCGGATGCATGCGCGCCTCGGCGTACAACGCGTCAGGATCGCCTCCGCACTCGCGCACCAGCTCCGGAAAGAACCGGAGCGCGTCCGAATGAACGACATCGAACCGGCCCTCGCGGGTCGATGCGTCCTGCCGCTCACCCTCAAGCCATTCTGCTTCGATCAACGTCACCGCGCCTCCCTACAGCCTCCTTAATGGGCCGTTTGTGGACTCATAGTGCGCGCGCGAGAGGCGCGCCGCAAGCCCGAGCTACTCACAAGTAGCATATCCGCGACACAGGATCGGCGGTGCGCTCCGGATGTTTTGCGCGGGACAGAAGGCCGTCGCAAACGAGGGTCGGCCGCCGGCAGGGAGGCTGGTCGCTCTCTGCGGATGAGATGTCGCCAATCATCAAGACGCCCCGATCGGGCGGATCGTAAGGTTGAAACATTACCGTGTGAGGATGAGGCGTCCGCGCGATCCGATGACCGCCAAGGCAACAAAGGGCCGCCGCCTGATCGGCGGCCGGTCCATCCGATGGGACGCAGCGCGCGCCGCGTCCGCTTACGCCGACGGATGGTGGGTGCGTGAAACCCTGGCGGACGCTCTCGCTCGGGCTGCGGAACAGACCCCCGATCGCGTGGTCATTGTCGACGGCGACCGGCAGGTTGACTGCGCCGGCCTGAAGCGCGAGGCCGAAGCGCTCGCGCGCGCCCTCCTGGCCCGCGCCGCGCCGGGCGACGCCATCTCCTTCATGCTGCCCAACTGGTGCGAAGCGGCGGTCGTCTATCTGGGCGCAACCCTGGCCGGGATGGTCGCGCATCCGATCCTTCCCTCGCTGAGGGCGCGGGAGCTGCTCCACATGCTGCCCGATCTCGGCAGCCGAATGATTTTCATCCCCGAGACGCTGCGCAATCACGACTACGCCGCCATGCTGGCGCGGGTGCGGGCCGATCTCGATCCGGCGCCCGAAGTGGTCGTGGTGCGCGGCGAGGCCCAGGGCCACACCGCCTACGACGATCTGCTGCGCGAACGGCATGACGTCGACCTGCCCAGACTGGACCCAGACGCGGTGCAGATGGCGCTTTACACCTCCGGCACCACCGGCGCCCCCAAGGGGGTGATGCACAGCCACAACTCCATTCGCGCCCTGGTTCGGCAACTGGGCGAGCATTGGCTCGTCGCGCCGGGCGACCGGTTCCTCGTGGCGTCGCCGATCAGCCATATCGGCGGCTCCATCTATGCGTTTGAGTTTCCGTTGCTGCTGCATACCCAGGCAGTGCTGATGGAGCGCTGGAATCCGGACGAAGCAGTGGACCTGATCCAGCGACACGGCTGCACCCATATGGCCGGCGCCACGCCGTTTCTGGAGAGCCTGCTGGAGGCGGCTCGACGCAAGAACACGCGCCTGCCGACCCTGAAGGTCTTCATTTGCGGCGGGGCGGCGGTTCCGCCGCTCTTGGTTCGGGAAGCTTCGGAGCACTTCGAGAACGCCGTGGTGACGCGCGTTTACGGATCGACCGAAGTGCCGGTGATCACGGTGGGCGTGCTCGATCCCGACGACGCCGCGCACGCGGCCGACACGGATGGGCGCCCTGGCGTGGCGGAAGTCCGCCTCGCCGAACACCCCGCTGCGCGGCCGGGCGAGGGCGAAGTGCTCGCCCGCGGCCCCCAGATGCTGGTCGGCTATGTCAACCCCGCCGACGAAGCGGCCGTGTTCGACGCCGACGGCTTCTATCGCACCGGCGACATCGGCCGCTGGGTGGACGACGACTATCTGGTCATTTCCGGCAGGGCCAAGGACATCATCATCCGCAAGGGCGAGAACATCTCTCCCAAGGAAGTCGAGGATGTGCTGCTTGAGCATCCCGATATCGTCGAGGCCGCCGTCGTGGGACTGCCCGACCCGGATACGGGAGAGCGAGCCTGGGCGGTCCTGGTGACGAAGGAAGGCGTCCGCCACGACGTGGCGTCCGTAGGCGCTTGGCTGGCCGGACAGGAGGTCGCGGCCTTCAAGCACCCCGAAGCGGTCGTCCAATGGGACGCCTTGCCCCGAAACGCCACCGGCAAGGTGCTGAAGCATGAGATCCGCACCGCGCTTCTGAGCGCATCCGGGGGCTGTTGAATGGAGTTCGGCTGGTCCTCCGAAGAGGAAGCGCATCGTCAGGGCGTTCGCGATCTGCTGGCCGCAACCCTGCCCCCCGATTGGGAAGCCCTGGCCGTGCATGGGCCCGGCAGCGACTTCCAGACGGACTACTCACGGACCTTCTGTCCCCTCCTGGCGGAAAAAGGGCTTCTGGTCCCCAACTGGCCCGCCAAGTATGGCGGTCAGGATGCGCCGGTCTGGCGCCAATTCATCCTCGGTGAGGAGATGTGGGCGGCGAACGAACCGCGCGGCGCCCAGTACATGAATGTCAACTGGATCGGCCCGGCCCTTATGCGCTTCGGCACGGCCGACCAGCTCGAACGCTACTTGCCCCCGATCCGCGAAGGCCGCGCCATCTGGTGCCAGGGGTTTTCAGAACCCAGCGCCGGCTCGGACTTGGCGGCGCTCAGGACCACCGCCACGCCGGTGGAGGGCGGCTATCGTGTGAGCGGGGCGAAGATCTGGACGTCCTATGCCGGCAAGGCCGACACCTGTTTCCTCCTGGCCCGCGTCCCAGCCTCCGAAAATGGACCCGCCGGCAAGTCGGCCATCGTGATCCTGCTCACCGACATGTCCTCCCCGGGCATCCAGGTGAAACAGATTCCCGCCCTGATCGGCGAAGGCGACATCCATGAAGTCTTTTTCGACGACGTCTTCGTTCCGGCGGAAAACCGACTGGGCGAGGAAGGCCAGGCTTGGGAGATCATCACCTACGCGCTTCAGAACGAGCGGACGGGGATAGCCCGCTACGAATTTTCCCGCCGGATGCTCGACCGCGGCGTCGCGCGGCTGAAGGCCGAAGGCCGCTGGGCCGATCCCGTTGTGCAGGAACGGGCCGCGCGCGCCCTGATGCTGTGCGAGGCGGCGCGCATGCTGGTCTATCGGGTCGTGGACGCCAAGGCGCACGACCTGCCGGCGGACGCCTTCCCAAGCGTGGCGCGCTGGGCGGTGGTCCAGGCGGACAACGGCGTCAACGACTTCCTGACGGAGTTCCTGCCCGACGGCCTCATCGGCGCGGACCCGGTGCAACTGGCCCATCACCAGCGCGCCATCGCCGCCGGCGTGGCGTCGGGCGCCGCCGAAATCCAGCTCAACCTGATCGCCCGCCGCTGGCTTGAACTTCCGGGAGAACCGAAGCGATGAACTTCGAGCCGTCCGAAGACCAGGCCAGCGTCCTGGCCGCCCTGGATCAGGTGCTGGCCGATTTCCGTGCGCCGCCTGTCGAACCGGTCGCCAGCGCCTACTCCCAGGATTTGGCCGATCTGCTGGCCGAATCCGGTTTCCTGGACATCGCCCGCGAGGACGGATTCGGTCCCCTGGACGCGGCGCTGGTGGTCGAGCGGGTTTCCCGGTCTCCGTGGGCGGTCGAGACCGCCGCCACGGCCCTGGTCGCTCCGGCGGCGGTCCTGCCGGCCGGCGGCGGTCCTATCGCGCTTCTCGAGGGAAAGGCCGGCGGACCTGCGCGATTCCTGCCTGTGGCCCGGAAACTTGTTTTCTTGGCTGGCGATCACGCTGAAATTCTAAGCGTCAGGCCCGAACAGGTCGCGCCCGTCGAGAGCCTGATGGCCTATCCGTACGGCCGGCTTCAGTCGCCGGAAGACCGCGTCGTCGAGGCGGTCGTGGACGCGGTTCCTATCCGCCGCCGCTGGCGTGTCGGCCTGGCCGCCGAAGCCGCCGGCGCCATGGCGGCGGCTCTCGGCGTGGTGCTGGAGCATGTGAAGACGCGCCATGCGTTCGGTCGCCCGCTGGGCGCCTTCCAGGCCATCCAGCATCGCTTGGCCATGGCGGCGGAGACGGTGGAGTCGGTTCGCTGGCTGGCCCGCCGCGCCGCCTGGAGCGACACCGAAGCCGACGCCGCCCTGGCCGCCGGCTTCGCCCAGAGCCGCATCGCCGCCTTCACCTACGATCTGCATCAGTTCTCGGGCGCTATGGGCCTGACCCTGGAGTTCCCGCTGCATCTGTGGACCTACCGGCTGCGCGCGCTGGCCGGCGAACTGGGCGGAGCGAGCATCCAGGCGCGCGCCGTAGCCAAAGCCGTTTGGGGAGACGCCGCGTGAGCGCCGATCTCGACGCCTTCAGGCGGCGGGCGCGCAACTGGCTGGCCGCCCATGTCCCGGCCCGGCCGGCGCCGTTGGACGGCCCAGGCGCGCGTGCGTTCGCGCTCGCTTGGCAGAAGACCCAGTACGAGGGCGGCTGGGCTGGCCTGTCCTGGCCGAGCGAGGCTGGAGGGTGCGGCCTCTCGGTGATCAAGCAGATCATATGGTTCGAAGAATGCGCTCGGGCCGGAGCGCCCGGAGCGCTGGACCCGCTGTTTGTCGCCCTGAATCATGCCGGGCCCACGCTCATCGCCTGCGGCGCGGCGGAACAGAAAGCCTACCACCTGCCCCGCATCCTGCGCGGCGAGGTGATCTGGTGCCAGGGCTTCTCAGAACCCAACGCCGGTTCGGACTTGGCCAGCGTCCGCATGCGGGGTCGGGTGGAAGGCGATCAGCTGGTGGTGCAAGGCCAGAAGATCTGGTCCAGCTACGCCGATATCGCCGACTGGCAGGAACTCCTGGTCAGGACCGATCCTGAAGCCCGGACCAGCAGCGCCCTGACCTGGGTCATCTGCCCCATGGATGCGCCGGGGATCACGGTGCGCCCAATCCGGACCATGGCGGGCGCCTACAAGTATTGCGAGGTCTTTTACGACGCCGTGCGCATCCCGCTGTCGAACGTGGTGGGCGGGCTGAACAACGGCTGGCGCACGGCGATGTCGACTTTGGCCTTCGAGCGCGGCACTGCGAGTCTCGGGCTGCTGATCGCCCTGACGATGGAGATCGACCGGATGTTGGGAGACTGCCCTCGCGAGCGCCCGCTGATGCGAGGCCGTCTTGCGCAACTGCGCGCCGACGCTGCGGCGGTGCGCGCCACGGCCTATCGCGTGGCGCTGGACAGCGAGGACGCCGTGCCGGACGCTTCCGGCTCCATCGTCCGCCTCAGTTTCTCGGAATTGAGCCAGCGAGTCACAGCAGCGGCCGTCGATCTTTATGGCGTCGACGGTCCGCGGGTTATGGGCGACCACAGTCTGGGCTACGCCTATCTGGACGCTTTCTCCGAGACCATCGCCGGCGGCACCTCGGAAATCCAGCGGACCATCATCGGCGAGCGCCTGCTGGGTCTGCCCAAGGGCCCGCGGTAGGGCGGCTCAACGC
>CAADHA010000100.1 GCA_900696685.1 uncultured Planctomycetota bacterium
GCGAGGCGGTCGTCGTAAATCTGGCGAAAGAGCATACGTCCTGTCTTCCTGCGGCCTTGGTGGGTATCTCTGAATCAAGTATACGACGGGTCGGGTCCGACTTGTCTCGCGGCGGCGGCATCCGGACATGGCGATGCGCCTGGGTTGCCGCTACGCTCTCGCCATGAGCGATATCGATCGACGCACATTTCTGGCGGCAGGAGCGACGGCGGCCGTCCCGCTGATGCTGAAGTCCACTCCGGCTTCGGCCGCGACCACGCGCGGCGACTGGCGGCGCGAGGCCCGCCGCGCCGGACCTGTCGTCATCAGCAGCGGCAATGGCCTGCCCGCGGTGACCAGGGCAATGGAGGAGTTGCAGCGCGGCGCCGACCCCGTCGACGCCGTCGTCGCCGGCGTGACGCTGGTCGAAGATGATCCAGGCGACATGAGCGTCGGGTATGGCGGCCTGCCCAACGAAGCGGGCGTCGTGCAACTCGACGCCAGCGTGATGCATGGCCCATCGCACAAGGCCGGCGCCGTCGCCGCCATCGAGAACATCCGCAACCCCGCTCAGGTCGCCCTGCGCGTCATGCGCCGCACCGATCACGTGCTCATCGTCGGCGCGGGGGCGCTGGCGTTTGCGAAAGCGCACGGCTTCAAGGAGGAGAACCTTCTCACCGAGCGCGCCCGCGAAGCGTGGCTCAAGTGGAAGGAGAACCTCAACACCGACGACGACTGGCTCAACGAGGAGCAGCACCTTGAGCGCGATGCCCGGGCCGAGATGGCCGAGCAACTCGGAATCCCGTGGCACTACGGCACGATTCACTGCGCGGCGTTGAGTTCGGCCGGCGACGTCGGCGCGTGTACGACAACGAGCGGATTGAGTTACAAAATTCCCGGCCGCGTCGGCGATTCGCCGATCGTCGGGGCGGGGATGTTCGTGGATAATGAGGTGGGCGCGGCGGGCGCGACGGGGCGCGGCGAGGCGGTCATCCAGTCCTGTGGCGCGTTCCAGACCGTCCAGCATATGGCCGCCGGCCTCGAACCGCGGGAGGCCTGCCTCAAAACCCTCCAGTGGATCGCGGACCACACGAAGCGCCGCTCGTTGCTTACCGGCGCCGGCAGGCCCAACTTCAACGTAACCATGTACGCCCTGCGCAAAGACGGCAAGTGGGGCAGCGCGTGCATGCTGCCGGGCGGGTCTTTCACCTTGCACGACGGGACCGAGGCGAAGCGGCTGCGAAGCACGCCTCTCTTCGAGTGAGGCCGTCCATGTGCGACGCGAGAGACGCGCAGATCGCCATGATTGTCGTCGAGCGCCTGTCAAAGTCCTTCGGCGATCTCAACGCTGTGCAGGACGTGTCCTTCGAGGTGCGGCGCGGCGAGACCTTCGGCCTGCTCGGGCCCAACGGCGCCGGCAAGTCCACCACCATCAGCATCATCGTCGGCGCCCTCGCGGCCGACGGCGGGCACGTCACCATCGATGGGCGCGACATCGCGCAAGGTGCTTCGGTCCGCCGCCTCATCGGACTCGCGCCCCAGTCGCTCGCGCTGTACGACGTCCTCTCTGCCGAGCGCAATTCTCGCCTTCTTCGGCGCCCTCTACGGACTGGCCGGCGAACAACTCAACGCCCGCATCGACTGGGCGCTGCGCTTCGCCCGGCTGGAAGACCGCCGGCGACACCTCGTCAGGACCTTCTCCGGCGGAATGAAGCGCCGCCTCAATCTCGCCTGCGCCCTTGTGCATGATCCCCCCGTCCTTCTGCTCGATGAGCCGACCGTCGGCGTCGATCCCCAGTCGCGCAACCACATCTTCGAGTGCATCGAGCAGTTGAAGGCGCAAGGCCGCACCATCATCTACACCACTCATTACATGGAAGAGGCGCAGCGCCTCTGCGACCGCATCGCCATCATGGACCACGGCCGGCTGCTCGCGCTCGACACGGTCGATTCGCTCGTGATTGCGCACGGCGGGGCGTCGATGGTGGCGGCCGACCTTGCCGGGCCGCCTCCCGATCCCTCCGTCCTTCCCGCGGCGCTCGACGGGCTCCACCTTTGCTTCATGTCTGAACGTCCGCTCGAAGCGGTCAGCCGCCTCGCCGGCGCGGGCGTGATCTTCGCCACGCTCAACGTGACGCGGCCCAACCTGGAAACCGTCTTCCTCTCCCTCACCGGCAGGAGTCTGCGGGACTGATGCGTGCCATACTGCTCATCGCGGTCAAGGACCTGCGCATCGTCGCGCATGACAAGATCGGTTTTTTCTTCATCCTCGTATTCCCCGTGCTCATGGGCGTGCTGTTCGGCTACGTGAGTTCGTCCTTTTCCACCGATGCCGAGTCGGTCCAACTCGAAGTCGCGGTGATCGACTCGGATCAGAGCGAGATGTCGCGCCGATTCATCAAGGCTCTCGAAGACACGGGCAACGTCAAGGTGCGCACCGACGCCGGCGACCGCGCCGCCGTGATCGACGCCGTCCGGCGCGGCCGGCTGCTCGGCTTCATCGGCCTGCCCGCAGGCTTCGGCGAGACGGCGGGCATCATGTGGATGGAGCAGCCCGCGATCGAACTCGGCGTCGATCCCTCGCGCTCCTCGGAGGCAGGCCTGCTCAAGGGAATCATCATGCAGGCGAGCGGCGAACTCATGGGCGAACGCTTCATGGACCCCGACTCCATTCGCCCCATGCTCGAACAGACCCGCCGCGAAATCCTCGAGAGCGAAGACCTCACGCCCGAGGCGCGACTGCTGCTCAGCGGTTTCATGGGCACGCTCGACACTTTTCTCGGCTCGCTCGATGCACTCAACCAAGGGCTGGAAGCCGAAGGCGGGGGCGAGGGCCGTCCCGCAATGCGACTCGTCGAGATCAAGATGATTGACGTTACCGCGCCGAAGAGACCCAACGAACTTCTTGACCGCATCCGCTCCCCCTGGGACATCAGTTTCCCTTCCGCCATGCTCTGGGGCGTGCTCGCCTGCGCCGCTTCCTTCGCCATTACGATGGTGCGCGAGCGCACGCAGGGAACGTTCGCGCGCCTCAAGGTCGCGCCGATCGCGCGCTTTCACATTCTCGCTGGCAAAGGCGCAGCATGCTTCGCGGCCGTCATCGGCGTGAACGTCCTGATGATCGCGCTGGGTCTGGCGCTGGGAATGAGGCCTGGAAACTACCTGCTGCTCGCGCTGGCGGTTGTGTGCGTCGCGTGCTGTTTCGTGGGCATCATGATGCTCATGAGCGTGATCGGACGCAGCGAAGAGGCGGTCGGCGGGGCGGCGTGGGGGGCCAACGTCACGATGGCGCTCTTCGGCGGCGGGATGATCCCCCTCGCCTTCATGCCGCCCGTCCTGCAGACCCTCAGCCACTTCAGCCCGGTGAAGTGGGGCGTGCTCGCGCTCGAGGGCGCGATCTGGCGCGGCTTCTCGCTCACTGAGATGCTCCTGCCCTGCGCCGTCCTCCTCGCCATCGGCGCCGCGGGCACGATCGTCGGCTCAACCATCCTCAGCCGCGCGGCAGACTGAAGTCTCCGCGGTGGGCGCAGAGGTTGATCGGTCGCATGCTGACGCACCCCATGATTCGCAGAGCCTCATCGTGGGCGTGGCTCCGGACCTGACCTCTCCGCATACACTCCCCACCCATGGAACACATCGGCCTCTTTGAGATCATCGCGATTCTCATCACCCTCGCGGCCCTGTTCAGTTACGTCAATCACCGCTTCCTCGGTCTGCCGACGACCATCGGGCTGATGATTCTCGCCATGTTCCTTTCCACCGCGCTCATCGTCGTGGGCGCGTTCGTTCCAGCCGTCCGCGATGCGGCCGAGCACCTCCTCGAATCCGTCGATTTCGACGAGACGCTCCTGCACGGCATGCTCGGCTACCTCCTCTTCGCCGGCGCCTTGCACATCAACCTTGACGATCTCGCCCGCCATCGCCTCGTCATCGGCACGCTTGCCTCGATCGGCATCGTCATCTCAACGGCCCTTGTCGGCGGCGCGACGTGGTGCATCTTCCAACTCGTCGGCATGCCCGCCGATCTCATCCACTGCCTGCTCTTCGGCGCCCTGATCTCGCCGACCGATCCGATCGCGGTCCTGGGGATTCTCAAGTCAATCGCGGCGCCGAATGATCTTGAAATAAAGATCGCCGGCGAATCGCTCTTCAACGACGGCGTGGGAGTGGTCGTCTTTCTCGCTCTGCTCGGCTTCGCCGGCGCGGGGCACGGCGATGAGCCTGTCGGACTTTCCTCCGTCGCCATGCTCTTTTTCAAGGAGGTCGTCGGCGGCGCCGTCTTCGGGTTCGTCATCGGCCTCATCGCCTATCGCATGCTCAAGGATGTCGAGAACTACCAGGTCGAGATCCTCATCACCCTTGCGCTCGTGACAGGCGGCTACAGCGTCGCCTACGTCTGGCACCTCTCCGGACCGATCGCTATGGTCGTCGCGGGCCTGCTCATCGGCAACCACGGCCGCTCCTTCGCCATGTCCGACAGGACGCGCGAGCACCTTGACACCTTCTGGGAGCTCGTCGATGAGATTCTCAACGCCGTTCTCTTCGTGCTCATCGGCCTGGAAGTGCTGGTCCTCACCGTTGAAGGGCGGTACGTGCTGGCGGGCGTGCTGGCGGTGCCGACGGTGCTCGCGGCCCGGTTCATTTCCGTCGGCATTCCGATGAGCATCCTGCCGCGGCCGCGCCGGGTGCCGCATGCGGTCAAACTGCTCACCTGGGGCGGGCTGCGCGGCGGCATCTCCGTTGCACTCGCCCTTGCCATGCGCGATGCGCTCAGGGGGCACGTGGACGGCCGCGTGACCGACGCGATCCTCGTGATGACTTACGTCGTGGTGGTGTTCTCAATCGTTGTGCAGGGTCTGACGATCGGCCCGATCCTGCGCCGCTGGCTCAGGCCTGATGAACCCGGCGCCTAGGCAAAACAAACGGGACAGGTACATTTTATGTCGTTGAGTATCAATGAGTTACACGAGGTTTTCTGGCAGAAATAAATGTACCTGTCCCGTTTGTTTTCTGTTGCGCGTTCCTTTGCACGAGACCTAATCGCCTCTGCGATCGCTCGCCCCGCCGCGGCGCCGGGCATGGCGACGATCGCCCGTCCCTGAAGTCACTCCGATTCCCTGTGGTCGCTGAGGAATCGGCAGAGCCCTGGACTCCACCCTGCGCGATCGGAGCGTCGCCTGGGGCACAGCGCCCAGCCATGACTTCGGGTTGGTTTCCCTCGCCCCGCGGCCTTGCCGGGCGGTATAGTGATGCACCATGAACACCATCCGCTGCACCATCACTCGCCGTCAATTCCTGCAGACTTCCGCCGCCGCGACCGCATGGGCGATGACCGCATCGTCGTATGGGCGCATCTTCGGCGCCAACGCCCGCCTGAACGTCGCGTATGTCGGCGTGGGCGGGATCGCCGGCGGACAGCACATCGCGCCCCTCGCCGCGCTCGGCGCGGGCTGCCCGTGCTTCACCGATCCCGACCAGACGCGCTGGGGTCCGGCCGTCGAACGCTGGTCTTCCGCCGCGGGCTTCACAGATTATCGGCGAATGTTCGACAAGCATCATGCGGACATCGACGCCGTGATGGTCGGCACGCCTGACCATCATCACTTCCCCGCCACGATGATCGCGATGAGCCTCGGCAAGCACGTCTACACGCAGAAGCCCCTCACCCACACGCCGTGGGAAGCGCGGCAACTCACGCTCGCGCAGAAGAAATATAAACTAGCCACGCAGATGGGCAACCAGGGCCACGCCTCCGAAGAACTCCGCCTCACCATCGATTACCTGCGCAGCGGCGCCATCGGCGACTTGAAGGAAGCGCACGTGTGGACGGATCGGCCGTGGTGGCGGCAGGGTCTGCCGCGCCCTGAAGGCGCAGAAGCAATCCCCTCCACGATGGACTGGGACAATTGGCTCGGCCCGGCGCCCGAGCGTCCGTACCGCCATAACCCCGCCGACCGCTGGGGCGGACTGTATCACCCCTTCAACTGGCGCGGCTGGTGGGACTTCGGCTGCGGCGCGCTGGGCGACATGGCCTGCCATGAGGTCGATCCCGTCTACTGGGCGATGAACCCCGGCTACCCGACCGCGGTCGAACTCGTCGCCGGCGAACCGATTGGTGACGGCGAGATGTACAACAAAGCCAGCACCGTGCGCTACGAGTTCCCCGCGGCGGGCGACCGCCCTGCGTTCGTGCTCTACTGGCACGATGGCGGCCGCAAGCCGGATCGACCCGAAGAACTCGCCGCCGACGTGCAGATGACCAGCGAGGGCGCGCTGTACATCGGCAGCAAGGGCAAGATGATCTGCCTGCCGAACGCCAAGGCCCCGCCGCGACTACTCCCCGCAGCGCGGCACGAGGAGTTCGGCAAGGCGCCGCAGATGATCGAGCGCTCCGCCGACGGTCATCACAAGGAGTGGTACCTCGCCTGCACCGGCGAAAAGCCCTACGACTTCCCCAAGAGCAACTTCGCCTACGCCGGGCCGTTCACCGAGATGATTCTGCTGGGCTGCGTGGCGCAGAAGGTCGGCGGGCGATTGCTCTACAACCCCGATTCGATGAAGTTCACGAACAACGAATCCGCCAACGCTTTCATCAGCAAGACCTACCGCAAGGGGTGGGAGTACAAGCTGGATTGATGGAGATACGACGACGCCCGCGATGAGGCTCTGCGAATCGTGGGGTGCTCTCCGGGTGCGCGCCGTCCGCACGGGGAAGGACCCCATGCACCGCCGCGGAGTCGAATGGAGCCGAGGGGGCTCGAACCCCTAACCCCTGCCTTGCAAAGGCAGTGCTCTCCCAATTGAGCTACGGCCCCCGATACACGCCGGGCGACATGGCCCGGCATCGGCTCGATCATAGTCGTCGACCGCCGGAATCACCATTTGCGGCGGCAATCGCCGATTCGGGCTAACAGGAGGCCGGGTCGTGCGTCTAGAGGATGGGGGCGGCTCACGCCCGCTCCCGGGAGGCTGCCATGAAGTTCCGTACCCGTCTGCTCATCGCCCTGACCCTGTGCTCCTCGCTCTTCATCCTCATGCACGTATCCACCGCGGAGGCGTCAGGCGTGCTCGTTGTCGAGGGCGCACGGCCCAATCCGTTGCGCATCGAGGACCACCTCGTGCGCATCGGTATCACCGACCGCGTGGCCCTTACCACCATCAATCAGACCTTCCTCAACACCTCACGCCAGCGACTTGAGGCGACGTACATCTTCCCGATCCCCGAAGGGGCGGACCTGACCGACTTCCGCATGACATTCAACGGCAAGATGGTCGAGGGCGAGGTTCTCCCCGCCGACAAGGCCCGCGAGATCTACGAGCGCATCGTGCGCGGCAACCGCGATCCGGGGCTGATCGAGTTCATCGGCCGGCGCCTGCTCCGCGCCCGCATCTTCCCCATCGAGCCGGGGGCGACGACGGAGATTCAACTCTCCTATCAGCAGGTAACGGACACCGTGGCCGAGATGTGGCGATACCAGTATCCCCTGCGCACGCCCGGCGAGAACAGCATCGCCCACGGCACAGTGCGCTTCGATGTAACGCTTTCATCAAGCACGCCGCTGCGCGGCATCTGGTCGCCGACGCACGAGGTCGAAGTGGTCCGCGACGGCGACACGAAAGCCCGCGTGGCGTTCGAGCGCAACAAGGTCAGCCTCGCCGACGACTTCATTCTGCTCTATGACGCGCAGCAGCGCGACGTGGGGCTTTCCGTCGTGGCGTACCGCGAGAGCGGGGATGAGCCGGGGCACTTCCTGCTCCTGCTTGCCCCCAAGCCGATCTGGGATGATGCCGTGCCGGTGCCGCAGGACTACGTCTTCGTCGTGGACACCTCCGGCTCGATGGCTAGCGACGACAAGATGGAGCAGGCAAAGCAGGCCCTCTCCTACTGCGTCAACCGCCTGGAGGATGTGGACCGCTTCTCGATCGTGCGCTTCTCGACGGGCTTCGATCTCGTCTTCAGCGAACTGCGCCAGGCGGACAAGGCCGCCCGCGACGAGGCGATCGGGCGCATCAAGACCTTCAAGCCCAGCGGCGGCACGAATATCAACGATGCTCTCAAGGCCGCGCTGGGCCTGCGCGACGCCGGCGCCGCCGGCCGGCCCTTCGTCATCATCTTCCTTACCGACGGGAAAGGCGATCAGACGCGCGAGGTCATCGAGGACATGTTCGCGCGCGAGACGAAGGACTTTCGCGGATCGGTTCGCCTCTTCCCATTCGGCGTCGGACATGATGTGAACACCAAACTTCTCGATGCACTCGCAACCGGCTACGGCGGCATACCGACTTACGTCCAGCCCGGCGAGAATCTCGAGCACAGCCTCGGCGACTTCTTCTCCGTCTTCAGCGAGCCGGTGCTCACCGACCTGCGCCTCACGTTGCCCGATGCGGTAATTACCGAGCAGTACCCGCCGACGCTGGGGGACCTGTATCACGGGCGTCAGATTCTCCTGGCCGGGCAGTTTGAGAAGGCCGTCAAGGGCCGCGTGACGCTCAAGGCGAAGCGAGGCGGCAAGGAGATCGAGTACACCTGGCCGAATGTCTCATTCGAGCCGGTGGAGGATGCGGCCTACGTGCCGCGCCTCTGGGCGGGGCGGAAGATCGCCTACCTCATCGACCGCATCCGCCTCGACGGCGAATCGACGGAGATGGTGCGCGAGATTGTTGACCTTGCTACGAAGTACAGTCTGCAGACGCCCTACACGAGTTGGCTGGTCGCGCCCGAGTTGCGCGATAGCCGGCTTGCGGATCGTCCGATGGGAATGGAGAGAGCAGAACCGTTGACGATGCAGATTCCCGCCAGCACGGCGCCGGCGCTTGACACAGTGAGGCGGGTCGTCACGGACGAATCGCTGCGCGAGGCCGAGTCCCTGCAGCGCGATCGGGCGGCCGAAGGCTTTGAGAGCGACTTCTTCTTCGGCGGCAGAGGCGGCGGTATGGAAGGAGGCGGCGGTGGCGTTCCCGCCGATGCCGCCGGCGAGCGAGCCTTCCGCGTCGCAGCCCGCCAGGCCCGCGCACGCGAAGCGCAGGCCCTCGAAGAGCAGAATGTCAACACGTCCTTCCTTAGCGTCCGCCGCATCGACGGCCGCACCTTCGCCCTCGTCTCCGGCTACCTCGTCGATTCCGGCCTTACCGAAGAAGCCAAGGCGATCGAGATCACATTCGGGTCCGACGCCTACTTCGACCTCATCGCCCTGCGCCCCGACCTGCGCAAGGCCCTCGCTGCCGGCCGCTTCATCGTCGTGATGGTCAGCCCCGACACCGCGATCGTGGTCCGCAGTGAAGGCGGCCTCGAGAAACTTGACGACGAGATGCGCGCGAAGATCAAGGCAGGCGCGCCGAAGAAGTAATGCAAGCGTGTGTGCGCGCAAGTCAACCGCAGGCGCCAGTCTGCACGAGCAGCAGAGGCGTCAGGCGTTGACGCAGGGCGCAGGGTGTGCCGGGACACTGCGCCGGCCCCGCAGTTCTGCGGCTAACGCTATCGCCCGGCGAGGAGGGGCATCGCGAGCCGTTCAAGTTCCAGAAGGCCGCGCTTGATGCGCAGTGCAACGCTGTCGCCTTCGGTGGTGCCGGCGTAGCCGTGCAGGCGTCCGCCACTTCCCACGACGCGGTGGCAGGGGACGATCACTGGAAGGGGATTGGACCGCATCGCCTGTCCGGCGGCGCGCGAGGCCATCGGCGAGCCGGCCGCTTCGGCGAGATCGGCGTACGTCATCACTTCGCCGTGACCGATGCGCCGGCACGCCTCCCAACACGCGCGGTGAAAGGGCGGACCGTCGGGCGTCGGCACGTCCGACCAGTCCGGTACACCACGTCCGGCGAAGTAGGCGCGCAACCGCTCGGCCACGTCGTCAAGCCACGTCGAGTTGCCGTGCGATCGTTCGCTCGCTTCGCGCAACTCCGAGAGTTCGCGCCAGCGCGAGCGGAGCGAGCCGTCGGAGGCAAGCGTGAGGACGAATGCGCCGACGGGCGAAGGAATGATGCGCGTGGCGGAGGCGCTGCGGTGGATTCGGTTCATGGATCATGCTCCTCGGGAAGGGAGACCTGTCGATCATTTTACGACAACGCGGCAGATGCGGCGCTTGCCGACGCGCAGGACAATGCCGTCGTTGCCGATGTGCACCGGGGCCGTTGCCTCCGTCGCCCTGGTCTCATCAACACTCACGGCCCCCTGGGTTACCAGCCGCCGCGCCTCGCTGTTGCTCGCGGCGAAGCCGACTTCGCGGATGAGATCGACGAGCACCATCTCACCCTTCGCCACCGAGCGTGTTTCGAGATCGCTGGGCAGGTTGCCGGCGCTGAAGCGCGAGGCAAACTCCCGTGACGCCCCCTCTGCGGCCGCCGGGCCGTGAAAGCGCTCGACGATCGCGCGCGCGAGCCGGTCCTTCGCCTCGCGCGGATGCGTGCGAGTCGAATCGCAGAGCAGAGCGACCTCCGCCGGATCGATCGCCGTGCACAGCGTGAACCACTCGTGCATGATCGCATCGGGGATCGACATCGTCTTGCCGAACATGTCGTCGGGGCTCTCGCTCACGCCGATGTAGTTGCCCAGCGATTTGCTCATCTTCTCGTGCCCGTCGAGGCCGCGGAGGATGGGCATCGTGATGACGACCTGCGGCTCCTGGCCGTTGGCGACCTGGAAGTCGCGTCCGACGAGGTTGTTGAAGGTCTGATCGGTCCCCCCGAGCTCGACGTCGGCCTTGATGCACACTGAGTCCCACCCCTGCATCAGCGGATAAAGGAACTCATGCAGGGCGATGGGCTGGCCGCTCCTGTAGCGCTTCTCGAATGTGTCGCGCTCAAGCATGCGCGCGACGGTCATCTGGCTGGCAAGGCGGAGGGTGTCGGCGAAGGTCAGTTTCGAGAGCCACTCGCTGTTGCGGCGGACTTCCAGGCGCTTCGGATCGGCATCCAGAACTCGCGTGGCCTGTTCCAGGTAGGTTCGGGCATTGGCGTCGATCTCCGCCTCGGTAAGCATGGGTCGAGTCCTGGTCTTGCCCGAGGGATCGCCGATGCGGGCCGTGTAGTCGCCGATGATCAGCACGGCGACGTGGCCGAGATCCTGAAAGCGGCGCATCAGGCCGAGGACGACCGTGTGCCCGAGGTGGATGTCCGGGCTGGAGGGGTCGAGGCCGAGGTTGACACGCAGGGGCCGGCCGGCGCGCCGCGACGCCTCCAGTTTGCGTCCCAACTCGGCCCGGGTGTAGACTGCCGCAATGCCCCGAAGGAGGCGATCGAGGTGCTGATCCGAAACGGACATGAAGCGATGGTAGGCTGGAGCGGCGGGGGGGGTGAGGAGCGAATCGCCCGACGGTTGCAACGCGGATATCGCATCCCGGTATGAAATACCGTGCATCGCCCAACGGTTCACAGGATACGGCTCGCCCATCGCCACGCGCCGGCCGCAACTGACGGCGACCGGTTCCGGGGCGCTCCACATCTGTCAGGGGACACATCAATGGTCGCCACCACCGACCAGCGGGACCAACTCAAAGCACTGACCGACTGCATCATCGCCTTCTCCCGGGTCCACGAATCCACACCCGATGGGTGGCTTCGTGAAGCCGCCGAGGCCGTACGCCGTCACCTCGCTCCGCGGCAGATCGTTTCCCTGTGGGACGGAACAGGGGCCGACGACGCCACCTGGGAGCGCGTATACCTGGGCGTCAGTGCCGCCCAGGCTGATGCGATCGATCGGTGGAAAAGGCAATTCATGGTCACTCTCTCCGACGCGGGCGTCACGCCGGGGATGGTCGCTCAGTCTGCGCCGTCTCTGGTCTGCGGCCGGCTCACGCGCCATCGTTATGACACGGACGACCAGAAGCGCACGATGGAGGCGTACTGGCGCCGCCTCGGCGTCGAATCACTCGATTACGTCGGCGGACCGCTCGCGGCCGAATTATCCGGCAACGGGCGCAGCCGCACATTCTTCCTTTCCATCTGGTCGCAGGAGCGGGCGCTGGCGGAGGACGCGGGCCGTCGGGCGTTGCTCACCCAGGCCTGGCGCGCGGCCGAATACTTCTACCTCGAGGCGACCAACGGAGATCGTGCAAGGGCTGCCTCGCTGCTGGCGCGTCTCACGCCCGGGCAGCGGCGGGTCGCCGAACTTCTCGCCCAGGGACTGAGCAAGCGCGACATCGCCGGCCGCCTTGAACGAAGCGAGCACACCATCCACGACCACACCAAGTGCATCTACGAGAGTCTGTGCGTTCGCACGCGCGCCGAGTTCATGGCCCTGTGGGCCGGCGCCCGGCCGAGGCCATCTGCGGTTTCCGACGCAAGTTAGTCCGCCCCCGGAGAACTGGGTTCAGACTCCGCTTTCCGCAGACCTTCATACGCGAGCCTGGAGTACGCTCCCGCCTCAGATGCGAAACAGCGCACCGGCTTTTCGTCCCATCAGCACCGACGCGCCCGCCAGCGTCACCATCAGCAGCAGCATCCCCCACACGCCCATGGCCGAGGCCAGGTATTCGCCGTCGCCCAGGCGCTGATGCAGCGTGTAGATCGCCTTGGTCATCGGGTAGTGGATCTCGCGCTGTGCCAGGATGAGCGAATCGGAAACTTCGAGCATCGAGAAACTGAAGACGAGCAGCCCGCCTGCGATGAGATTGGCCATGATCAGCGGCAGCGTGATCACCATTGAGGCGCGGAGCGGTCCCGCGCCGAGGTTTCGTGCCGCGTCCTCCAGGTCGGCCGGCGTCTGCTCAAGCCCGGCCGTCACCGACCTGACCATGTAAGGCAGGCGTCGCACGGCATAGGCGATCACCAGCAGCAGCATGGGATCGGCCTCGGGTCCGAGCACGTCAAAGCGTGCCATGATCGGCGCCAGCCACGCCTGAAAGCCGCCCGAGCCGGCGCCCTCGCCTCGCCATGAAAAAGGCGGATGAAGCGTCATCGCCACGTAACCGAAGGCCAGCACCAGCCCCGGAACCGCCAGGGGCAGCATCGCCAGCGCATCGAGCAGCCGACCGCCGTACGCCCGCCCGCGCACGATCAGATAGCCAATCGCCGTGCCCGCCACCAGCGTGACGGCCATGGCAAGGACTGCGTACTTGAGGGAATTGGTGATCGATCCCATCGCCAGCGAGTGGCCCAGGGCGTGAACATAGTGCTCCGTCGTCCATGCCTGCGGCGCGACCGAGCGGTACCACTGCCCGGGTTCGCTCAGACTCGCGGCGACGACGCCCAGGTGCGGCAGGATCGCCGGCACGATCACGAGAGCAGACGCGCCCCAGGCCGCGAGCGCCCCGACCGGGCCCAGCCGCTTTGCCTCTGAACGGCTTGAGGCCCTGCCGTACATCGCGTGTCCGCGGTGTCCGAAGAGGCCCCGGCCCGCGACATAGAGCAGCATCGCCGACGCCAGCATCACGACCGTGAGCGCGTAAGGCTGCGCCGACGATTCCATCTCCTTGAGTTGATAGAACACCTGCACGGGCAGGACGTGCCGAAGATCGAACATCAGCGGCGTCCCGAGTTCCGTGAACGACCAGATGAAGACGATTGTGCAGCCGGCGAAGAGACCGGGACGGATCAGGGGCAGCATCACGCGGCGGAAGCGCATCCAGCGCGAGGCGCCAAGATTCCGCGCCGCCTCCTCCAGCGTCGGATCGAGATTCGCCAGCGCCGCCAGCGCGTTGAGATAGACGATCGGATAGAGGTGCAGCGCCTCCACGAGCACCACGCCCCACAATCGGCCGACGCCGAGTACGTCCCAGTCCGTGCCCAGCAGCGCATTGATCGCGCCGAAACGGCCGAGCAGGTGCTTCATCCCGATTGCGCCGACGACGGGAGGCAGCACCATCGGCACCAGGACCAGCGCGCCCAGAGCGCCCCGGCCGAAGAAGTCGTAACGCGATGCGAGCACCGCCAGGGGAAGCGCCATGAGCAGGCTCACGACCGTCGTCGCCGCCGCGATCAGCCCGGAGTTGAGCAGACCTCGTCGCAGCGCCGGATCGGTGAAGACCAGGCGCAGCGGCTCGAGCGACCAGCCGCCGTCGGCGTCCATGAAAGCGCCGCGCACCGTGAGCGCGACGGGCCAGATGAGGAAGACGCCCAGGAGCGCGAGGAGCAGGAGGATCAGAAACTGTTGTCCGATGAATCTCCGCCGCATGGCCTCGCAACGGTAGGCCGGCCGTGATGAGTACAGCCCGGCTGGGCATCGTCAGGCGCCGGCATGTTGATGAGGTGCGGCGGGTGGCCTACGCCAGACCACAGCGCATCGCGCGCATGCTCGCACTCAGCCCGCCGCACTCATCGACCTACACTCTTCACCATGCCGCCGGAGCAGGACAAGGTCCATCCCGTCCATAAGGCGCACGGCGACGAGGCGGGGACGCCGCCGCGTTGCTCCGACAGCCCTGCGCCGCCCCTTTCCGACGCGGCGTCGTCGGCCCATGATGTCGCATCGCCGTCCACATCCGACAATGCGGCCCGCCCAGTTCTCGAAGACGTTACGGCGGACTCGACGCGCGACCAGGAGGTCGCCCGACTCCTCGCCGAGCCGGAGGAAGTGAGCCTCGACGTGCTGGCGCCGGCGCTGACCGCCCTCGAGCCGGCAGACGCCGCCGATGCCCTCGAGGAGATCGCCTCCGACGCAGCCGCCAACGTCGTTGTCCGCCTTCCCGAGGATGACGCGGCCGCGGACCTCGCCGCGATGGAGACGCACTGGGCCGCCGAAATCCTCCGGCAGGTCTTTACCGACTATGGCCCCGCCACCGTCGCTCGCTACCTCGACCGCATGGAGGCCGACGATGCGGTGGACATCCTCCAGGCTCTGCCTGAAGAGGAGCGAGAGCCGATTCTCGACGACATCGAGCCTCGCCGCGCCGTCCAACTCAAGCAGTTGATGCGATTCGATCCCGAGACGGCGGGCGGCATGATGAAGACCGAGTTCGTCTGCGTGGACCAGGACGCCAACGTGTCTGAAGCGATCGACTCCCTCCGCCGCCAGCATGACATCGAGTTCAACCAGGTCTATTGCGTGGACGCGCGGCGGCATCTCGTCGGCACGATCTCGCCCAAGGCTCTCCTGACCGCGTCCGCCGAAGACCCCGTTCGCGGCCTGATCGACGAAGAGATCGACTACCTGAGGCCCGAAACCGATCGCGAGGACATTGCCGCCGCCTTCGAGCGATACGACTACACGGAAATGCCGGTCGTCGACTTGTCGCGCCGGCTGCTTGGCGTAGTGACGGTGGACGACGTCCTGGACATCATCCGGGCCGAGCACACCGAAGATGCATACAAGATGGTCGGCGCCGGTGTCGGCGAGGCGGTCTACAGCAGCGTTTGGCGCAAGTTCCGCGGGCGCTTCCCCTGGCTGGTCATCAACGTCTTCACGTCGATGGTGGCCGCGGTTGTTGTACTCCAGTTTGACTATCTCATCGCCCACCTTGCCATTCTCGCGGTCATGATGCCGGTGATCGCCAATCAGGCCGGCAACGCCGGGCAGCAGAGCCTTGCCGTCACCCTGCGCGGCCTGGTGCTCGGCGAAGTGCGAGGTCGGCGCTCCTGGCCGCTGGTCCGGCGCGAAGTGACCGTCGGCGTGCTGAACGGGCTGCTCGTCGGGACGGTGGTCGGCGCAGTGGTCGCCGGGGTCTCGCTCGCGGGTCTCCAGCAGGTGCCATGGACGCTGGGCGTGATCATCGCCGTGGCCATGACGGTTTCGGTGGGGGCGGGATGCCTGGTCGGTTCGGCGATGCCTCTGCTCCTGGACTACTGGGAGTACGACCCCGCGACGGGTTCGACGATCTTCCTGACCATGGTAACTGATTCGGTGAGTTTCCTCACCTTCCTCGGGCTGGCAAGCCTGCTCCAGCACGCCTTGCTCGGCGTGAGTGCGGTGAGACTCTGAGCGGCTCCGGAGCGAGCCGGCCGCGAATTCTCTGAGAAATCCTCGCCCCGCATGCAGGTGCTCAACCCCGTTTTCGGGAGAGAGGCGTCGGATGCCACCGAGGGCGCTCGCGGGGTATGCTCTTCAAAGAACGCCCCCAGCGGTTCGTTGGATGCAAAATCCCCACCTGCAGACACTTGACGACGCGGCCTGAGGGCGCGACAGTGTTGGACCCACGCGGGCCTCCTGGAGGTCCGTGGGGGATGCGCCGCGCGGGATTCTGGCAAGCCCGGCGGCACCGGAGCCGTTGACTCAGGCCGAGCCGATTGCCGGTTCGGACCTCAGGAGGTTTCAATCATGGCGTCACGATCGAACAGCGGAATGGGCGTGCTGGTGGCCCTGGTCATCTTCATCATGCTCACCATCACCCTGCTGCTCCTGCTCATGCTCTTCTATACGAAGGCCGACAAGGAGGCCCAGGCGCGCCAGGCAGCCGAAAGTGCGGCACGCGAGTTCATCCGCGGCGACGAACGCAATCGCGACGACATCAACCGCCTCAAGTCCGAGGCCCTCGCCGCCAACCGCAGCGTCGTCATGTATCTCCGCGAGCAGATTCAGACCATGATGCGCGACGTGGCCGGCAACCAGAATCTCTCTCCCGCGCGCCTCAGCACGCAACTTCAGCAACTCGGCCTGCGCGAGGGCGAATCCCTCACCGGCCTCGTCACCACCCTCCGCACGCAGGTGAGCGACCGCGACGACCGCATTGCCGCCCTCGAGCGCGAACTTGCGACCGCACTCACCCGCGTCGGTGAAGAAGTCGCCCGGCGCGAATCCCAGCAGAAAGAGCAGCAACTCGCCTTCGCCACGCTCAACGCAGAAATCCAGCGGCTCAAGGAGCGGGCCGACCGCTACCAGGCGCAGATCGAGGCCTCCGAACGCGACATGCAGCAGCGCGTACGCGACGTCCGCAGCCAGTTCGAGCAGCAGATCGCCGGTCTCAACGAGCAGATCGAACGACGCGACCTCACCATCGTTGAACTTTCCGACACCGTCAGTTCGCTTCAGAGCCGCGTCCGCGAGACCACCGTGAGCAACCGCGACGACGTGGACGGCGCGATCGTGCGCCTCGCCGGCAACGACGAGGTGTTCATCGACCTCGGTCGCAAGGACCACCTCGTGCTGGGCATCACCTTCAACGTCTACGGATCGCTTTCGGAGATGAGGCCCGACGCCGAGGGTCGCGTCCCACCCGGCAAGGCCACCATCGAGGTGACCCGCATCGGCGACACGACTTCGACCGCGCGCATCATCCGCTCCACGCCGGGCCGCGCCGTCGTCGAGGGCGACCTCATCATCAATCCTGTCTACGACAAGCGCAAACAGCACGCCTTCTTCCTCTTCGGCCGGTTCGACCTCGACGGGGAAGACGGTCCGAGCGACCGCGAGACCGAAATCGTGAGCAACCGCATACGCGAATGGGGCGGCGTGATCCGCACCGAGTTTGCCGGCGATCTCGACTACGTCGTCCTCGGCGTCGAGCCCGCTCTGCCTCGCCCGCCGCGCAACGATGCCACCCCGCCCGAGATTCAGCGCTACCGCCAGGAGCGGCAGTTCTATGACGATTACCAGAACTACCTCTCGCGGGCCGAGCGCCTCTCCATCCCCGTTCTCAACCAGAACCGGCTGCTCACGTTGATCGGCTACTACGGCAACTGCGCGCCGCAGACGGTCCTTCCGCATCGCCCGCCCCGTGCCCGCGCACGGGGCTTTTCATGGAGTCAGCCGGCAACGCCGGTCGATCTTCGACACAAAGCCGTGGCCCGCAACGAATCCTTTCTCGTCAACCAGGCCGCCTACCTGGCCCTGCGCATGCTGGGCACCGCGATGCAGTGCTTCACGGTCGATGAGGTCATGGCTGTCGTCGGATCAGTCGGCGACCTGTGGTACCGCTTCGATCGACGCAGGCGCGAGCGCTGCCTCGATCATCTGCGGCAGAGTTGGCCGCAACTCGATGCGGATCGCCTCGAGGGACTTGCACGCGGCTCCATGCGCCACCTCTTCCAGACCTTCTCGGCCGAGGTGATCTTCACGCCCCGATTGATTACGCCCTCCACGTGGCCGAACTATGTGCGATTCGGCGAGGTGCGCGACGCAATGGAGCACCTTACGGGCAAAGCGCCGGTCATTCTCCTCTCGGGCCATTGCGGCAATTTTGAGTTGCTCGGATTCACGCTTGCCACGGTGGGGTATCCCGTGACCGCCCTGGCGCGCCCCCTCGACCTGCCGCGCATCAATGACTGGCTCCTCGACGTGCGCCAGAAGCGCGGCATGACGATTCTCACGAAGTTCGGCGCGACTGAACACGCCGCTTCACTCATCGAGCAGGGGCGCCGCGTTGCCTTCATTGCCGACCAGAACGCCGGCGACCGCGGCCTGTTCGTTCCCTTCTTCGGCCGCCTTGCGTCCGCCTACAAGTCCATCGGACTGCTCGCCATGCGTTACCGCACGCCGATCCTCTGCGGCATGGCGCGGCGTCTGCGGCCCGACTGCTTTCGCTACGAGATTGATCTCTCCGACGTGATCGAGCCGGCCGACTGGCAGGACCAGCCCGATCCTCTCTACTTCATCACCGCCCGGTACACACGCTCGATCGAACAGATGGTCCGCTCCGCCCCGGAGCAGTATTTCTGGATGCATCGGCGCTGGAAGTCGCGTCCGCCTCATGAGCGGGCCGGCCGCCCCTTTCCCGACTCCCTTCGCCGCCGCCTCGCCGACCTGCCCTGGATGACCGACAACGAACTCGAACGAGTCGTGGAAGCGAGCGAGCGCGAATCGGCGATGGCCCGATAGCCGCCGTTGCCCTCAACTCTGCGTTGCCGGGGCTTTCAACCCTCAACCCGACTGCCGTTTGTTCCGATGTTGCCTGTTGTTCATGCCCGGGGGGTTTCACGGGTTGCGACGGTTTCATCGAGGGACAGAACTATGCCGCGCGAGAAAGATGTGCTGACGACCGGGGAAGTCGCCAAGATCTGCAACGTCGCCCCGCGAACAGTCTCGAAATGGTTTGACTCAGGTCAGTTGCGAGGTTATCGGATTCCCGGCTCCAAGGACCGGCGCATCCCCCTCAATGGCCTCATCCGCTTCATGAAGCAGCACGGCATCCCTCTCGACGGACTCGTCAGCGGCCAGACGCGCATCCTCGTCGTCGACGGCGAGCAGGAGATCGTCGACACCCTCCAGAAACTCCTCACCGAGCACGGCAACTACGAGGTCCGTTCCGCCATCACCAGTTTCGGCGCGGGCATCGAGTGCGAGCGCTTCCGCCCCAACGTTCTCCTCACCGACATCGACCTCGAACGCATCGACGGCCGCGGCCTCGCAAAAATGGTTCGCTCGCAGGACGACCTCCAGATGACCAAGATCATCGGCATGAGTTCCAAACTCACCGACGGCCAGACGCATCAACTCCGCATGTCGGGCTTTGACAGCTTCCTTAAGAAGCCATTCAACCTCCGCCAGGCCATCGCCGTGATCGAAGAAGTTCTCGCGCTGGTGTATTAGTCGTCCTCGCTGACGCACCGGCCTTCCTCGAGCGCCCGATCTCCGCTTTCGCCTTCGCCTCAAAGAGGCCGGCGCTTCGGCTCACCCGGCGCCCTCGGATACATCCGCGGCGTCTTGCGCAACTTTTCTAGGACGACAATGCGACCCGTCGGCGTCGCGATCGTCCGTGCATGCGCCGCGTGCAGTGCGTGCAGAGCCGCCCTCGCTTCCGCCAGTTCACCTTCCGCCCTTTCACCCTTGACCGCGAAGACGAAGCCGCCAACCTTCGCCAGCGGCACTGTCAACTCAGCCAGCACGCGCAGCGGCCCGACCGCGCGCGCCATCACCACGTCGAATCGCTCGCGGAATCGCCGGTGGTCCTGGCCCGCCGTTTCCGCCCGCTCCTGAACGACCTCGACGTTGGCCAGACCGTGACGCTGGATGCACTCGCGCAGAAACGCCGCCTTCTTGCCCGTCGCCTCGATGAGCGTAAACCGGACCTCAGGTAAACAGATGGCCAGTGGAATGCCCGGCAGCCCGCCGCCGCTGCCCACGTCGGCCACTTCCCGTGCCGCGGCGCCCTCAACGGGCCCGACCAGCGTCAGGCTGTCAAGGATGTGCCTCTCCCACGCCTGCGCCTCATCGCGCACCGCCGTGAGATTGAACTTCCTGTTTGTCTCGAGCAGGTGGCTGAGATAAGCGTCGAGGCGTGCGGCCTCGCCGGGTTCGATCTCAACACCGATGGCCGCGAGGCGCGACGTGAAGTCCGGCGGGATCATGCCGCCCGTCGCCGCCGCGCTGGAACGACGATGCAGGCGCCGATCAAGATCACCGCGGCCCCGCCCGGCGAAGGAATGCGCCACCCGCCGTTGATCGCAAAATCAATCAGTTCCGCTTCGGAGTAGAACTCGAAGCCTGCATCCCACTTCTGATTCATCAACGCAATGATCTCGTTGGCGATGAGAGCGTTGCTTACCGCCGTCGGGTGAATCTCGTCGGCGAAGAGGTGCGTCGTCTCGCCATGATGCGGCGGGCCGAGCAACTGCACCTCGCCCAGGCGCGGCGGATTCGCCGCCAACTCCCGCAGAATCGCCCATACGTCGAGCACCGCGACGTTGTCGAACCGCCCCAGCGCCCGGATAAAGCGGTTGGCCCGCTGCGTGTGGGCGCGCAGGTTCGCCTCCTGCGTCGGCGTCAGCGCCTGCCAGTAGCGCGGCGTGAGAGTGATGTCCGGAATGGTCCACACGACGGCCCGCGCATCCCGCCGCGCCGTGCTCGCCAGGTCTTGCGCGGAGAGGCGCCAGTTGCGGATCAGGTCCGTGATGACGCGGTCTGCGGAGCCGTTCGTTCCGGGGGCGTTGTTGTAGAGCAGCGAGTCGTTATTCAGCAGGTCGTTGCCGCCCATCTCCAGTTGGAACAGCGTCGCGTGCTGCTCGAATCCGAAGAACGCGTTGAACTGGTAGAGGTCAATCTGCAGGCCGACCTGCGACGACGTGAAGCCCGCCACTGCATAGTCGGACAACTCGTTGCCCGGCCGGTGGTTCTTGTCGAACACCAGTTGCATCGGGTCGTGGCCGTAGAGCGTCGCCGGAAGGCCCGTGTAGCGCGGCAGGATGGTCTGGTTGTCTGTCAGGCTGTCGCCGAAGGTCACCACGTGACCGAGATTGACATCGCCGCTCACCTCTCCCGTAGCGACGATGGCGACGGCTGCGGACGCGATGAGAAATCTGCTGATGAACGTGTGCTGCGACATGTTCTCCCCCTGCCGGCAACGATGGCGAATGGAAGCGCCATCATCCTAGTCTCCGCGCGACTTCTGAGCGCCCATGATCCACGCCTATCCGAACGAGCGAATCCTGGAAATCCTCGACGAGGTGAGTCTGCTTGCGTCGGCCACGCGAGATTGCATGCCCCTCCGCCCGAAGGTGCACCGCCTGCGCCTTGACGCCCTCGGGAAAGCGCTCGCGCAGCGCGCCTGAGCCGTCGATCACCCGCCACCACGGCGTCAGCCGCTTGCGTCCCTCGCGCCGCTGTTCCTCCGCTGCCTCGGCGACGATGCGAAGGAAGATGCCGGTGGTCAGCGGGCACGCGTTGTCTGCCCCGGCTCGCTTCGCCAGCGCCTCGCGAATCTGCGTCACGGTGACGAGCCGGCCCTTGGGCACCTGCCTCACCAGCGCATTGATGTCGAGCGGGCGCCGAATGAGCAGCGTCTTCGCTCCGGCCTTCTGCTGCGCCGGCGGCAACTCGACCACGCGCCCGTGGCTCGGATGCTCCCCGTGCAGCTTATCGTGCCACGTCGCCCCAGCCTTCAGACGCCACTTCACCGGCTTGCGATCGGGTTTCGCCTTCATGCCGGAATCCTTACAGGAGAGGTGGCCGCAGTCACGGACATGCAGAACTCCATCCGGATCTCCGTGTCGGCGGGCTTTCAATCGGACTCCGGCTGCCCAGTCGGTCTGACTTTCTGCCTGTGAGCCACTGTGATGAGCGCCTGGACTCTGATCTCTCTCGAAGAACCTGTGTGAAAACCGTTAAGTGCCGTTGCCCCGAGGGAGGCACTGCGGCCAAGTGAATACGTCGTCGAGTGAAACAACGTTCGGACTCGCACGTCCTGCTTGGCGCACCGGCGTGGCCCGTGCTCTCGAAGCGTCGCTTTACCGGGGTACACATGCACGTCACAGGCTCTCGACGAAAAGCACGCGCCATCCCACCGCGAAGATCGCCACGTCCACCAGCAGGTGGCTGACCCACCCCGGCCAGACGGATTCGTATTTCAGATACAGCCACGACCACACGACTCCGCCGATGCATACGCCCATCGAGCCGAGCAGCGTCAGGCGCCAGTCGAACTGGAGTCCCAGTGCGAACACGTGATGCACGGTGAAGAGCAGGCCCGACAGGAGCACCGCCGGCCGCTTCGAGACAAGCACAGCGCAGTGATGAAAGACGAACCACCGCCAGACGTACTCCTCCAGAAGTGAATTGACGAAGCAGAGGTAGGCTGCAAGGGCGATGTACTTCGACTCCACCGTCAGGCCGTTGCGCTCAGCCACGGCGCGCAGAGCCTCGGAATCGATCCACGCCTCCCCGAGCGTCATGTACGCTCCGACGATGACAGCGCTGATGAGCAGCCCCGACGCGAGGCCCAGCGGCAGGCCGCGCGCCTGTAGCGGTGAGGTGACATGGATCGGACCGCGATAAACAAGCAGCAGCCAGAGCAGGGGCAGCAGGAGAATCCACGCCTTGGAGAGGCCGTAGATCGCCTGCCCGGCGGGGCCCGGCAGGAAGTGCATCGCCATGAGCACCCCAAGTGTCGGTGCCGGCGCAAGCAGGGCCAGGGCAATAAGGCTTCGTGTTCGAGCGCTCGCGTTTGTGAGGATCATGGGCGATGCATTATTGGGGAAACCGGGCGCCAACGCCGCCGCACTCTGGTACCGGGGAAGAGTCGGCCTCACGCGCCCCCCGCGAAATACCATCCAACAATCCGGACATGCGGGAAACACCACGGAGCGAGCCGGCGCGGCTGGGCATGACGGCCGAAGAGTTCCGCCATGCCGGACACGATCTTATCGATTGGATCGCAGAGTATCTGGAGGAGTGCGAGAAGTACCCGGTGCTGTCGCGCGCCCTTCCCGGCGAAGTTCGCCGCAGCGTCGAGGCGCCCCTGCCTCAGAAGGGCGAATCGTGGGAAGCGATGTGGCGCGACTTTGAGACCCGCATCATGCCCGGCATCACTCATTGGCAGTCGCCCAACTTCTACGCGTACTTTCCTTCAAACAATTCATACCCGGCCATTCTCGGCGAACTCCTTTCGGCCGGCCTCGGCGTCAACGGCATGCTCTGGTCATGCAGTCCGGCGATGACGGAACTCGAGTCGTTTGTCCTCGACTGGCTTGTCGATCTGCTCGCGCTGCCGCAGCACTTCAAGGCAGCGGGAGCGATCCAGGACACCGCGTCGAGCGCTTCGCTCTGCGCTCTGCTCGCTGCGCGCGAGCAGGCGATCGGGTACCGCGGCAATGCCGTCGGCCTGGCACAGGCGGGCGCGCACCTCACGATGTACACCTCCGACCAGGCACACTCATCCATTGAGAAGGCGGCGATGATCGCGGGAATCGGCCGAGAGAACGTGCGCCTGGTCGCAACAGATGCGAATGGGGCCATGGTCCCCGCGTGCCTGCGCGACCTCATCGCGGCCGACCGTGCCGCCGGCCGCACGCCCTGCTTCATCAGCGCCACGATGGGAACGACTTCGTCGCTGGCGATGGACCCCCTGCGCGCGATCGGCGAGATCGCCGCAGAGGCCGGCGCATGGTTTCACGTCGATGGTGCGATGGCCGGCACCGCACTGGCATGCCCCGAGTTTCGACACATCGCCGATGGTCTCAGTTTCGCCGACTCCTTCTGCGTCAATCCGCACAAGTGGATGCTCACAAACTTCGATCTCGATGCGCTGTTTGTGCGCGAGCCGCAGCGCCTCGTGCGCACACTATCGATACTGCCCGAATATCTGCGGGCAGCGCAGTCGGCCGACGTCGTGAACTATCGCGACTGGCACATTCCTCTCGGCCGGCGCTTCCGCGCATTGAAACTCTGGTTCGTGCTCCGCAGTTACGGCGTGGATGGCATCCAGGCGCATGTGCGCCGGCACGTGGCGCTGGCGAGGCAGTTTGCGCAGCGCGTGCAGGCGGATGATCGCTTCGAGATCGCCGCGCCGCCGAGCCTCAACCTCGTCTGCTTCCGCTTGCGGGCCGGCGATGGTCCGAGCGAGACCCTCCTGCGCCGTCTTAACGAGAGCGGCGCAATTCACCTCACGCACACGAAACTCGGCGGCCGCTACGCTTTGCGCCTGTGCATTGGCTCAGTACGCACGCAGGAGAATCACGTCGAGGCCGCATGGGCGCTGATTCAGCGCACGGCCGGCGAAGTATCCGGATGACCGAAGCGCGCAGCGCGGGAGCAACGCCATGCACCACACCGTCGACAACCTCAGACTCAACTGCGAAGTGCTCGGCCCTGAGTCCGCCGCGCCCATCCTCTTCATTCACGGCTTCCCCCTCAGCGGCGCCATGTGGGAACCCGTCGCCGACTTCCTGCAGGCCGACCACCGCCTCATCATCCCCGACCTGCGCGGCTTCGGAGCCAGCGAAGCAGGCGACAGCGTCTCCATGTTGCGCTACGTCCACGACTGCTTCGCCCTGCTCGACGCAATCGGCGAAGATCGCCCCGTCGCCGTTGCGGGCATGTCGATGGGGGGGTACATCGCTTTCGAGTTCTTTCGCCGGTTCCGCCGTCGCACTGCCTCACTCATCCTCATTGACACGCGCGCCGCGGCCGACACCGAGGAGTCCCGCAAGGCCCGCCTCGCCACCGCCGAGAAGGTCCTCGCGCACGGCTCTGCCGTCGTTGCCGACGCGATGGTTGACAAACTCTTCTCGCCCCATGCGCCGCCCGGCCTCAAGGCCCGCTGGCACGGGCTCATGCTCAGTGCCGATGCACGCGGCGTCGCGGCCGCGCTTAAGGCCATGGCGGACCGCCCCGACTCAACGCCCGACCTGCCGCGCATCGATGTGCCCACGCTCATCATCGTCGGCGAACAAGACATCGTCACCCCGCCCGGCGATTCGCAGGCGATGCACGCCGCCATCCCCGGCTCCGTGCTCGAAACCATCCCCGCCGCCGGCCACATGGCCGCCGTCGAGCAGCCTCGACGTGTCGCCGACGCCCTTCGCCGCTTCCTCGGCGCGCCTTAAGGCCTTTCACCCGTTTGACTTGTCCCGCCCATTCAGGCATCATTGAACCTTTGATGCGCCGCCGCATCACGCGGTCCTTCCGCGCTCCATCGCTCCCGAGGTCACGGCATGTCTCCCGCACACAACCAGTTTCATGGTGAGACGCCCGACGAGAGCGCACTCCAGATCGACCGCGCCGACCGCTGTGCCGACCTCGACCACCGCCCGCGCGTCCTCCTCGGAAAGATGGGCCTCGACGGCCACGACCGCGGCGTCAAACTCATCGCGCGCGCCCTGCGCGACAGCGGCGTTCACGTCATCTACTCCGGACTCTGGCAGACTCCGCGCTCGCTCGCCATCTCCGCGCGCGACGAGGACGCGGACTGCCTCGCCGCCTCGATGATGAGCAACAGCCACCTCGTGCTCGTGCCTCGTCTCATCGACGAGTGCCGCTCCGTCGGCCGCCCCGACATGGTCATCAACATCGGCGGCATCATCCCACACGAAGACGTCCGCGCCATGATCGAGTCCGGCGTGCGCGAGGTTCACCACACCGGCACGAGCATGACCGAGATCGTCCAGTCTGTCCGCCGCGCCACGCGCCCTCGCTCCGCGCCTGATGTCTTCGAGCATCCTACGGCCGCGCTCGCTCGCGCCATCAGCCTCGTGCACGACGGGTCTCTTCGCCCCGATCGCGCCTCCCTCCGCCGACCCTCGCGGGTCATCGGCATCACCGGCGCCCCCGGCGCCGGCAAGAGCACACTCGTCGCCTCCCTCGCCGGCGAGTTCGTTCGCCTTGGCCTCGGCCGGCTCGCCGTCGTCGCATTCGATCCGCAAAGCCCCATCACCAACGGCGCCCTCCTCGGCGACCGCCTGCGCGTAGACTTCAACACGCTCGACGAGAACATTTTCTACCGCTCACTCGCCATCACCGGCGAAGACTACGCGACTCTGCCGATCGTGATCGGCCTGATCGGCGCAGCCGGGTTCGACACGCTCTTCGTCGAGACAGTGGGGGCCGGGCAGAATGACGTCGCCATCCGCCAATACGTCGATCGCACCGCCGTGGTCCTCGTGCCCGGCATGGGCGATTCCATCCAGATGGACAAGGCCGGCCTGCTTGAAATCGGCGACCTCTTTGTCTGCAACAAGGCCGACTTCCCCGGCGAGGCCAGCCTCGTGCGCGACCTTATGGACGTCGCCCGCAACCGACCCATCTTCGAAACCATCGCCACCCGCGGCCAGGGCGTCCCCGAGTTGCTTGA
>CAADHA010000101.1 GCA_900696685.1 uncultured Planctomycetota bacterium
AGGTTCTGAAGAATCGACGGGCAAGGCCGCAGGCATGACACGCCGCACGACAGGGCGAGGCGGCAGGCAACTGCACTTCGGCTCGACCGCTCACGTTTGTCCTGCTCGCGGCGCTTCGCTTCGGAGGCAGGGGCCTGGAGTGCGAGTACTCTCCTGCACGACCATTCGTCTGTCAACGCCCTCGCGCCTTGCCACGGAGTTTCCTACAGTTGCCCGGCATGGTCGGCCGGCGTTCAACATCGGTTTCCCGTTCGCCGGCGCGCGAGGCGGCGGGGGCGATCGTGCGCACGCTGCGCGAACACGGTTTCGTCGCACTGCTCGCAGGCGGCTGCGTGCGCGATGAGGTCATGGGCCTGGCGCCGAAGGACTACGACGTGGCGACGGACGCCCGGCCCGAGCGCGTGCGGCAGATCTTCCGTCACACGCAGGCGGTCGGCGAACACTTTGGAGTCGTGCTGGTGCGCGAAAGCGGCTGCACGGTCGAGGTGGCGACATTCCGCAACGAGTCGGGCTACGCGGACCGTCGCCGGCCCGACAGCGTGACTTTCACCGATGCCGAGAACGACGCCCGGCGGCGCGACTTCACCATCAACGGCCTGTTCATGGACCCGTTCAGCGGAGAGGTGATCGACTACGTCGGCGGGAAGGCGGACCTGCGTGCCGGGGTGATCCGGGCGATCGGCGACCCGGCGGCTCGCCTGGGCGAAGATCATCTGCGGGCGCTGCGGGCGGTGCGCTTCGCGGCGCGCTTCGAGTTCACGATCGAGGAAAGAACGGCGGAGGCGATCAGGCACGACGCGGCCGAGTTGCGGGGTGTGAGCCGGGAACGCATCGGCCAGGAAGTGCGTCTCATGCTGCTGAACTCGCATCGGGGCCGGGCGATCAGTCTGCTCACCGATCTCGGGCTCGACGGGCCCGTGCTCGATGAGCCGCACAGCGCCCGGCCGGTGCAGGTCCTGGCGGCGCTTGATCCGAGCGGGCTTGATGCCGGTCCGCGCGTCGTGGCGGCATCGCTCGCTGCCTGGGCCGTGGACCGCGGAAGCGCGGACGCCCGACTCAGCGCCCGCTGGCGCAAGGCGCTGGTCCTGAGCAACGAAGAGCGCGACGGCCTCACGGCGATCCTGCGTGACCTGGAACGGCTGCGCTCTCATTGGAGCGGCCTTTGCGTGGCGGCAAGGAAGCGGCTTGCAGCCGGACCCTGGTTCAGGGAGACGATGGTTGTGCTGGAGGCGTCGGCAAGGGAGACGCACCAGCGCGTCATGGACGATGTGCAGGTTCTTGCGGCAGAGTCAGGTGGTCTGGCTCCGGAACCGCTGCTCACCGGTGATGTCCTCGTGGCCGCGGGCTACCCGCCGGGACCGCGGTTCAAGAAGGTGCTTGATTGCGTCTACGACGCCCAACTGGAGGGGCGGATCAGGTCGGCGGCCGAGGGTCTTGAGTTGGCGCATCGGCTGCTGGCCGGTCAAGAAGGGGACGCAAAAGCAGAGGACTGACCCCGAGGCCGGGCGGCGCGCGTGTACAATACCCTCGGAAGGCAGGCGTGCCGCAGTCAATCAGGATAAACCACCTGCGGGACGGAACTTCCCACGCCCCAGGGCGTCTGAATCAGGAGTCTCCGGCGGGCGGCGTGCCCCCGGATCGGTGACCGATCTCGCTCTGGCAGGACCGGCCGCTCTGTCGGTCAAGAGGAAAAGGGGCCAACACCCATGTTCAGCGAAGTGATCAGAAGAAGCATCCTGACCGGCGTATGCGCCCTGGCGCTGCTCTGCACGACCGTCGCCGCGATGGCTCAGGACGACACCAGCATGCTCGACCAGGTGACTCTGGCCGACGGCCGGCAGTTCACGGGCCGCATCATCGAGGAGACGGCCGACTTCATCAAGATGGAAGTCGTGCGCCTGGGAATGCGGACCACACAGACTTGGAAGCGGAGCGAAGTGCTCGAAGTGCTTCGCGACGCGATTCCCGATCCGGACGCCGGCAAGAAGGAGGCCGAGCCTGAGATCAAGGCTGCGGCCGGCAAGGTGCTCTACGACCCGAACGACAAGCGGCATACGGTGTACAAGGTTCCGGTTCGCGGTCCAATTGGCCTCGATGCGCACACCCGCATCATCCGCATGATCTGGAATGAGGCCATGGAGGCCCGCGCCAACACCATCATCCTCGAGTTCGACTGCGAACAGCCTCTGGGCATGGCGGACATCGAGGAATACCGGGACTTCTTCGAGGTGCTCAAGCGCGAGGCGAGGAGCAAGGAGACCAAGGTCGTCGTCTGGGTGAAGAAGGCACGAGGCGTCGCCCTCGCCTATGCCCTCATGTTCCCCGACATCTACTTCCAGCCGGACGGCGAGATGGGCGGCGGCGCCGACATCAATGAGCAGTTGCGCCAGTCCTTCTCAGACGAGGCGGTCCGCGCCAAGATGATCTCGGCATGGGTAGGCATCTGCCGCGGCATGGCGGAGGAAGGCGGCTATGACGCCCTGCTCTGCGAGGCGATGATCAGACCCGAAGTCGTCCTCAGCATGAGGTACGAGGGCGACAAGCCCGTCTTCCAGGCCGATACCAACGGCGAAGTCGTGCTCGACGCCAACAACGGGCCCGAGCCCAAGAACGCGCTCGAACTCTCCGCCAAGCAGGCCAATGAGTACGGCATCTCCGGCGGGACGCATCGCACGATCGACGACCTCATGTTCGGCCTGGGCTACCGCGAGTACCGCTACGTCGAAGGCAACGCCGAGGATTTCGCCACCAAGTGGTCCGATGGGTGGAAGGCCGCGCTCAACGAGTACCGATACATCCGCGCCGACATGGACCTCATCGGCACCTACAACTGGCCCATCGACCGGCAGATCGCCAGCCGCATTGCCAAACTCCGCGAGGTTCAGCGCCTCATGAAGAAGTGGCCTCCTCTTGAACTCTTCATCGATCCGTTGGCCATCTGGGCGGAGATCGACACCCTCCAGAAGGAACTTCGCAACATCAACAACAACGAGCAGCGCAACCGGCCCGGCGGCGGCGGCGGCGCGCCAGGCAAGACCGGCGGCAGCCTTGAAGACTCTGATATCTGATCCCTCTCCGCCTCCACGCTCGACTGGTTCTTCGTCACTCTGCATCTCACTCAAGGAACAGTGCCATGAAGTCCGTGTTCAAGTCCCTCCTTGCCGTGCTCCTCATGATGGCGCTGACGGTCAGCGCGTTCGCGGATGACGTCGTCGTCCTCAAGAACGGCAAGACCTATCGCGGCCAGTTGATCGAGGAGACCAAGGACATCGTGCGCATGAAAGTTGACGTCGGCGGCATTCCGCAGACGCTCACCTTCTGGCGCGACGACATCCAGTCGCTCACCCGCAACGTCGCCGAGGACGGCAAGCCGGACGCCGACGCCAGGCCCGCGCGTCCCTCGACAGGCGACGCTGCCAAGGGCGCCTCGCCGGCTGACGCTGACCTCGTCAACAAGAAGGTCTTCGTGATTCCGATGCACGGCGGCGTGGGGCAGACCTTCCGCCAGGACAAACTCGAAGAGGCGATTAACGCCGCCCGCCCGCTCAAGCCTGACGTGATCGTGCTCGAGATCAACAGCCCCGGCGGCGCTCTTTCGGAAGTCTACAAACTCCGCGACTACCTCCAGAAGGTGCGCGACGAGTTCCGCATCGTGGTGTGGGTCAAGTCCGCCATCTCCGCAGCCGCCATGACCTCCATGATGTGCCGCGAAATGTACTTCATGAAGGAAGGGCACATCGGGGCGGCCACCGCGTGGTACAGCGACGGCTCGGGCGCCAAGTCCCTCCAGGGTGAGGAACTCGAAAAGTGGGTCTCCGAGGCCTGCAAGTTCGCCGAGGCCGCCGGCTATCACCCCTTCATCACCCGCGCCATGATCGATCCCAAGTACATCCTCACCGCCAAGGTCGACGAACTGCCCAACGGCGACCGGCGCGTCACCTTCTACGACGACTACGGCGACGGACGCGAGATCCTCTGTCGCGAGGGTGAAATCCTCACCCTCACCGCCTCTCAGTGCGAGCGATACAAGATCAGCCTCGGCACCGTGGACGACAAGGAAGAGTTCGCCCGCATGCTCAACCTGAGCGGCTGGGTCGAAGTCTCCGACGCCGGCCGGAAGATCCTCACCAACTGGAAGACGCTCTACGAGCAGTTTGACGAGCAGTTCACCAAGTACATCATCGAATACAACAACCCCTCCGCCACGATCGACGACAAGATTCGCATCGTGCGCGAACTCATGCGGTGGATCCGACTCGACAAGACCCTTGCCGAGTGGCGGCCCATGCCGGACTACTCAGGCCCGCTCGACTACCGCGACCTCGACCGACTCCTCAAGGCCCTCGTGCGACAGAAAGGCTGACCGCCGTTCCGCTCTTGTCGCGCCTCGGCCGGCGTCGCCGACCCGCACAACTCGATTCTCCTCCAGCGCCCGGCCCCAACCGGGCGCTGTTCATTTCCTCGCGCGGCCAAGCCCCATGAGTGGCAAAACAGAGCAGTCCAACTGGTGAGCAGGCCTCTTCCTGGCCTTCCCCAGCGCCTTCTATATGATGCGCTGTGCATCGTGCGTTCCCCCTCGATGCATCAAAATCCCGCGATCTTGAAACCCGCGCGCCTCATCTCTGCGTTCTCTGCGTTCTCTGTGGCAAAGACCGGCCTGCTCATGCGCGCGGGTCGTTACTCGAATCTGAACACCACGAGTTGACTGATGGCGCACTCGCCGGGGACCATGGCCTGGAAGAGGATGGTCTGGCCGCGTGCGACGGGGGGAACGGTGCGGGTGATTGATGCAACGCCGCTGCCGTCGGCGACGGCTGTGCCGATGACCGTCGGGCTGTCGAGTTGGAGGGCGTTGCGCTGAAGGTCGCAGCCGGGGATGCGCGTTCCCCCGCCCGTCTTGGAGTAGAGGAAGGTGACGCGCGCGCCGGGAATCACGTTGCGGACCGTGATGGTGTTGCTCTCGCCGGCGCGGCCGGGATTGGGCGCGGCGA
>CAADHA010000102.1 GCA_900696685.1 uncultured Planctomycetota bacterium
ATCCCGATCAGATCAGACTACCCAAGCAAGTACTTCTCGTCATACTCGATCTCGTGTGCGTTGAGCAGCCGAATCAGTTCTGATGCGAAATCCTCCCTCGCGTGATGATCCCTCTGCCGCTGAATGTAACGCCTTACGGCGGGCTCCTGTGACTTGCTCACGGAGAAGACCGAGTATCTCTCCTGCCAGGCAAACGATCGGAGTTGCGGGCTTGACTCGTGAACCCACCGGGATGACCGCGCCTTGACGTGGCGAAGCAGATTCGAGATCGTCTCGTCCGGCCGCCACCGCACCAAGAAGTGAACATGATCCTCCACGCCGCCGACTTCGAGGGCGACGCCTTTCTCTGATCGGACAATACCGCCCAGATACGCGTGCAGCCGCGCCGCGAGGTCGGCGTTGATCCATGGCTCACGCCGCTTCGTGGAGAAGACAATGTGGAGCGATAGTTGTGAGAATGTGCCGGCCATGCGACATTCTTGACTCGGATCGCGCGCCGGACCCGGCTCGCAAGCCCCTTCGGGGCGGAGGTCTGAGGGAGGAGAGAGTGAAGGGTGGTTGTGCTCCCTTCACCACGGGTTGCGCTTGCGGGGCTGCGCCCGCGCGGCGCTACACCCGTGGCTACAGTCACCAGCCCCTTCGGCGCGAGAACCGGCAGCGCGCTGGGCACGACCCTGCCTTCAAGACGGCGCTTCGCGTTCATCACGCGATCATATCGCCCCCTGCCTCCGCCGGACCCGCGCTAGACTTGGACCATGTCACGCGAAGTGGCCATCACGGGTCTCGGGGTCGTTACCGGCCTGGGAATCGGCGGCGAGGCGCTGTGGGACGGGCTGCTGGCCGGGCGGTCGGCCATCGGGCCGGTGCGGCAGTTTGACGCCTCGGCCTTTCCGGTCAACTTCGCCTCCGAAGTCGATGCGGCCGTGTCGGTTCGCGACTACGTCCCCAAGACCTACCGCAAGGCGGTCAAGGTCATGTGCCGGGACGTTGAACTGGCGGTGATCGGCGCAGCCCGGGCCGTCGAGGATGCGCGGATGGTCACCAAGGGCGTGGGTGACGGCGCCGTCCCCACCTTTGCTCCCAACCGCGTCGGCTGCCAGATCGGCGCCGGCCTCATCGTCGCCGAGATCAACGAACTGACCACCGCGTTCGCCAAGGCGCGCGGTGAGAGCGGCGCCTTCAGCATGAAGCGCTGGGGCAGCGAGGGTATGAACGAACTCACCCCGCTCTGGCTGCTCAAGTACCTGCCCAACATGCTCGCCTGCCATGTCACGATCATCCACGACTGCCAGGGGCCCAGCAACACCATCACCTGCGGCGAGGCGTCGGGGGCGCTCTCCATCGGTGAGTCGCGCCGCGTCATCGAGCGCGGCGACGCGGATGTGTGCTTCTCCGGAGGCGCGGAGAGCAAGATCAACATGCTCGGACTGCTGCGGCAGTTCTACTCGGGCATGATTGCGCCGACCACGCCGGAGATGGATCCGCGGCAGATCGTGCAGCCGTTCTCGCCCGGGGCAAGAGGCTCCCTGCCGGGCGAAGGAGCGGCGATCCTCATGATCGAATCGCTCGATACGGCGACGAAGCGCGGCGCCCGCGTCTACGCCGCCATCGCCGGGTTCGGCGCCACGCAATCGGCCGACCTGAGCGCCTGCCCGCCGCGGCCCGACGCGAGCGGTAACGGGCTGGCCGATGCGATCGAGCAGGCCCTGAGCGACGCGTCGATCAAGGCGGAGGCGATCGACGCGATCGTGCCGCTGGGCTGCGGCGCGCCGGTGTACGATGCGGCCGAGGCGACGGCTCTGAGAACCGTCTTCGGCGATCGGCTCGCGCGCATTCCGCTGGTGACGACCAAGCCGAACATCGGCCTGTGCGCCGCGGCGACCTCGGCCATCGACGTGGCTGTCGGCGCGCTGTGCGTCCTCAACCAGGCGCTGCCGGCTCGCCTCGGTGCGGCCCGCTGCCTCGACGGTCTTGACGCCGCCGCCGCCAGGCAGCGCGACGCCCGCCTCGAACACGTGCTGGTCTGCGGCTGCGGCTTCGGCGGGCAGAACACCGCAATCATCCTCAAGAGGCACAGGCAGTGAGCATGAGCAAGCGACGCGTAGTCATCACAGGCATGGGATGGGTGACGCCGCTGGGCCACTGCATCGACGCGGTGTGGGAGCGCCTCGTCCGGGGCGAGTCCGGCGTGAATCGCATCACGCGCTTTGACGCGGAGACCTTTCCGACGACTTTCGCCGCCGAAGTGCGCGATTACGACTATCGACAGTTTCTGCGCGATCCGAAGTTGCACGAGCATGCGCGGCTCAACACGCAATACGCGCTGGGCGCGGCAGTGCAGGCGTGGCGGCAGTCGGGCCTTGATCGCCTTGCGAACCTCGACCGGCGGCGGGTGGGCATTTACCTCGGCGCGGGGGAAGGACCGCCTGCCTTCGAGAGCAGCGTGAAATCCAATCTTGCGGGCTGGGAGGCCGGCGGCGGGCAGAGCGTCGATGCGGCCGCATGGATCGCCGCGGCCCGTGAATACATCGTCATGCACGAAGAGGTCGAGCAGGAGGCGAACATGCCCCTGCTGCACATCTCGCATGAACTCGGGCTTCGCGGCCCGGCGTACAACTGCCTCACCGCCTGTGCCGCCTCGACCCAGGCCGTCGGCGAGGGCATGGAGATCATCCGCCGCGGCGACGCGGATGTCATGGTCGCGGGCGGCACACACACCATGCTCCATCCGCTGGGCGTAACGGGTTTTAACCGCCTCACCGCTCTCAGCACCCGTCGCGATTCGCCGCAGACTGCTTCGCGTCCCTTTGACCTCTCTCGTGACGGATTCGTGATGGGCGAAGGATCGGGCATGATCATCATCGAGACGCTGGAGCACGCCCTGAGACGCGGAGCAGAGATTCTCGCCGAACTTATCGGCTTCGGCTCCTCCGCCGACGCCTTCCGCATCACCGACATTCAGCCCGAGGGCCTTGGCGCGCAGGCGGCCATGCTCGAAGCGCTCAGCGACGCCGGCATCGACCCCCATTGCCGCCTGCCCGACGGCCGGCCTCCCATCCACTACATCTCCGCGCACGGCACCGGCACGCAGGAGAACGATTCGATCGAGACGCGGGCGGTCAAGGGCGTTTTCGGCGAACTCGCCCCGGAGATTCCGGTCAGTTCGATCAAGTCGATGATGGGCCACCTCATCGCCGCCGCCGGAGCCGTCGAACTCATCACCTGCATCCAGGCGATCCGAACCGGCTTGCTGCCGCCGACGATGAATCTGTGCACACCCGACCCAGCCTGCGATCTTGACTACGTCGCCAACCGGTCGAGGCAGGCGCAGATTGATGTGGCGCTCTCCAACAGTTTCGGCTTCGGCGGGCAGAACGACACACTGGTCATCAAGCGGTACGCGGGCGCATGAAGCGACGCTCATCAGGGACCCGTCGCGCCCTGTGGCGATCCCTCGCGGCCGCCGCCCTGCTGGTCGCCCTGACGGCGCTGGTGGTCTGGCGCCTGCTCTCCGCCCGTCCGGCGTGGTGGAATCCGGCCGAACCATCCGCCGCAGAGAGCCTGAGCCGGGGCGAGTACCTTGAGAACCAGATCGTGACCGCCTTTCACAAGGTCCGTCCCGCGGACGCCAGCCGATGGACTCTTGAACTTGATGCGCAGTGGATCAATGCCTGGCTGGCGACGCGGCTGCCTCTCTGGGCTGCGAACCGCAATCTCTCATGGTCCGCGATCCTGCACGAGGCGAACGTGAGCATCTCGGAAGGCCGTCTGCACTTCGGCGCGAGGTACGGCGCGGGTGAGTCGGGTCAGGTCTACAGCGTCGACTTTCAGCCTGAACTCGATGGGCAGGGCCGGTTGCGACTCAAGGCGCTGAGGATTCGCGCCGGCCGGCTGCCGCTTCCGCTGGGCCTGGCCTTGGATTCGCTTGAAGGTCTCTCGCGGAACTGGCCCGAGTTGAACGCTGCTCTTCGCGGAGACGGGATCGACCCGGTCTTTCGCCTCAGCGACGGGCGGCGAGTGGCCCTGCGCGGACTGGCCTTCGAGGACCACCGCCTGCTGCTGACCCTGGAGACGCTTCCAGACCGCTAGGACAACCCCGGCCACGAGGCGAAGCACTTTTTTTGCGGACTCTGGACTTGCGAATCTCCCGCCGCATGCCGATGATGATGTCATGCGCATCATACTGGACGACCACGAACTGGAGTCGGTAAGCGGAGGCGCCGCCGAGGCGCTGGCGGCAGCACGCGTCGTCTGTGAAGAGCAGGGACGCATCATCACCGACGTCTTTCTCGACGATCGGAGGCTCGATGGGCCTGACCTCGACACGCTCGGCGCTGACAATCCGCGGGGAGTCGTCCTGCGCTGCCGCAGCACCGACCCGCTTGACCTCGTCGCGGAGACGTTCGAATACGCCGGCGAAGCACTCACCCAGATCGGCGCTGCACACGAGGTGATCGCGGAACACTTCCAGGCCGGCCGCCTCGCCGACGGCCTCAACGAACTGAAAGAGGCGCTGAGCCTGTGGAACAGCGTGCGACAGGGCGTTGAGCAGGGATGCCTGCTCATCGGTGTGGACATCGACCGGTGGCGCACCGAGGACTCGGCCGTGGGCGCTGCGCTTGACTCGCTGGCCCGCCGCCTCGATGAGATCCGGCTCGCCATTTCTCACGGCGACTGGTCAAGGCTCGCCGACACGCTCGGTTACGAAATGCAGGAAGTAGTCGACGGCTGGCAGGGGTTCGTCAATCTCCTTGGAAAGCGCGTCGAGTCAATGCGGGATGAGGGAGGCCGGCCATGACCGTGGCAGCCAAGGCGCCCTCGCGGCACATCGAAGAGACCATGGAGCAGGCGACGGCCGCCCTGGCGCGCGGCGACTACTTCGAGGCCGATCGCCTCTGCGCCAAGGCAATCCAGAGCGCGTTCGCCCGCGGGGAGTTCGATCTCGTGGCGCGAATCGCCATGCCGCTTCAGGAAGCCAGGCGCCAGCGGCGCCTGATGGCAATCGAAGCGAACCGTGTTTTCGTGTATGAATCCGAACCACCCACCGGCGAGTCGAGGCTCGATCCGGGCTGCTATGTCGTGCGAGCGCCGCTGGTCGCGGCCGACGCGAGGCGTATCAGCGAAGCCGCCTTGCACCAGAAGGTCCCCGTAATCGCGCTGGCGACCGAGCCGCGCACGCAGGCGGGGCTGCTGCCCATCGCCATCGTGGGCGCGACGACGATCCGCGCCAAGATGAAGCCGCCGCGCGACTTCACGCCCAAGTGGTGTCTGACGGCAATCGACGCCCTGACGACTTCGGCCCTCGAGACATTCGACCCCGGCCGCGCTCTGCACCGGCAGGTCGAAGACCTGGTGGAGAAAGTGATGACGCTGCCGGAGAGCGAGGCCTTGCATCAGAAACTCGCGGAGGTGGCGCATCGCGCGGCGCAGGGGCACATGCGGGGCAGCATCGGAGACACCCCCCTGCCTCGCCCCAAGCCGCGTCGGCCTGCGCGCGGCAAGGCCGGGCACAAAGGCCCCCGCCGCACGAAACGCGACCGCTGACAACCCGCCGCGCCGCAGATGCAATGATGCACGGCCATAGGTCAGGCCGTGGTCGTCTCCATGAGAGAAAACGACATCGACCGCGTTAGGACGACGCGATCGACGTCGGAAGGAGAGAAAGCGAGTTTGAGGCGCGGGCGGCCGCGCCTGATCGGTCTGTGACGTCGCGGCACATCCTGCTGCCCTCTACCATACGAAACAGGCGGGGCGCAGGTTCCGAGAACTTTCATGCGGCGCCGCCTCGGTCATACCATTTCGCCCCTCGATCCGTCCTCACCTTGGGAGAGACAGTGCCGATGCCACGAACAATGACGGGCTTTTCCCTTGCGTGTTCGGCGATGGTCGTCGCCGGGTTCGCGCTCCCTGCACCCGCTCAGGTCACCGCCGCCCGCACCGGCGAAGTCGATCTACCGGCCGGTGCCGAGTCCGTCCGCTGGACCCCCGACATCACCTACGGCAAGGGAGGCGGCCTGGACCTCGAACTCAATCTCGCGCGGCCGGCCGAAAGCGGCCAATCTCACCCCGGCATCGTCATCATTCACGGCGGCGCCTGGCGCGCGGGCCACAGGCGGATGCACGATGAACTCGCCCGCGAACTGGCCAAGCGAGGCTATGTCGCCGCAACAGTCAGTTACCGCTTCTGCCCCGAATACGTCTTTCCGGCCCAGGTCGAAGATGTCAAGTGTGCCGTGCGCTACCTCCGCGCTCACGCTGCAGAGTACAACCTCGACCCGCAGCGCATCGGCGCCATCGGCTTCTCCGCCGGAGCACATCTCTCGATGATGCTCGGCACGCTCGATGCGGCCGACGGCCTCGAAGGCGAGGGCGGCTGGGCCGACCAATCCAGCAAGGTCCAGGCCGTCGTCTCCTTCTTCGGGCCTGCGGATTTCATCACTGACTTCCCCGCCGAAAGTTCGCGACTCGTGCTCGAGTTTCTCGGCGGCACCGCGGAGGAAGTTCCCGACGCCTACCGCCGGGCCTCTCCGCTTACCCATGTCGACAGCGGGGATGCACCCATGCTGCTCTTCCACGGCACGCGCGACAACCTTGTCCAGTGGTCGCAGTCCACGGCGATGGCCGAGGCGCTCACTCAGGCCGGCGTGCCTGGCCGCGTCGAACTGCTCATCGGCCGCGGGCACGGCTGGATGGGCGCGGAACTGATGCGCACACTCGAAGCCGCGGTTGCCTTCTTCGATGAGCATCTCAAGGCCGGATCGAAAGCCAGGCCATGACCGGAACCAACCAGCCGCCGCCTCCACTCTGGACGTGGCGGGTCCACCCGGCGGCGAAGCGGCCGCGGGCCGCGCTGTTTGCGGGCGCGGTCATCCTCGGTTTCTCGCTCGTCGCCGCGTGGACCTTCGGACACTTCGGCTGGGGAGTGCTCAGCGCGGCCGTACTCTTCGCCTCGCTCAACCAGTTCTTTCTTCCCAGCACATTCGCCATTGACGAGTCGGGAGTGTCGGCCAACTTCCCGTTCGGCTCGCGGCGCATGGAGTGGAAGCACGTCCGCCGCGTGGAATCAGGCGCGTACGGCGTCGCCCTCTCCATGAGCCTGCGGCGCACCTGGCTCAACGCCCGGCGCGAACTGCGCCTGCCCCTCGGAGACGATCGTGAGCGCACGCTCAAACTCATCCGCTCACACCTGCCGCCCGAACTCACTTGAACTGCGCCAGCGCCGCGACGGCGAGTTGGTCGCAGCGCTCGTTCTCCGGATGGTCGCTGTGGCCGCGCACCCAGTGCAGACGCACCGTGTGTCTCTGGCGCAAGTCGTCGAGCGTCTGCCAGAGATCGACATTCTGCACGGGCTCGCGCTTCCTGCCGCGCGTCCATCCCTGCTTCTTCCAGCCCGCAACCCACTCGTTCAACCCCTTCACCAGGTACTGGCTGTCGGAATAAAGATCGACGACGCTGGGCTTCTTGATGCCGCGCAGTCCTTCGATCGCGGCCATGAGTTCCATGCGGTTGTTGGTCGTCGAGCGCTCCCCGCCGCTGCCTTCACGTTCGGTGCGACTGGCGGGATGGCGCAGGATATACGCCCATCCCCCCGGCCCGGGATTGCCCGAGCAGGCGCCGTCGGTGAAGAGTTCGACGTGCGGCCGATCTGAGGATGAAGCAGCAGATGCACCGGCAGCGGCAGAAGCAGAGGGCGTCATGGGGCGGAGTGTAGGAGCGATGCACCCCAGTACCTTCAGCCGCGCCGTTCACCGGCTCGGCTCCGGGTCGGTTCCCAGGCCGTTCCACAGGGAGTTGTCTCCTCGATTGTGGGCGACCTCGTTGCGGTCCGCGTCGATCACGACGTAGCCGAGTTCGGCAAGAGTCATGTTGGCGGCGTGTCCGTCGAGGAAGGCCACGGCGCCGCGGCCCTTGTGTCGTGCTTCAACCGGGGACATGCCGTTGCTCTGCGCGAAACGATGGGCGTTGTTGCGCCTCGTGTCGAGGCGCGGCGGGTCGAGCGTGTAGGAGTGCTCGCCGCGCCGGCCCGTGTCGCGGAAAACGGTCTGGTTTCCCAGGCTGCCCGCGATGCAGATGGTCCGATCCCACGTCTTGATGAGCGAGAGGCGGACGGGGAAGTTGTCGTAGTGCGGGCGCGGATTGTCCACGCGGCTGTTGCCGAGGTAGTGGTAGTTGTAGCCGTAGGAGCCGTTGCGCGTCGCGTCGATCGTGCCGCTGGCCCCGCCGAGGTCGGCCAGCGTGTGATTAGGATCGAGGAAGACGGAGTTGTCGAGGCGCGGCAGAGGGGCGCCGCTGACGATCATCTGCTGCTCGGACTCGGTGACGGCCTTGAACGGGTAGCCGACATAGTCGCCTACGAACCAGTGCCAGCGGGCCTCCAGGCGCTGTGACTTCAGGTGCCGCTCGCCGGGCGGAAGCCGAACCGGGACCAGTGCCTCCCAATCGTTCATGTAGTAGTGCAGCGCCTGGCCGAGGGAGCGGACGTTGGCGAGGTTGACGGCGGCGCGACCGGCGCGCCGGGCACTGCCCAGTGCCGGCAGGAGCAGGCCGATCAGGAGGGCGATGATCGAGACGACGAGGAGAAGCTCAACAAGCGTGAAGCCGCGACGCACACAACGGTGCCGCAGGATCACCTCGCCGCATCGCGGTGAGCTGCTGGTGAAAGACGCGTCGACGGGCTGGACCTCGCTGTCATTGCCTGAGATCGTGAAAATCATGGTTGACTCCTTGCTCTAACTGTTTCCTAGCGGCTGTACCATGAGGTTGGACCACGAACAGTATTGAGAACGAGTCTCAACTTCAATAAGGAATCCACCCTGAAAAACTGATATGCGGCTCTGGATTGCCAGCGGTCGCGTGGGTACGTCGACTCATCCTAAAGAGCGAGAGCGGAACTGAGACAACCCCGGGATCTCTGCAGGCGGGAAGGAACCGCCGACCTCAATCGAGATAACCCAGGGCACGAAGGCGCTCTTCGACCACGGGCGACATCTCCGCCTCGTCGCCGCCCGCCAGCGCCTGCTGCACTTGCTCCCAGGCGCGGCGCCATCGGGGTTTCCACGCCTCCATTGCCGCGCAGAGTCTCTGCGCCTCGGCATCGTCCGGCCAGCGGCCGGCGGTCTCAAGAAGATTGTGCTCCTCGCGCGGGTCAGCGGCGAGGTCATACAACTCCTCGGGCGAGCCGTTGCTGTAGGTGATGCACTTGTGCGTCACGCTGCGAACCGCGAGCACGCCGCGATCATACTGCGGCGCCATCCTGTGATGTCCCTCGCGAATCCCCGAAACGCCGAACGGCTTGAGCAGTTCCGCGTACGCCAGGTCGCGCTGCTGCGATAGAAAGTCGATGCCTTCGCACTGCGCCGGGCGCTCGATGCCCAGCAGCGCGCAGAACGTCGGGAAGAGATCGACGTTCTGGACGAGGTTGCTCTGCTCACCCGTGATCCCCACGCTCCTTGGCCACTTGACGACCCAGGGGATGCGCAGCAGCTCGTCGTAGCAGACGAACTGGTGGCCGAGGATGCCGTGGCGGCCGAGGCAGTCGCCGTGGTCGGCGGTGATGAGCACGAACGTGTTGTCGAAGTCCGGCCGCGTCGAGAGGTCGTCGAGCAGTTCGCCGATCTGCTCGTCGAGGTAGGCGATGCACCCGTCGTAGAGGCCGGTGAGGATCGCGTAGTCGTCGCCGTTCATCTTCACGAGGCCGAGGTCGTGCGGGTTGGGGCGTTGATTGACGGCGGCGACGTTGCGGTAGCGCAGTGCATCGGGCAGGAAGCGGCGGCGGAAGCGGTGCGGCGGGCGATACTCCGCGTGCGTCTCCTGGAGGTGCATGTAAATGAACCGCGGGCGGTCCTCGAATCGCCGCCAGAGTTCGCGCGCGTGGTCCATGCACGCGTCGGCGCCGGCGTCGGAGAAGCCGGTGAGCCAGTAGCGGAACCGGTGCTTGAGCGTCCGTCGCCGCGCGGTGTCCGCCTCGGCCTTGATGTCAAGGCCCGCGTCGATGCCCTCTCGGCGCTCGCGGCCTCCGCGCCTCGCGGCGCGGCGCTGGAGGCGCCGCCAGGCCGCACGCATCGCGTTAGGCGGCGGCTCGAAGCAGCGCGAAAAACCACGGTCAAGACCCGAGAAGTCCGAGACGTAAGGCACCAGCCCCGTCACCTTGGCCGTGGCATAGCCGAGTTCCGAGAGACGTTCCGCAAGCGTCGTGAAGCGCCGGCTCAATCGCTCTCCGTCGATCTCCAACTGGTGCGTCGAGGGGTACGTGCCTGTGAACAGGCCCGTCGTGCTCGGCAGCGTCCAGATCGCCGCGGAAATGCAGTTGCGGTAGACGGCAAAGCGCTCGGCGAATCGTTCAAGGTTGGGGGTGGTCGGCAGGTCGTACCCGTAGATCGAAAAGTTCTCCGCGCGGGCGGCGTCGAGAACGATGATGAGGATATTTGGACGTTGATCGGTCATGCAGCCTGCCTGTCCATCGGCCAATCGGCGCGCGAGCCTGCGGCGCAAGCCGCGACAGGTCGAGAGTGTAGTGCCCTGCGGGCAGAGGCGTCGGCAACTGATCTCCGGGCCGCCATGAACCGACGAATGCCGGGGGCCGCCTCGCCGCGGCTATCATTCCAGTCACGCTTCCGGCACGGCACAGGCGCTTCTTCGTCGCCGGGCAGGACCACTCGGCTGATGAGGAGGGCGCTTCGTGCGCATCGCCTTTGTCTTCGGTTCCATTCCTACCCGCAACGACCGCGAGATGGACCTCCGCCGCGCCGTCGTGGACAAGAAGGACTGGCTCGGTCAGGAAGCCGAGTCGGTCCGCGCCGCCCTTGACCGGCGCCACCCCGGCTCGGCGGTCTCTGTTCACCTCATGTACACGATCGACGGCCGGGCCGAATCCAGCGGCGTCGAGTGGTTCGCCACCAGACCCATGTGGCCGATGACGCGCCGGTCCTTCTACCAGGGCAAGCAGTGGTCCCGGCGCTTCATGCGCGGCATCCTCGACTGGAAGCCCGACCTCGTTCACTGGCAGATGAACAGTTACGCCTACACCTTCCATCTCGCCGCCCGCTCGCTCGTGAAGCACGGCATTCCCTACGTCTACCAGCACCACGGTCCGCACCTGGCGCGCAAGGGATACATCCGCCGCATTCTCCGCTATCCAAATCTCATGGCCGAGCGCGGCATCTACCTCACGAAGTATCACGAGGAGATGTACCGGCAGGGCCTCGGCCTCGATCCGGCGAAGAGCCGCATCATCCGCGTCGGCTACGACGAGCGTTTCCGTCCGCTCGATCGCGCTGCCTGCCGGGCGAAGACGGGTTTCACGGGCGAGCCGACGCTCTTCTGGGCCGCGGGCATCACGAAGCGCAAGGACCCCATCACGGTGCTCAAGGCCTATGAGCAGGTCGCGGAGGAATTTCCAGCATCGCACTTCTACATCGCGGGATCGGGCCTGATTGATGCGGAGGTCGATGCGCTCATCGCTTCCAGCCCGGTCCTCCAGCGCCAGGTGACGCGCCTGGGATATGTTAATAACGCCCTGCTGCCGGAAATGGAGAACGCGGCGGACATCTACGTCATGGGCAGCCACGGCGAGGGATTCTGTGTGTCCTCGATGGAGGCGATGGCGTGCGGGCTGTTTCCGGTGCTGACTACGGTTCCTTGCTTTGTCGAGCAGACGGATGGCGGGCGACTCGGCGAACTCTTCGAGCCGGGCAACGTGCAGCAGTGCGCCGCCTGCCTTCGCCGGGCGATCGGCGATGTGGAGTACCGCGAGCAGGTCCGCCGCGAACTGCCCGAGACGGTGCGGACATTGACGTGGGGCTATGCGGCGGAGCAACTGGTGGATCTGTATGAAGAGGTGCTGGGGAGAGGCACTAGGCACTTGGCGCTAGGCACTTGGCGCTAGGCACTTGGCGCTAGGCACTAGGCACTTGGGACCAGAGACCAGGACCAGCACCAGGGAAGGCAATGCGATGCTCGTGGTTTGTCGGTTGATTCGTCCTGCCGTTTGCTTTGACGCACCGCTCTATTGACCTGCACCCGCGATACGGCGCCCCCTAGTGCCTAGTGCCTAGTGCCTGATCCCTGATGCGTTTCACTTCCGCCTAAGATCAAACGATGTCCAACAAACCCCGCGTGCTCATCATCGGCCTTGACGGCATGACGTACAGCGTCATGAAGCCC
>CAADHA010000103.1 GCA_900696685.1 uncultured Planctomycetota bacterium
AGGGCGCCCAGGGCGACCTCCGCAGCCTCGCGGCCGTTGACGCCCTTCGCCCAGGCCGAAGCCAGGTCCGCGCACCACCGGCCGCGTTCGTACTCCCGCAGTGGGTCCGGCAGGCCCGCCAGGAGCGTCTCGGCCGCGTCGGTCGCCGTGAGGGTGTCCGCACCGGGTTCACGCCGTCCGCCGGGGTAGGCCGTCAACGCCGCCAGCAGGTCGCCGCGATGGTCCCGCAGCGCGGCGGTGAGTTCCGGGGACAGGGGGCCGACGGCGCGGAAGCCGATCGCCGGACCCTCGCGCCAGAGGCTGGCAAGTTCGGCGTCGGCCAGGTCGAAGACGCGCCGGGCGGGGCGGGTCATACCACGCCCTCCGTCACTTCGTGGGGTCCGGCGGATTCGTTTTGCGTCAAACAGCCATTTTCGCGCGCCAGGCGATTCGTTTTCATCCCCACCCCTATATTCGGGGTGGTTGAATCGAATAAGGGGGGTGGCAGATTCGATTCAACCGCCGCAACCATAAGGGTGGGACGTAAAATCGAATCCCGCCCGGCGAGCCGGTATCTGAACGGATCGCCCCTCTTTCCGCCCCCGCTCACTAGCACCGCCGTACCCTGTTGTCTGTTGAGTTCGCGTTGCACTCCGGTGCGGCTCGGCGGGTCATCGCCGCCAAACGCTTCCATAATCTCGTCGATGCTCATTCCCGGCTCATCGGCCGTCAGGATGCCCGCCAGCGTTCGCCACAGGTCGCGTCCCTTAGCCTGTGCCTTGTCGCCCAGCGCCCGGTATGTTCCGTCCGCCAGCCGCTCCAGGACCGTCTCCGGCGGCAGGTCATCGAACCGGCCGATGGTGGTCAACACCCGGCGCGGGTCGCGGTAGTCGCCGGGCTTGAACAGCCGGAGTTCCGCGACGATATCGACGGCCCCGACGAATGCACCGCTCCCTCGAACGCCGGTCATTTCCTCGCCGTCGGCCTTCCGGCTGTGGTGAAGCACCCCTACGGCCGCCCCAGCCTCCGCGATCACAGCCAGCGCGTTGACCGCGGCCTGCACCTGCGAAGAATCATTCTCATCCGCAATCGGCCCAAGTCCCGCAATCGTGTCCACCGCCACAAGCGACACCCCTGCTTCGACCACGCGCCGCGCCACAAACCGCGCGAAAGTCTCCCACTCCGGCAAAGTCGGCCGCGTCTCGAAGGGTCGCGGCATAATGGTTAAATGGTCGCCGATCCTCGATGCCTTGAGCCGGGCCCGCCATACTCGGCGCGACGCCTCGGAAATGACGATCGCCCGGCCGGGGTGGATCGCTCCGAGCAGGCGCCCGCCATGCTCCATCGCGCGCACGATCGCCGCCAATAACGACGTCTTGCCGCCCTTCGGCCGTCCCGCCAGCAAGGTAATACATTCCGGCGCAAAGAGGCCGTCAACAACATAGGCAGCCGCCTCATCTTCCATCGCGAGCAGGTCGGACGGCGAATAAAAGCGCCACCGCTCCGGCAACGCCGGGGGCGGTTCGACATTAACAACGGCCCCCGTGTTACATTCCGGCGCCCACTCCGGCGCGGCATCGGCGAGTCGCTGGAGCGCGGCCGCTACGTCGGCGTCGTCGCGGCCCGACCATGCGCCGTCGGGGCCGAGCAGGTCGGCGATATCGCCGCCTTCGGGCAGGTCGGGCCACGCGTCGGCCAGGCGAACCGCCCGCACCGTACATCCCTGCCCGCGAAGGATCGCCGCAACGCGCCCGACGTATTCCCTCCCCGGCGCGTCGTGGTCCGGCAGCGCGACAATTTCCACGTCCCGAACGCCGCTCCAATCGGTCAGGCCCGCGCCGTTCGACCCGTGCGCCGACGTGATGCACGGCACGCCGAGCCGAAGCACGGCGTCGCAGCACGCCTCCCCCTCCACGAGAAACGTCCGGGGCGATCCGGCTTCGCCGTAGATGGGCCACTTGCCGGCCGGATCGCCGAAGCGCCAGCCGTCATCGCCGCGATGAAGCGGCCTGAACGCCTTGCCGCCGCCGGGTGTGTTGTACCGCACCGCCGCCGCGACCGCATCCGCCTCGGTCGATCCGCACGGGTAGAGCCATCGGCCGCCGAGCGTGCCGCCGGTCAGGCGCGCCCCGGCCGCGATTGCCGCGTCGAGTGTCGCAAACGGCCTGCCCTTCGACTTCGCCGGCGCGGCCGATGTTATGTTCGCGCCGTGCCCGTTGTGCGCCGCGCCGTTCGCCGGCGCCAGGTCGCGCAACGTCAGGCCGACGGCTTTGCAGATCGCGTCAGCCGGACAGCCGCTGAAGCAGTGAATCAGCCAACCCCCGTCGCCGCGCGGCGCGATGCTCAACGAGTTCGGCGAGCCGCCGTCGTGCGCCGGACACCTGGTGCGCCAGCCGCCCTTGCCGTCCGGCGCCGCGCCGGGGAAGTGCCGCAGGAGTATGTCCGCGCCGCTCATCGCGCCGCCCTCCAGCCGAGGAGCGCGGCGATGATGCCGCGAAGGCGACGCCGCAGGCGGATGCGCGCGATGCGGCGGGCGAAGCGCCGGGCCTCGGGCGAGACGGAATTCGGGACTACAATTCGCATGGAGACCTTCCTCCGCCGCGCGTCGTTCCCTCCCCGGATGCCGCGCGGCATTTCGTTCCATCACCTCGGCCGCTCGATGCGCGACTCCAGCCACTCTTGCAGTCGCGCGCGGGGGAAGACCACGCGCTTGCCGAGTCGCACGACGGGAATGCCCGAATCGCGGTTGGCCACGAGCGCCGAGAGAGTGCGTCGCGAAATCGACAGCGCCCGCGCCGCTTGCACGGGGTTGAGTCCGATCGGCTCGCAGGCGGGTCGATTAGGGCGCTCATCGTTCATCACGCACCTTCTTTCATCGTGCTCATTGCCGCGACGGCGCGCTGCTCAAGCGCGCGGAGCGCGGCGTCAACGGGAAACGCAATTTGTCCCCGGCGCGACTGGATTGCCGGGAGTCGCCCGGCCCGCGCCTCAGCGGCTAGCCCTCGCGGGGATAGGCCCGTGAGGCGACCCAGTTCCCAGGGCCCGACGAATGGGAGTTCCGCGTCCATCATGCCGCGATCGTGCGCGGCAAAACGCCGTCGGCAAGCGCGAAGCCACCGCGCGCACGACATTACATGAGTCCCCATGAGCTTTGCGCAGGAGTTCAAGCGTCGGCAAGGCGCTTGGCGACGCCGGAAGGCATCTTATCGTACCGCACAATGAAACTCTGGCGAGCGTTGGGGTAGGCGGGTTCGATCTTGCCGCCGAGTTTTTCAACGCACGGCCGGACATAGCGCATGAATGGCGAGCAGTTGACAATCGCGCCGATTACTACCAACGTCAGCGGCTTCGACCATTCACCCCCGCCCGTGTTCGCCTTGTCCGCACACCGCGCCGCTTGCCGCCGCGCCCGGTAGAACAGTTTGAGTTGCTCCTTCGTCAGCACGTCGCCGTATCTGAACCTTGGCTGACCGGCGTTGGCTCTGTCCGTTGGGAGCGCGACCACGCCCGCCGCCTTGAACATCACGGCGTCGAGTTGCACGTCTCTTGGCAGCAGCCCACCGGAGATCGGCGACACGATTCCCGCCACCAGCATCGACGCCAGGCGCGCGGCGCTCTCGCTCAGTATCTCGGCGTCCAGGGGATCGGTAATGCGCCGCCCGTCGCCGTCCGGGACGGTGTACGCATCTATGTCGGCCGCGAACGAATCGAACGCCCTCGACAATTCAGCAGGCGAGACAGGCGCCGCGTCGTCCATCGAACGGTAAACCGGGGTCGGCAGCACCCGGTTGCCGACGCCATCGCCCGGACGCGCCGCGTCCCCGGCGGCGGCCGTAGACGCGCCCTCAGGCGATCCCCGCCGCGCCCGGACCTTCGGGGTCGGACCCGTCGATGCCTTGCCTGCGGCCCGCTTCGTCGCTTTCGATTGTCGTGCTTTCGCCATGATGCCCTTGCCTTCTGCGGACCGGCCCCGGTCCGGCGCTGGGCAAGGGCTTGCTGCGCCGGACCGGAACCGCTTGGGCGCACCGTCGCGCGCCCGTCCCGCCATGAATCCTACCCGATGCCCGCCGCCGAGTTGACCATCGCCGCGATTCCGGCGCGAATCGCCTCGGGCAGGTCCGCCCAGGCCTCGACGATCCGGGCGAGCCGGTCATCGTCGATTCGGGGCGCGTTGCTACCGGCGTTGTGTACCCCTTGATCTTGCGCCTCGCAAGTCCCGTCGTTTTCAACACTTGTGGAATCGGGCGCCTGACTCTTAATCAGCGGGTCGAAGGTTCGAGTCCTTCGGGGGGCATTCCATGCGCCGGTCCGCGAATGTCGCTCAATCGCCTTGGGCAATGGACCAGTTGGACTCAGGCGGACCTTGCGGAGCGGCGCCGTTTCTGGTCGGCTTGATGGAACGGAATCAGGTTACGCCTGCAAGGTCCGCCTGGTACGCCGACATGCTCTCCATGGGCGGTCTCGGGAGCGGCGCCCACGGCTCCAGAGGCGGGCACAACGCCGAAGCGTGGGGAAGAAACAGCCGCCGCCTATCGTTTCATGATCATCTCCCCGTCCAGCATCGGCCGATTCAGAGAGGGGCCCGCCTCATTGTCCCACTCCGTTGATGCGATCACGCGCTGCACGCTGTCGCGCCGGCCCGACGGCGTCGATGCGCAGTTCCCCGTTGGGTGGCGCGTGCGGCTGCGTTTCACGCGCGACGTCTTTGCTCCGGGCAACGGAATGCTCGCGGAAGTCTTCGAGCAGGAGGCCGGCGCCGGCGCGTGCCGCCTTCTTGCGGTGGTCGATGGCGGAGTCGCGGATGCGCAACCGGGCCTCATCGCCTCGCTGCGCTCCTACGTCGAAGCGCACGGCCGACGCCTGCGCCTCGCCGGAGAGCCGCTCATCGTGCCCGGAGGAGAGCGGGCGAAGAACGACCAAGGCGTGTTCGAGTCAATCGTGCAGACGATTCACGACGCCGGGTTGTGCCGCCGGTCCTACGTGGTTGTGATCGGCGGCGGCGCGGTGCTGGACGCGGCGGGATTCGCGGCCGCAGTTGCTCACCGGGGCGTGCGCCTCATCCGAATCCCGACCACGGCGCTGTCGCAGGACGACTCGGGCGTCGGAGTCAAGAACAGCATCAACGCTTTCGGCAAGAAGAACTTCCTCGGCACCTTTGCACCGCCCTGGGCGGTCCTCATCGATTCGAACTTCCTCACGACGCTTTCCAGCCGCGACTGGCGCAGCGGATTGAGCGAGTGCGTCAAGGTGGCGCTGGTGAAGGACGCCGGGTTCTTCGACCAGATCGCGAACTCAGTGGATGCACTCAACGCCCGCGATGTCGACGTGATGTCGGCGATCCTGCGACGTTCGGCCGAGATGCACCTGGCGCACATTGTGCTCGGCGGAGACCCGTTCGAACTGACGGCGGCGCGGCCGCTGGACTTCGGCCACTGGGCGGCGCACAAAATCGAACAGATCACGGATTTCCGACTGCGCCACGGCGAGGCGGTGAGCATCGGCCTCTGCCTCGACTCCACCTACTCGATGCTCCGCGGCTGGCTGCGCAAGGAGCAGCGCGGCCGCATCGTTGATTGCCTCGGCGGCCTCGGCCTGCCTCTGTATGACGCGGCGCTGCAGCGACAGGAACTGCTCGACGGACTGGACGAGTTCCGCCAGCATCTCGGCGGGCGTCTCACAATCGCCATGCTGCGCGGAATCGGCGTCGCTTTCGACGTGCACGAGGTTGATCGCGGCGTGATGTCGCGAGCCGTCGAGATCCTCGCCGCCGAGTCTCTGCGACTGCTTCGGCCGTAGACTCTCTCGTCCGCCGCAGACCGGCGTGGACAAGGAGGAACGCATGGGCAACACAGCAACCTGCCCGGCCGCGCGATCGCGAGTCATCGATCTCTACTTCATGGAGCATCGCGCCAGGGTGCTCGACATCGCCGCGTTCCTTGATCGCCTCGATCGAGCGAAGGACGACATCGGTCGCGAAGACTTCCGCGTGCGCGGCCTGCGCGAGGCCATCGCCATACTGCTCGACGGGAGGGGCGAACGGGCGCGGCGCATCCTCGATCACTTCAGCGATCCGACGGAGGAGCCGATCGCGTCGGCGGCGGGAATGAAGGGCGCGTTCGGCGTCTATCCGGGGACCGAGCGTTGAGAACCGCATCCCACGATTCGCTCGAGGACTCGCTCATCGTGGGCGTAGGAGAATGCAGAGCATGACCTACATCGACCCGCACATCCACATGGTCTCGCGCACGACCGACGACTACCAGCGCATGGCGCAGGCCGGCTGCCTGGCGATCACCGAGCCGGCCTTCTGGGCGGGCTTCGACCGCTCAAGCCCCCGTGGATTCTTCGATTATTTCCGCCAACTCACGGACGCCGAGCCGAAGCGCGCGGCGCAGTTCGGCATCCGCCACTTCACCTGGCTGTGCATCAATCCGAAGGAGGCGGAAGACCCCGGCTTTGCGCGCGAGGTCATGTCGATCATTCCCGAGTTTCTCGATCGGCCCAACGTGCTGGGCATCGGCGAGATCGGCCTCAACAAGAACAGCCGCAACGAACTGGAGATCTTCGAAGCGCACGTCGAGTTCGCCGCCCAGCGAGGGCAGATCATTCTCGTGCACACGCCTCACCTCGAAGACAAGCGCAAGGGCACGCGGCTCATCATGGACGCGATCCGGCGCAACGGGCGCATCGATCCGGGCCGCGTGCTGATTGACCACGTGGAGGAGCACACGGTGAAGATGGTGCTGGACGGGGGCTTCTGGGCGGGGATGACGCTCTACCCCGATACCAAGTGCACGCCCCAGCGTGCCGCAGACATCTTCGAGATGTACGGCACGGAGCGGATCTGGATCAACTCCGCAGGCGACTGGGGCGTGAGCGATCCCTTGGCGGTGCCGAAGTGCCAGGTCGAGTTGCGCCGCCGCGGGCACACGGAAGATCTGGTGCGACGAGTCTCGTTGGAGAATCCGCGGACGTTCCTGAGCCAGTCTCCGAATTTTCACGTGCCGTGATTTGGCCGCCCGCGCGGCATAAACTCGGCATGGCCGACAAGCCTCGCGCCTCCAACCCCACACCTCATGCCTCGCCAATCCTCGGCTATTGCACGAACGTCCATCCGGGCACAACTCTCGAGGAAATCAAGCGCAATCTCGAAGAGCACACGGTCGAGGTCAAGCGCCAGGTCAGCCCGGATGAGCCGATGGGCGTCGGACTCTGGCTCCCGGTCGAGGCGGTCGTGCAGTTCGCCTCCGAGGAAAGGGATGACGAATTGATGCTCGACGAGATCATCGCGTTCCGCGAGTGGCTCGAAGCACGAGGCCTGTTCGCCTATACGCTCAACGGGTTTCCGATGAGAAACTTCCACGACGCCGTGGTGAAGTACGACGTCTATTCGCCGGACTGGTCTCACCCTGTCCGCGCCGACTACACCGTGGCTCTCGCGCAGATTCTCCACCACCTGCTGCCCGCCGGGGCTGAAGGGTCCATCTCGACACTGCCCATCGGCTGGGCGGACTCGGTCGAGCCGGGCTGGGCGGACAATCTCTGCGTCGTGATTGAAGCGCTCGAAGACCTGTACGACGACACCGGCCGCGTCATCCACCTCGATCTCGAACCCGAACCGGGCTGCGAGATCTCCGATACCCAGCAGATGCTGACGCTTCTCGTGGTGATGAGCACCGCCGGCGGACTCGACTCCGAGGTTCTCAAGCGCCACCTGCGCGTGTGCCTCGACGTCTGCCACGCGGCGGTGATGTTCGAGAAGCCGACGATGATGCTCGATTGGCTGCGCGAGGGAGGCTGGTCGGTGGGCAAAGTGCAGCTCTCATCCGCGCTGCGCGCTCCCTTCCGCGGCCGAAAGGCGGCGGAGAAGAAGGCCATGCGACAGAGGCTCGAACAGTTCGCCGAAGACCGCTACCTCCACCAGACCACGATCGGCACGAAGGAAGGCAGTCGGCTCAAATCCTTTCATGCCGACCTGCCCGAGGCGCTCGCCACGCACAGAGTCGGCGGCGATGAGTGGCGCATCCACTATCACGTCCCGATTCACCTGCCGCACATTGAGCCGCTCGAGACCACGCAATCGGCCATCACCGAACTCCTCGCGGCGATTCGTGCGGAGGACGGAATCCGCCACTATGAAGTCGAGACGTACGCCTGGAACGTCCTGCCCGAAGACCTCCGCCCCAGGCGCCTCGCCGACGGCATCGCGGCCGAAATGCGCTGGGCGAAGGAGCAGATGAGCGGGATGTACGGCAGCAGGCACGCATGATGAGCGGGAAGCACGCATGACGTTGCGGCCGTGGCTCGAACTCGCCCGCCTCTCCAACGCGCCGACCATCGTGAGCAACGTCCTCGTCGGCTGGGCGATGGGGATGCGCGGCGCCGACGAAGCCTCGTGGGGCGGAGCGATGCCGATGACAGTCGGCGTGCTGCTGCTCTACGTCGGCGGCATGGCGCTCAACGACATCATGGACCAACAGACGGATCAAAAGGAGCGCCCGAAACGGCCGATCCCATCCGGACGCATCTCTCGTACCGAGGCTGAGGTCTTCGCAGCCGCGTGCGTTCTGGCCGGGCTTGCACTGATTGCCTCACAGGGGTGGATCGCCGCGCGATCGGGAGTGGCTCTTGTGGCTGCGATCATCCTCTACAATGCCATTCACCTGCGCACGGCGCTTTCCGTGGCCATCATGGGCCTTTGCCGCGCGCTCGTCTATATCACGTCAGCATGCGCCTTCGGCGTTCCGGAAGACTGGACGCCGCTCGCAAGCCTCGCTGCGGCGCTCGCGGCCTATGTGATCGTCTTCTCTCTCATGGCCCGAACGGAGGCGGCGCGACCGACTGCCGGCAGCGATCCTTACCACTGGCCATTCCGCGTTCTTCCCTTTTTGCCCGTCGCGGCGCTGGGTGGGGTGCGCGCGGCTGGACTGTGGGAGCCGTCACTGTTGACCTTCCTCGCCGCGGCGGCGTTCGTTTTGTGGATGCTCTGTACGGGGCTGATCTGGCAGTCGCGCGACTTCCGTCCGGCTCATCCCGTCGCCATGTGGATCGCCGGAATCTCACTGCTGGACATGTATCATCTCACCAGGCTTGATCAACCCGTCGCGGCGCTGATCGCAGCCGGTTGCTTCGTGTTGACGCTCCTCGCGCAGCGATCCGTTCCGGGCACCTGACATGGCGCAGCCCACCGCCGTCCTCAACATCGTGGCCCTCTCCGCATCTCTCATCGGCGAGCACACGCCGCGCATCGCCGCCTTCGCCGAAAAAGGGCGGGTGCAGCGCCTCACGCCCGTTCTCCCCGCCGTCACGTGCAGCGTCCAGTCGAGCATGCTCACCGGCCTGCCGCCGCGCGAGCACGGCATCGTCGGCAACGGCTGGTACGACCGCGGCCTCTGCGAAGTCCACTTCTGGAAGCAGTCCAACCATCTCGTGAGCGGGGAGAAGGTCTGGGAGACCGCCCGCCGGCGCGACCCGGCCGTCACCTGCGCCAACATGTTCTGGTGGTTCAACATGTACTCCTCGGCCGACTTCTCCGTCACACCGAGACCGCAGTACCGCGCCGATGGCCGCAAGATTCCCGACTGTTACAGCCGGCCGGCCGAACTCCGCGACTTCCTCCAGCACAGCCTCGGCCCCTTTCCGCTCTTCAAGTTCTGGGGCCCCGGCGCTTCGATCGAGTCTTCGCAGTGGATCGCCGATGCGACCCGTCTCGTCCACGATCGCTGCCGTCCCACGCTCACGCTCGTCTACCTGCCGCACCTCGACTATCCGCTTCAGAAGGTCGGCCCGGCTCACCCTTCGATCCCGAGCGAGTTGCAGGCCATCGACCGCATCGTCGGCGAACTGCTCGACTTCTTCGAGCAGCGCGGCGTGCGGGTCATGCTGCTGAGCGAGTACGGCATTGAGCCGGTCGATGATTCGGTCCACATCAACCGCATCCTGCGCGAGGCGGGGCTGCTGGCGGTGCGCGAGGAAGGCGGCCGCGAACTGCTCGACCCCGGCGCCAGCCGCGCGTTCGCCGTCGCCGATCACCAGGTGGCGCATGTGTACGTCATCGATGAGTCTGCGCTTGCGGAGGTGAAGCGGCTCTGTGAATCAACGCCCGGCATTGAGCAGGTGATCGACCGCGCCGCCCAGCGCGCCATCGGCCTCGACCACGCGCGCAGCGGCGAACTCGTGCTCATCGCCTCGCCCCGGCGCTGGTTCAGTTACGACTACTGGCTCGACGACCGACGCGCGCCCGACTTCGCCCGCACCGTGGACATCCACCGCAAGCCCGGCTACGACCCGCTCGAACTCTTCATCGATCCGAAGATCGCGCTTCCCAAGGTGTGCATTGCCTGGGCGCTTCTGCGCAAGGCCCTCGGCCAGCGAGCGCTCTTCAACCTCATCCCCCTCGACACGACCCTCGTGCGCGGCTCGCACGGCCGCACTGAGCAGCCCGCCTCCAGCAAGCCCGTCCTCATCAGTCGGCACGCCACGACGGACGGTGATGAGTTCCCCTGCACCGTTGTGCGGGACGTGATTCTCGATCACCTCTTCTCGGGTTAGGGCCTGCCGCGGTCCGAAGGGAGGCCTTGCGGCCGAAGGCCCTTGCTGCTGTGCGGATGGTCGGCCGAACTGGCCTCATTGTCAGCCGCGCGTACGCGTGGCCCGCGCTCCCAGGGCGTCGTTTGACCACGGCACTCGGCCCGGATCATCGTGCGTCAGAAGCGGTACGTCCCGTCATCCCACGAACGCCGCTCGATCATGCTGTTGTCCTTGATGAGTTCGGCGTGGCTGTCTGTGAAGAGGACGTTGGACCCGACCTTGTGGCGGTTCTTGGAGAGGCGCCGGCCGTTGTCGTAGTGCTCGATCGGCGAGTCGATGTGGAAGCCGCGCCAGATGTCGTACCACGAGGCCACGCCCCGGTCGCCGTACGACTGCCACGCGCCGCTGTAGTTGTTCTGGTAGAATGCCGCAGACTCGTCGTCGGTGAACTCGGAAAGGTAGATCGTCTGCGATGGGAAGACGAACTCGGAGAATTGCGTCGCCGCAGCGAGATCATCGCGCGTGCGCGTGCGGTCGAACTTGATCCCGTTGTTGACATACTGGATGAAGTGCCCCTTGCGCGGATGGGACGGGCACTTGTAGACCGAGATGTGCTCGAACTTGTCCCCCTGAGACCCGCGCTGCATCCGCACGTAGTAGTCGCCGGGCGTCTGATCGATGTAGGGCCTGAAGGCGAACGCCCAGGGAATGTTCGACGGCTTCCAGTGCTGCCACTGCGCCCAGCGGCGGTCGTAGTAGTGGCCCTCGCGCGGCACGTAGGTGTCGTTGTCCCTGGCGTAGAAGTGAAGCGCATAGCCGATCTGTTTCATGTTTGAAAGGCATTGCGCTTTCCGCGCCGCGTCGCGCGCCTGCGACAGCGCAGGGAGCAGCAGGCCGATCAGCAGGGCGATGATGGAGATCACCACCAGCAGTTCCACGAGCGTAAAACCGCCGCGACGACGATTGGCTGGACGCATCATGCATGTCCCTTTCCCTGGGGATGCCCGATCGGGCCTGGTGAACGACCGACGCCGGACGAGAGCCGGCTGCTCAATAATGTACCCGATTCTCGCCATCCGTGCGACCGATTCTCGATTTTTTTCTGCTCCTCTGCCGGGCTCAGCGCGGCGGGATTGACCCGGCAGGCCCGTGCCCGGCGGTCGATTCGCCCGGCAGCGATCCCTACCCTCACGCCGCATGGCCTCGCCAGGCTCAATCCGGCCCGTCAGATTCCAGGGCCCCAAGGGCACCCGGGACTTCTACCCCGCCGAGATGGCCCGCCGCCGGTACATCGAGCAGGCCTGGCGGACCGTCTCCATTCGCCACGGCTTCGACGAGATCGAGGGGCCGACCTTCGAGTCCGCCGACCTCTACGCCGTCAAGAGCGGGGAGGCGATCCTGGGCGAACTCTTCCAGGCCTTCAGCGGCAAGAGTCCCGAAGAGGTCGAGCAGGTCAGGTCCACCGGCCGGGCGCCCTATGCCCTGCGCCCCGAGTTCACGCCCACGCTGGCGCGCATGTTCGCCGACCGGGCCGCATCCCTGCCGAGGCCGACCAAGTGGTTCGCCATTCCCATTCACTACCGCGCCGAGCGGCCTCAGCGCGGCCGGCTGCGCGAGTTTCTCCAGTGGAACGCGGACGTGATCGGAGAGGAATCCCCGCAGGCGGACGCCGAAGTCATCGCGCTCGCCGTCGGCCTCTTCACTGAACTCGGACTGAGCGGGCGGCACCTCACCGTCCGCCTGAGCAACCGCGACCTCGTTTCGGAACTGCTCATCGAGAGCGGCGTGGGTGAGGCGGACCTTGCGGCGGCGCTGACGCTGCTCGACCGGCGCGATCGGATGGCGGCGGAGGAGTTTGCCCGGTCCTGCTGCCAGATCGGGCTGGATGCCGCGGCGCTCGCGGCGCGTCTTGGCGAAGTTCAAGGGGAGATGAACAGCGCACTGGCCGCGATGGAAAACGGCGGAGCGATGCCGCCGATCGCGCGGAAGTCGCCCGCAATCGGACAACTTAGGGGCCTGATTGAAGCGCTCGGCGCTCAAGGCATTCTCAAGTGGTGCGAGTTCGACTTCTCCATCGTGCGCGGCCTGGCGTATTACACCGGCACCGTCTTCGAGGTCACCGCCGCCGGAGAGCGCGCCGTCGCGGGCGGCGGCCGCTATGACAGACTGATCGCGAGTTTCGGCGGGCCGCCCACTCCCGCCGTCGGCTTCGGCATGGGCGATGTCGTCCTTTCACTGGTGCTCGAAGAGCACGGCCTGATGCCCGAGGGCGAGCGGCTGGCGGAATGTCTCGGCACGCGGCCGGATGCGTTCGTCGTGTCGGCGGGGGATGAGTCGAGCGATGCGGTCGTCGCGCCGCTGGTGGCGGAGTTGCGACGCGCCGGCCTGCACGCGCGGCGTTCCTACAAGGCCACGAAGAAGATCGACAAACTCCTCAAGGACGCCGCGGCGTGCTACTCGCGCTTCGCCGTGATTCTCGATGAGACGTGCAGCACCGGCAACGTGCAGGTCAAGAACCTCGACGACGGCTCGCAGGACACCGTGATGCGCACACAACTTGCGCAGTGGATCACGCAGCACCGGTCTCGCGCCCACGTCTAGCCGCGACCCGGAGGCTCTGCGCCGGGGAGCGCGGCGGTGCGGCGGGCCGATGCGATCAGTTCAACCCCAGCGCCCGCGACATGGCCTCGCCCATGCCCGCCGGGCTGGCGGCGACGGTGACTCCATCGGCCTTGAGAGACTTGATCTTGGCGGCGGCGGTGTCGTCCGCGCCGCCGATGATCGCGCCCGCGTGTCCCATGCGCTTGCCCTTGGGGGCCGTCTGGCCGGCGATGAAGGCTGCGACGGGTTTGCTCATGTGCCGCCTGATCCACTTGCCCGCTTCGGTCTCGTCGCTGCCGCCGATTTCGCCGATCATCAGCACGCCGTCCGTCTCGGGGTCGTTGTTGAACATCTGGAGAAGTTCAATGAAGTTGAGACCCTTGACGGGATCGCCGCCGATGCCCACGCAGGTGCTCTGCCCGATGCCGCGGCTCGAGCACTGCCAGACGGCCTCGTAGGTGAGCGTGCCGGAGCGGGAGATGACGCCGACGGCCTTGCCCGTCGAGGCGTCCTCGCGGTGCATGTGGATGTAGCCGGGCATGATCCCCATCTTGCACCCGCCGGAGAACTTCGCGCTTGCGCCCTGTCCGGAGGAACGCTTGCCGGGGGTGATGACGCCGGGGCAGTTGGGTCCGATGAGCGCGGATTCCGGGTATTCGCGCAGCAGGGCCCTGGTGCGGATCATGTCCGCGGTGGGAATCCCCTCGGTAATGCAGCAGATGACCCGGATGCCCGCAGCCGCAGCCTCGATGACCGCGTCGCCGGCGAAGGGCGGCGGCACGAAGATCATCGTGGCGCTGGCGCCAGTTTCCTGCACGGCCCGCGCGACGGTGTCGAAGATCGGCAGGCCGTTGGGGTCCTTTGTGCCTCCCTTGCCGGGAGTCACGCCGCCCACCATCTTCGTGCCGTACGCGAGGCACCCCTTTGTGTGAAAGGCGCCGGCCGCGCCCGTGATTCCCTGGCAGATGACTTTCGTGTCGCCGGATACGAGTATGCTCATGGTCGCGGTCCGCGAAGCAGTGGTGTCGCAAGGGCCCTGTCAGACGAATCGCTCGCCCCCGGCCCGTCGCAATGACAAGCCGTGAGGATATCGGCTGTGCCCGAAGTTTCCAATGCAGGCTCCTCCTCCAGAGCGCCGTGCCTGCGGAGGGGGGAATCCCTTTGCGCTCACGAACCTTCCGCGGGGAGCGACGAACGGCAGAGATCGACGCCATAGACTTGAGCCGCATCCGCGCTGAATCGATCACTGGAGTGCAGACATGATTCGCTCTCGACACATCTCCGCATCGCTGATGTTCGTCGCCGCCCTCTTCCTGGCCGCAGCCGCCGCGCCGGCTGAAGTCAGGACGCGGACGATCAGTTACGAGGACGGAGGCGTCGAACTCCAGGGCTACTTCGCGTGGGATGACGCGATCGAAGGCAAGCGGCCGTGCGTTCTCATCATCCACGCCTGGTGGGGTCTGGGCGAGGATGAGAAGGCGCGGGCG
>CAADHA010000104.1 GCA_900696685.1 uncultured Planctomycetota bacterium
TCTGGCCGATCGCCACGGGCAGTGAACTGACGCCCTACTTACTCTATCCGCACGTCAACCGCCAAGGCGGGTACGGCATGAGGATGGTCAAGGAAGGGCTGCTCGAAAGCACCGGATGGCTCTGGAAGAACCCCGACAACGTTGAGCAGGCCGATGTTTATATCGAGTTCACCCTGCTCTTCGACATGAAGGATGAGCAGCAAATTCCCGCTCAACGGCACCAGGACGTCCTCGTCTCCTGGATCAGCGCCGGCGGCGGATGCGACTACAACTTCTGCATTGCGCAAGGCCAGGAGACGGCCGTCAAGATCGGCACACCTTTCGAGGTGCCCGATGAGATGTGGTCCACCACTCTGGTCGTCGCCGTGCCCCACGTCCTGGATCACACGGCGACGCTGCAACTCTACTGGCGGCGCAACAGTCAGAATACGCTCCTCATCGACACCCCCATCAACAACTCGAACAACCACTTTACCGCGCACAAGTGCGAGCCGGACGGCTGCGACATCGCCTGGCACAACCACCAGAACGCGGCTGCGGGACATCTGCCCGTCGCGGGTCTATCGCAGGTCCACGCAGCGCTCTCCCTCGACGGTCCCGGCCTGGACGAGATCTTCGCCGTCGCGTCATTCAACATCCCGCCGCACACCTCACCCAACCCCGCCCCGACGAACCATCGCGCCCTCTACATGGTCTTCTGGCACCCGGAGTTTCCGGAGGGCGGAGGAAACTGAACCGCGATCCGCGAGCCGCTGCGGGATCACCCGAACAAGACAAACGCCCTTCGGCCGCGGGTGCGCGGCCGAAGGGCGATTCTTTCGTGGCGGTGCTTTCCGAATCCCGATTCACCTGCGGCTACTCGTATCTCCGAATCACGCCGTAGACGACGCCTTGGATCTGGCAGGTAGGGACGATGATGGGGTCGAAGTCAGGGTTGGAAGGCTGGAGGCGAATGCGGCCGTGCTCCTTGTAGAACTTCTTGAGCGTGGTTTCGCCGCTGGGGAGCATGGCGACGACTCGCTCGCCGTTCCGCGCGGTCTCGCGGCGTTGAACGAGGACATAGTCGCCGTCCCAGATGCCCTCGTCGCGCATGGAGTCTCCCTCCACCTGGAGGGCGAACACGGCGTCCGATTGTCCTCGCTTCGGGCCGAGGAAGGATTCGACATCCAGTTCATCGTTGTCCTGGATCTTCTCAATGGGGTATCCGGCGGCGATGCGTCCGACGAGCGGGTAGCGCAGGGGCCGCCCCTCGTCCGGCACGAGCGAATCATCGCAGATGGCCAAAGAGCGAGCCTTGTTCGCTTCGCGTTCGACGGCTCCCTTGCGGATGAGGGCCTCGACGTGCTCGAAGACGGTGACCTTGCTCACGCCGAGTTCGTCGGCCAGTTCCTGCAGCGTCGGCGAATAGCCATGCTGGAGCCGCCAGTTGCGGATGAGTTGAAGAATGCGGAGTTGCTTGGGTGTGAGGTTGATCATGCTGAGTCCTTTCCTGTGCTCGTGGAGTTCGGGGCGATGCACCGCCTGGGAAGGCCGGGGCCGCGAGCGGGAAGACGGAATCGCCTTCCCGACCGGCGCGCACGCTCAGGCGTGCCAGATGTCCGGCAGTGCGAAGCCGCGTCGGAACAATCCACCCGACCACCCGGCCGGTCGGGAGGCACGAAGGGCCGAGCCGGTTGAGCCGGCCGCCCGAGGGGACGACGTGGGCTGCGAAGTCGCCGCCCGGTCCGAGGATGAGCAGGGGATGCGTCATTGGAGTACCGCCTGTTCTGCGCCTCGAACGAGATGCGAACCGGCGCCAATTGCCGCCACGACACGGTCCCGCCGCACAGACGGGGCGATGGCGGCAGCATCCTTGGCCGAATGAGTATCCTGCACATGAACGCGCTCCTGCCGACAGCGTTGGTCGGCGGTCTGTCCGGTGTCAGTCGCGCCGGGTCCGTCATGGGACTGTGGGCAACAGGCACCGATCAGCAAAGGCGTGTGGCGCGGGTGTGGGCCTCTCATGGCCATTCCGGTTCGAGTCCGTTCGAAACCTGTTCTCCGCGTACCGGAATTGTACGCCCGGTACGCCCGACGTCTCCACGTCCAACAACCGCGGATCCTCCGCTCGACGGAAGTTTACCCTATCAGAATCCGCACATCAAGCCCGCCGACCGAACTTTTTCCAAAAAAGTGCGTCAACCATCCTCCCCGCGGGGCGACCTGGGGGCCATATGTCATTCTGATCTGAGACAGGATCGAGCGCGGCCGGCGCATTTCCCCCACTTTCACCTTAACCCCGCCGGTCCGGGAACCGATCGATTGGGGGGAGTCTCCTTGGAGTCGCCGCAACCTCCGGATCCACGCCATGAACTGGTGGAATCGCGTTCGAACAAGATGGACGGGTCAAAGCCGGGTTGCCCGATCGCCGGCTCGACCAGAGGTGGAGCATGCCCCGACCTGCGGGCTTACTGACCGGCGCATCCTCGAGCGATGCGAGAGTGAAGCGCGCGCCCTTCTGGCAGCCGGTGATGTCGATCGGGCACTCGAATCTGCACAGCGTCAGGAGCCACACACCTCCTCCTCGCGCATGCTCCTGAACATCTGTCGGATACTCGCGGGCCGGCGCGTCGAGGCGCAACTGGATTTGACGGACTGGTCAAAGAACGCATGCTGCCCGATGGATGCGCGGATTCTGCTCGCCCTGCTCCGCCTGGAGGATGGGGACCGCCGCGGCGCCATCGCTTCCCTTGCGCGTAACCTGGCGCAGATCGATGATCCGAACACGATTCAGGCCATGATCGTGATCCACGCGGAGCGAAACGACGCCGGGGAGGCCCAGCGCTGGGCGCAGCGCCTGTGTCAACTGGCGGTATTCTGGACAGACCGGCCGATGGTTGCGGGCTGGCTCAGGGCCGTGGGCCTTGAAGTGTGCGAGTGCCCTGCTGAGCCGCCCGATGCCCTCGTCGAGCAACTGGCTCTGGAAGTACTCGCGTGCGAATCGGTGATCCCTTCGCTCGAGGCCGCCGCGCGCTACGACCTTTCGCACCCGCGCGCGCTGCTGTTGCTGCGGGCGCTGGAGTCGGCCTTCGACCGGCTGGAAGCTCCGGTGCCGGCCTGCGAGGCGATGGCCCGATTGGCGCTGACGCTCGGTGATGCGGCAACGGCCCGGCGCTGGATCGACGTGGGCCTTGGACTCAATCCGCTGTGCGCGCCTCTGGCCATCCTGCTTTCGACACTTCCAGCCGCGGATCGCGCGGAGATCGAGCGAGCCGGGGCTGAGATTGCCGGCCTGCCCCGTCGCCGCGAGCAGATCGATGCCCTCGACGTGGTCATCAGCGCACATCCCGACTGGCACGATCTGCGTCGTGTACGGCGTCGATTGGAGGCGGCATGAACACGCCTGCGAACCCGGCCCGGAGGATCACCGCCTCGGCGCTGCGCGAGGCCAGGTTGTCGTGGCGCCTGTCGCGCCTTGGCGCCACGCTCGCGGCGCTCGATCCGCTCCTTGAGATGATCGATGCCGCAGAGTCTTCGCCCGGGTGTTCAGTCGCCGGCGGCGCGAAGGAGACAGGCCAGCCGAAGCCGTGGCGGACGCGCGGGGCTGTGCGCCTGGCGGCGTCGGCCGCGTACCTGCTCGGCCGTGACGAGGCGCTCGAGCGCATGCTGCGCCTCGGCGCGCGGCGGTACGGCGAAGATGCGACGCTCCTGCACCTCGAAGCGCGCCGCGCCGTGGACGATGGCAGACTCGACGATGCCGCCTCGCTGGCGCGCCGCGCGGCGGCAATCGCGCCCGACCGGCCGCGCCTCCGGCAGTTGCTCGCGCGCCTTGAAGCCCGGGCGGGGCGGCACGATGCCGCGATCGAGGCGGCGCGGGCGGCGATCCGCCTGCGACCACGACGCGCCTGCCTCCGCGTCGAGTTGGCGCAGATCGCCCTCGCCGCCGGTCGCCACGACCTGGGGCTGAAAGCGATCGGGGCATTGATTGACCCGCCGGCCCTGCTGCACGCCCGCCTGCTCGCCGGCTGCGGGCGGTGGCGCGAGGCCGTCGAAATGTACGACCGCGTGCTCGAGTCGCACGCACCCGCGCCGAGTTCGCAGTCACGCTCACCCCTCGCCGCCGCGCCGATCCGCGTAACGTGTTTCAACCGGGGAGTCGACGTCGATCGCGACCTGGTGGACGCCGCAATCGAGCGGATAGACCTGCTCGAGCGCCTCGGCGACCGCAGTGCAGTGATCGCCCTCGCCGATGCGGAAGTCGGCGATCCGTTCCGGCACCCGGCGTTGCTGGTCCGCCTGGCCGAAGTGATGCTGAACTTCGGAGAGGCGAGGCGCTGCGTGGCGCTGGCCGGCCTGTGCAGGCATAGCGCGGAAGCGCCTCGCGCGTTGGCGCTGATTTCAGTGGCGGCCGACCTCCTGGGCCGCGGGGTTCTTGCCGAGCGCTGCCGGCGGAGATTGCGCGCGGGGGACCGGACGCTTCTGGCTCGCTCCTGGCGTCGCGGTCTCATGGCGCGCCTGATCGCGGCTCAGACCTCCTGCCGCCGGGCAGGCTCCGACCCCACGCAGAGCGTGCTCGAACCACTGCTCACGCGTGCCGTCGAAGTTCTCACCGACGCGAGCGCGCAATCGCCTCGCTATGCGGATGTTCACTATCACCGTGCCAACTGCCTCGCGGCACTCGGTCGGACGGAAGAGGCGGCCGCCGCGCTGGACACGGCCCTGCGCATCAACCCGTCGTATGCCGATGCTCGCCGCCTCGCCGACACGCTCCGCGCCGCGGCATGAGGGCGATCAGAACCGCTGATCTCCCGCGTTGCGCGGGGCGTGGCGACGTTCGGCACGCGATCACGACTGCGCCGAGTCAATGCAGCCCGGCCTCCTCGAGAAGGGGCGCGAGTTCGACGGACCCGCCAACGGCGGCGCTGCGGCGCACGGCCTCCATCAGGCAGAATGTCTCGATGCCTTCCTCGAGGTCAGGCGAGCAGGGACGGTGCTCAACGAGCGCGCGGCCGAAGTCGTCCGCATAGTTGGCGAATTCGCCGTAGTGCATCCCGTGGACCTCGGAGTTGAAGTAATAGTGTCGGCCGGCGTAGAGGTAGTCCTCGACGACTTCGCCGAGGGCGCCGGGCTGGAATCCGCCGCCGGTCGCGCGTGCATCCGCCGCCGTCGTGTGAACGTAGCGCATGTCGTGGTACTGGGCGAGGCTCGATCCCTCCGTGCCGTAGAGCATCAGTTCGATGCAGTTGCGCGCGCGGGGCAGTTCGTGGCAGCCGTAGTGACCCATGGCCCGTCCGAGGGCGCCGCTCTTCGCAGCGACATTGACCAGATAGATATCCTTGCCTGCCACGCTGAAGGCGCCTCCCATCCTGGAACGCAGGCCGATCGCCTGCACGCGCTCAATCGGGCCGAGGTACCACCGGAGCAGGTCGAGCGGATGCGACAGGCCGAGAAAAACCCAGTCGGTGTCGGTGGCCGCCCACGGGCTTTTCCTGTAATACCAGTCCATGCGGTGAATGTAGTGTGCGTCGGCGAGTTCAACGTCGCCGATCTCGCCTCTCTGGAACGCGGCCCGCTGGCGGATGAAAGGCTCGAAGAACCGCGTGCTCTGGCCCACCATGAGCCTCCGGCCGGTCTGTCGCCCTGCGGCGAGCACTTCGCGAGCGCCGTCGAGTGAGTTGACGAGCGGCTTGGTGCAGATGACATCCTTGCCGGCGCGGAAGGCCCGGATGATGTGCTGTGCATGTTGCGAGTCGGGCGTGTAGATTGCTGCAACGCCGACATCGGGTCGTTCGAGCATCTCGTCATAGTCGCTCGTGTAGAAAAGGCCGGGCCACTCGCGCTTGCAGGCGGCGGTTTTTTCGGCGTCGAGATCGCAGCCCGCGACGGGGTAGAGATGACGGCAGCGCGTCGCCAGCGCCGTGAGCATGGTGCGGCCTTCGTGCAGACCCATCACGCCCACGCCGATCGCCTTTGGGTGCCGCGGCGGAGGAGTGACCGGCTGAGTGCCGGGGATGTCGTGGAGGGAGGACATGGGCAAGTGTAGGGGGAGGCGCGGACCCATCGACGAGGCGCGGGAGACTGAGCGCAGCGGCGCCTGGCGGCGCGAGTCGGCTCAATACTTCACGCGCGTGCCGTAGGGACGCGTCGTCGGCGTCGTCACGTTCTCGCCGGCCTTGATTTCGTCGTAGGCCTGGCGGACGTAGTTGACCAGTTCGCCGCGCTCCTTGCCCTTGCCCGGCGGATAGGTCGTCGCGTTGACTTTGCCGAGGGGCGCGTTGTCGATCGCGCCGGAGTAGCGCAGCACGCCCCTGGCGTCAATGATGAACATCTGCGGCGTGAAGCGCGCGTCGAGCATCCGTCCGACCTTGCCCTCTTCATCCAGGAGAATCGGGAAGCGGATGCCGAAGCGCTCGCGGGCCTCGGCGTTGGCTTCCTTGCCTGAGCCGGGTTGCCCCGGGGCGCCGGAGTTGACCGCGAGATAGACGACGCCCGCCTGCTTCATCTGGTTACCGAAGGTCTTGAGGGTGTTTTTCGTGTATTGATCAATTACATAGGGGCACTGCGGGTTGAACCACTCGAGGATGACGACCTTGCCCTTATACTCGCTGAGCGTGTGCGACTTGCCGTCGATGTCCGTCAGCGTGAAGTCGGGCACTGCTTCGCCGACGGCGACGGGCTTGAGAGATGATCCGCCGGCGGCGACGCAGCACCATGCCATGAACACGAGGGCCGGCAACCATCCCAGCCCGCGAATCCGCACCAGATTCAGGAACCCGGTAGTCATGGTGCGCCTGTTACTTCCCTTCATGCGGCACGAGATCGAAGAACATCTCTTCATCGCCCTTCTTCACGCGCAGGACGCCGACGGTCGGCGGCGGGGCCGGGCCGAGCCTGTTCACATCAACATCGAACGCGACGGCGAGCCGGCTTGAGCCGTCGTCGAGTTTCACCGTGTCCACATCGCCTGCGTCAACCGCCTCGACGATCAGGGGGAAGAAGTCGATCTCGACTCCGGCGGGAACAGTCGCCTCGAAGCGCGGCCGGTGAATCGGGCCGGTCCATCCCGCCTTGCCGAGCGTGAACTCCTTGAGCGGGCGCGGCAGCCGGGCCTTGGCGCTCTTGAACCGATCCGCGTTCGCAGGATCAGACGGCCGCGCCTCGGCAGAGGCGCGAAGCGTCACGCTCGCACGGGCCGACCCGAGGAGGCAGGTCGCCTTGCACACGAGCCAGTCCGTCTGCACGTCAAAGCGCAGCGAAGCCCCCGGCTTGAGGTAATCCGGCGCCTTGATCTCTGCGATGACCGTCGCCTCGCCCTCGTAGCCGTAGGTCGTCATCTCTTCCGCGGGCCCGATGCGCCTCGGACCGGGGAAGAAGACCGGGCCGACTCTGAACCCTTCAGGAGCGGTGATCTCGACGGTGGTCGGCATGCCGCTGTCGCCGGGATTGAGCCAGTAGATGTGCCAGTCCTTCTCGATCCTGTAATGCACGGCGAGGTGGAAAGTCGATCCGGGCGCGATGCTCGACACGTCGGCGTAGACCTCGACGTCGACGCGACCTTCGGTTTGCGCCGATGCAGCCGCGGCGGCGGTCCCGCCGAAAGCGATGAGAGGGAGCAATGTGCAGGAGACAAGAAAATGCGCAGTCATGGTGTTTCCCCGTGCGGCGGGCTGGTTTGTGGAATGGTAGAGCCTCCCGCCGCGTCTGCAATGTGAACGCCCGGGGGCCGGGGGCTTGACACGCGCCTCCAGGCGGTTTCAGTATGCCGTCCCGTCGCGGCCGCTCGGCCTCGGCTTCCACACTCTCAGACGCCCGATCAAGGAAGGACATTCCCTATGACAGGTCGTTCCCGGCTTCGCTTCGATCGTCTATGCGCCGGCCTCCTGTTATCCGGCCTGTGCCTGTTGCCCGCCTCCTGCAACAGCGAAACCAAGGTGAGCGACCGCGACCTGGCATACATCGAAGACCCCGCGGTCGTCGAGGCGACTTCCGGAAGGGCGAAGAAGCCGGTCGTGATCGTGGACGCCCGCCCGGCGCACCGCTACGAGATGGCGCACATCCCCGGCGCGATCAGCATTCCGCTCCAGGAGGCAAAGCGAGACGATCCTCGGCTCAAGGACGCCAAACTCATCATCGTTTACGCTCTGGACTGGGAAGACCCGGTGGCGATGGCCATGAGCAAGAAACTCCTCGCGCTCGGGTACAGGGAAGTGCAGACGTACCGTGGCGGACTTCGCGAGTGGGTGACCAAGGGCCGCGAAACTGAGCCGCGAATCAATGAGGCGAAGGCGGATTCGAACTGACTGGCACCGGCGTTTCGAATGCGAGCCCGGGCGCACGACCTCCGCAAGGCGCCGGTTTCGATCGCGTGGCTGGCGGCGACCCGGAGGCTCGGCGCAGGGGCGCTCGGGCGCGCGAGTGCTCCGAACGGTCCTCGTTCGCCCCTGCGCCCGGCACGCTCCGCTCCAGCCCCTTCGCGCTACTGCTCACCTTGAACACCAGGCAGGCGCTTGCACGGGCGGGACGCCCACGCTCCGCTGACGCACGGGTTTACCCGCCCATCTTCGGCGCTGCCTCTTCCTCCTGCTGTTCGACCACGCGCGGGTCGCTGGCGGCGAGGTACTGGTCGATGATGCTCACGATTTCCTCGTGCAGCGTCTTGGCGATCGACACTTCACCCTGTTTGAGATCGTTGACGAGGATGGAGAAGGCGACGGTGCGGCCTGCGGGGCTGATGACGTAGCCGGAGAGGCACGACACGCCGGAAATGTAGCCGCTCTTGGCGCGGACCTGGCCGGTGAGATTCCGATTGCCGAACCGCTTGCGCAGCGTACCCGTGGTTCCGGCCTCGGCGAGCGAGTTGATGAACAGGTCCGATGCCTGTGGATGCTTGCCCAGCAGCGTGAGCCAGGAAGCAAGGAGATCGGCGGTGATCCGGTTCTCCCGGCTCAGACCGGAGCCGTCGGCCATGCGCAGTTGCGTCGCGGCATTCGGGCCGAGGTGCTTGCTGAGAATGAGGCGGATGACGGCCGGCCCGTTGGTCCATGAGCCGGGCTGATCCGTTACGTCGTGACCGACCCGCTTGAGAAGTGCTTCGGCGTAGAGATTGTCGCTGTCCTGATTGCAGCGGGTGATGACGGTGGAGAGCGGAGTGCGAATCGCACGACCGACTGGTTCGCCGGTGAAGGGCAGCGGGTCGGCGTCGGTCGCGGTGCGCGCGGCGCCGATCTTCACGCCGCGCTTGCGCAGGCGATTGGCGAACATCTGGCCGTAGAGCCCCGGCGGATCATCCACCGTGATCTTCATCGGCACGGCCTGAGCGCGGCGGATCGTGCCGCGCATCGAGAAGTCATTGGAGCCCAGAGGCCGCATCACGTAAATCTGGTTCGTGGCCTTGGGGTCGCCGCTCGTGCTCGCGGCGTTCGTGAACCTGAGGAATGGAGAGACATCCGGCTCGATGCGGAACGTAGGCGGCTGGCCCGCCTGCCGCGCCGGCCAGGCGTAGAACCACAGGCAGTTGCCGAAGTAGTTGAAGCCGCTGACCTGCGCGCCGTAGGGGTAGAGCAGGTCGCCCGCTTCCCACGTGGGGTGAACAAACTCGCGGTCGAAAATGCGGTCATCGACGATGAGTTCGCTGAACTCCTTGACGCCTGAGGCGACGATGTCCTCGATCCAGAGGTCGATGAAGGCCTCGACGCTCATCTGCATCGTGGAGAGGAGTTCCGGGTCGGCCAGCGCCGGATCGCCGCTGCCGACGATGATCAGCCGGTCGCCGCTTCGGATGAGGCGGGTCTCGAACTGAAAGTCGCGGCCGAGCGTCAGCAGCGCTGCGCCGGAGGTGAGAAGTTTGAGGTTGCTCGCCGGGATAAGGACAGTCTCCGGCGACATCGACGCCAGCGTCTCGCCCGTGTCCACCTCGACGATCTTGAACGACACGGTCGCGCCGCTGAGGCGCGAGGAGAGAACGGCACTGCGCACCCTGCTGGAGACGTCGCTGCGCGGAATCTCGACCGTTGCCGAGGCGATCGACGCGAGCACCGAGAGCGAGAGAAGGATGGCGGTTCGGAGGAACGCAGGCCGACGGTCAGGCATGATCGATCATCTCCACAATGCGGGCGCCGTGGTCATATTGAAGGCCGCTGAGGCGTGCGGGTCTGGAGTTGGGAGCGGCGCATCGTGGGGCCGAGGTTGGTATCGGCCCGACGGGCGCCAGAACTTCGGTTGCCGAGGCGACGGTTTCGGCATCGACATCGCGCGATCGTTAGAGGCGACGGGCGCGCCGGCACGCGGAGGTCCAAGTCAACCGGCCGGGGCCCCAGGGCGATACGCGCCGGCAGCGCAAAGCGACCCCAACGGGATTTGAACCCGTGTTACCAGGATGAAAACCTGGTGTCCTGGACCTGGCTAGACGATGGGGTCGGCGGCGTCCCGGGAGGGTCGGCGGCCGACCCGAGGGGCCGATTGTAGGCCCGGAAACACGACTCCGCAACGCTCTGACCGACTGTTGCGGGCGTCTGTAACACGTACAGCGCCCCTGCCGCCCGCCGACGCGGACTTCAACGCCGCGCCTTGAACGCAGCCTCCAGCCGCGCCGATGATCGGAGGCATGGACCCCTTCGGGCGCACCTTCAACCGCCTCCTTGCCGTTTTCGGACTGGCCATTGTCTTCGTGGGGACGGCGAGCATCATCAGCCCGCGCCTTTCCGCGGCCGGGCCGGGCGGGGGGAACTCGCTCAGCGAAGGGCAGATCATCGGCCGCCTCATCGGACCCGAGCAGGAGGTTGTGATCCGTGCCACGCGGCTCGGGCCTCGCTATTGGGTCTACGACGTCAACGGCTCCCTGCTCGCTCCGAACCTGACCATCGAACAACTCGGCCGGCGCTACACGGGCCTGAGCAGCCTGGTCGGCGAGATGGGGCAAGGGGTCGTGCGCATCGGTTCGGTGGAAGTGCATCACGACCGATCGTTCATCGACGGGCCGTGAGGGCGACGCGGCCGGAGCCGGCGCACATTGCTGACGGCGCCTCGCGTGCGCCCGGCGCGATCTAGACTCATGGCGTGGGCGTGCAGGGCCAAGACCGTAAGTCGGAGCGGCGACTGAGCCGGCCGATCATCCTCTGCGCCCTTGAGTACGAGGCACGCGTGTTGCGCAGGTCAGAGACGATCGCGCGCGAGGCTTCGATCCACACGACCGGCCCGGGGATCGACGCCGTGCTCGACTTTCTGCTCGAACTGGGGGATGACGACGTCGGAATGGTGGTCTTCGCGGGCGTGGCCGGGGCGCTCACGCCGGGCCTGGACGCCGGCGACGTACGCATCGCGCGGCGGGTGCTCAGCGATGATGGGGAGAAGTGGACGGCGACATGGCCGACCGGCGGCGCCGCCAGCCGCGGGCTTGCGATGTGCGATGTCCTGACGACGCGCCGCATCCTTCGCCTTCCCGAGGAGCGGCGCAGGGCCCACGAGACAACGGGCGCCGAGATGGCGGATAACGAGTCCGCCGCGCTCGCCGCATGGGCCGCTCGAACCAATCATCGAACCTGGGGAGTGGTGCGCGGCGTGAGCGACGAGGTCGAGACCGTCCTACCCGACGGGATGGACGAGTGGATCGCTCGCAACGGACGGCTGCGTCCCTCGCGAGTCGCCTATGACCTGCTGCGCCAGCCGCGATCGATTCCGACGATTCGCCGCCTTGGCCGTTCGTCCGCCCTGGCCATGAAGGGCGTCGCGGCGACCCTTGAACGGCTCCTCGGAGCGATGGAGGCGGCGTCGTGAGTCCTTTCCCGATCGATCCGCCGCTGCCGCAAGATGTGCATCGCCTGCTCGTCGTCGGGGGCACATTCGATCCGCCGCATCGCTGGCACGTGCGCGGGGCGAAGGCGGCGGCGGAGGCGGCCGGGTGCGATCACGTGCTCTACGTGCCGGCGCGGCGGTCGCCGCTCAAGGACGCGCCGCAAACGCCCGCCCAGAACCGCCTCGCCATGCTGCGCCTGGCGCTGGAGGGCGAGCCGCACATGTCGATCAGCACCTTCGAGATCGATCGCGGCGGGACAAGTTACACGGTGGACACACTGGCCGCTCTGCGCCACGCGCTTCCGGCGCATGTCGAGATGCGCCTCTTCATCGGAAGCGACCAGTTGCGATCTCTCGATCGATGGCGCGAGGCGACGCGCGTGATCGATCTTGCACGGCCCGTGGTCGTGCTGCGGCCGCCGGACACCCTCGAATCGCTCCGCGCCGCGGGAGTCGGCCAGAGTCGCCTGGGCTGGATCGTACCGACACCGACGGACCCGGCGAGTTCGACGCAGGTGCGCGGGCGAATCGCGCGAGGCGAAGACGTAAGCGGCCTCGTTTCTCCTCGCGTACTCGAGTACATCCGCGCGCATCGGCTTTACGGGAGCAGTTCCCCGTGATGCGGCGAGAAGCGCTTGATCGTCTGATGGCGCGCCTCGCGGCGGCGGGGGTGGCCGAGCCTTCCACGCTCGTCATCGAGTGCGCCGGAGAGCCGGTCCGGGTGCACGAGCGCCCGCGCACCGCCATGAGCAGCCGCGTACACGTGCCCGCGATTATCGGCGCTGCGTATCACGCCTCAGGACTCGCCGAAGGCTACTGCACCTATGCGCTCGAATGGACCGAAGCGATGGGGCCGCGAACGGGCCCGATCGGGTCGCTCGGTGAGTCTGAGCAACTTGCCCTGGGGCTGCGTGAAGCAGTCGAGCGAATGCGATCGCAGGGCGTGCCGGTGCGGCGCTTCGTCCTGACCGGGTTCACGAACGACTGCGGCTCGATCGATCGCGACTTTGCGCAGGCGGTCGCCGACGTTCTGGACACACGCGTCAGCGTCCGGCCCTGTCCCAACGCGGCGGCGAAGGGCGAGGACATTCTGAGAGCGCTGCGGCGGGATCGATCGCGCTATGCCTCGGCTTCGCAGGCGATCAAGGCGCTGGCTGAGGTGCAAAGGCGCGATCAGCGCGTGTGGCGGCGTCTCGATCGGTCGCGCGAGATCGCGCGGCTGCTGGGCGAGTGAAGTGCGGTCAGAGGCCGGGTCGTCGAATACGGCGATGTGTCACTCGTCGGCGCGGGCGAGGGTCCAGTACTCGACTTCGATGGGGGCCTGGCGGCCGAAAATTGTGACGAGGACGCGGACGATGCCCTTGTCGGGCATGAACTCGTCCACAGTTCCTTCCATGTTCTCGAAGGGACCCTCTTTGATCTTGACGACGTCGCCCTTGTTGAACTCGGCCTTGACCTGCGGCGCTTCCTCGGGCTTGCGGGCGTCGTGGAGCATCTGCTCAACTTCGCTGCGGCTCATGGGTGTGGGCCGGCCGGCGGTGCCGACGAAGTCGCCCACGCCCGTCGTTTCCTTGATGAGGAAGAAGACGTCCTGGGGGATGCGGCCGTCGGGTTCAAGCCGCATCTCGACGAAGACGTAGCCGGGGTAGAGCTTGGTCTCGGTGATGCGCTGCTTGCCGCCCTGCATCGTCTTGGTCTTTTCGGTGGGGACGAGGATGCGGCCGACGAGGTTGGTCAGGCCCTCGATCTGAACCTTGCGCAGCAGGGTCTCGCGGACGTAGTTCTCCTTGTTGGACGCGACGCGAAGGACGAACCAGTCCATGCCGGGCTGGTAGATGGGCTCTTCATCCGCGTGGGGAGTGTGTTCCGGTGCGTCGGTCAAGTTGATTTCCACGAGTCGGGATTCGGTTGGGCGCGGTTCGCTGGGTGGTGAGTTGAGGGACATCATCGGTCCTTGTGCGGGGTGCGGCCGGCGCCGTGTCCGGGGTCGGTCCGCCGCGGCGGCAGGGGCGGAGGCTCAGTTGAACAGGTCGCGGATGAAGTCCCGCACCACGCTCCCGCCGGTGAGAATTCCGATGGCGCTGAACAACTCCTTGAAGAAGATGTCCACGATGAACAGGAGTGCGGCAATGGCGACCGCAACGGTGACGACGACCCAGGTCGAGCCGAGAATTTCACGGCGCGTGGACCAGTTGACTTTCTTGAGTTCGCCCTCGGTCGAGATGAAGAACTCGATGGCCCGGCGGTTGACGCCGTAGACCCAGTAGATCAGCACGGCCATTGCGACCATGAACAAGGCCGCCACAACGCCGCGGATGTAAATGTTGGCGCCCGCGAGTTCCTCGTAGAGCCACGCCCCGCCCGCCAGGCCGATGACGCCGAAGGCCACCGCGCTCATCGTGCGGGTCCAGTATCCCTGATCGGGTTTGTAGATGGAAAGAGCCATGGGGTGTTTGCGTGAGAGATTCGGGACTGTCGGGCAACACGTGCTGCCGGGCGCGCCCGGGGTTTCGCCGAACACGGGCAGGAGGACTCGAACCCCCAACCTGCTGATTTGGAATCAGCTGCTCTACCAATTGAGCTACGCCCGTAAACGAGTCGCGGACGGCGCGGCACGCCGCCGCGGTTACTTCCTCTTGATCTTATGCAACGTGTGCTTGCGAAGGCGGGGCGAGAACTTCATCAGCCCTTCCTTGAGCTTCTCGGGCATTCCGCCCTTGAGGTTGATCTGTGTTCGATAGTTGAGGTCGTTGGTTTCGCTGCACTGAAGCCAGACGAATTCCCGACCGGTGGATTTCTTCGCCATGAGGCACCTCGGAGTCAAGCCCCTCCCAGGCTCGCACGAGCCTGGGAGGGGCTGGAAACTGCTTATTCGATAATGCCGGTGACGACGCCCGAGCCGACCGTTCGGCCGCCTTCACGGATGGCGAAACGAAGTCCAGGCTCCATGGCGATGGGCTTGCCCATGAGGTCGACTTCCATCTCGACGTGGTCGCCGGGCATGCACATCTCGACGCCTCCCAGAAGCGCCACGTTGCCCGTGACGTCGGTCGTGCGGAAGTAGAACTGCGGGCGATAGCCGGTGAAGAAGGGGCTGTGGCGTCCGCCTTCTTCCTTCGTCAGGACGTAGACCTCGCCCTTGAACTTGGTGTGCGGAGTGATGCTGCCGGGCTTGGCGAGCACCTGCCCGCGCTCGAGTTCGGTCTTCTCGACGCCGCGCAGGAGCAGTCCGACGTTGTCGCCGGCCTGTCCCGTGTCGAGGGTCTTGTTGAACATCTCGACGCCCGTAACAACGGTCTTGCGGCTCTCGGGCCGCAGGCCGACGATTTCGACTTCATCGCCGACCTTCACGACGCCGCGCTCGATGCGGCCGGTGCCGACCGTGCCGCGCCCCTTGATCGAGAAGACGTCCTCGACGGACATGAGGAAGGGCTTGTCTGTCTCGCGCGTCGGTTCGGGGATGTACTTGTCCAGCGCATCCATGAGTTCCTGAATGCACTTGGTCTTGGCGGGGTCGCCGGGGTTCTGGAGGGCCGGGAAGGCGGCGCCGCGGATGATCGGGGCGTCGTCGCCGGGGAACTCGTACTTGTTGAGCAGTTCGCGGATCTCAAGTTCGACGAGTTCGAGGAGTTCCTCCTCGTCGACGAGGTCGCACTTGTTGAGGAAGACGACGATGTAGGGCACGCCCACCTGGCGCGCGAGGAGGATGTGCTCGCGGGTCTGGGGCATGGGTCCATCGGCGGCGGAGACGACGAGGATGGCCCCGTCCATCTGCGCGGCGCCGGTGATCATGTTCTTCACGTAGTCGGCGTGGCCCGGGCAGTCCACGTGCGCGTAGTGCCTCTTCTCCGACTCGTACTCGACGTGCGAGGTGGCGATGGTGAGGATCTTGGTGGGGTCGCGGCGACCGTCGGATTCGGAGGCCTTGGCGACCTCGTCGTAGGACTTGAACGTGCCGAGACCCTTGGCGGCCTGAACGGCCGTCATCGCCGCCGTAAGGGTCGTCTTGCCGTGATCGACGTGGCCGATTGTGCCCACGTTCACGTGGGGCTTGGTTCGTTCGAATACACCCTTAGCCATTTCAGGCAACCTCCAAACTTCGTGCCCTTCAGTGAGCCGCCGACATGACGACCCGCCTTGAGTCTGCAAAACCAACCGGCCCGAGCGCCGCGCCCAGGCGCGACACCGATCCGTCCATTGACTCTCCCGACCACAGCGGTCGAGAGGCGAGGCTCGGACGGAAGCCGCTCTTTCGGCTCCGGCCGCCCATCCAGAAAGCCACCGATGGGACTTGAACCCATGACCTCTCCCTTACCAAGGGAGTGCTCTACCACTGAGCTACGGTGGCAGCAGGCCCCCGACGCCGATGCACATGCACTCCACTCGGATCGGGAAGGTCAGAATATCCGCCCCACCACGATGAAACAAGCGATCGCGCGGCCAATGCCGCACCGACCGCCTGCCGCCCCTTCCGCCGGTGGACGGACGGAGATGCCAACCCTAGGCGCGAACACGAAAAACGTCAATTCTCCAGGAGGCCATTTGCCCGGTCCCGCCGTTGCAGGCGCATTCCAGCCGTCAGGCAAGGTCGTCCAGGGCCTTGAGCAATGCGGCCAACTGCTCCGGCGGCGGCATCTCGTGCCCCTTGCGCTCAAGGGCGGTGAGCAGGGGACGCGCCGCTCGAACTCGTCCCTTCTGGTATGCCTGCACGATCAGGGCCACCGTGCTCATCGCCTTGATGAAACTCAACTTGACCCTTTCCAGAATGGCCTTGCCTTCGAGCAGCGTCATGGGGGCGCCCAGTGCGATCGCGAGGGCGATCGTGTCGCGGTCGGTGCCCGAGACGTGGACGAGGCGAGCAGGCATCTCGACACCCGGGGGCGGCTCGAGCGCTTCAACCCAATCGGGAAGGTCGACGCCGCTGCGCCCAAGCGCGGCGCCCGTCGACGCCGCGATGGCCACGCCGTCGAACATCTCGTGCAGCAGGTGTTCGTGGCGGATCGACGCGAGCGCTCGCCACGTGGACTCCGACACGACGGCAGGGGCGGCGGAGTGTCCCGCTTCGCCGGTCATGTCTGGAGTGTAGGGCAAGCGGCGGGGCTGCGCTTGGGCCGTGCGCCGGCCGGTATAATGCGCCGCGGCGGAAAGAGAGTCCGCGGCACGCCGTCGCGCCGAGGCGGTACTACGGGAACAGGTGGTTCATGGCTCAGAGCGGCTCACACGTCGTCGGCGTCGATCTCGGCGGCACCAACATGCAGATCGGCGTCGTTGATGCGCACAACCGCGTCATCGGCCAGGCGCGGCTCAAGACGCAGGCCCACGAAGGCGTCGAGGCAGTGATCCACCGTCTCTGCGACGGAATTCAGTCGGCCTGCGCCGGCGCGGGCCTCAAGGTGCGCGACCTCGGCGGAGTCGGCATCGGCGCGCCCTCGCCCATCGATGCCTCCTGTCGCATCATCCTCAACGCGGTGAACCTGCGCTGGCGCGACGTGCATCTGGCCGACCTCGTGATGGAGCGCCTCGGCGGCGTGCCCGCGACGCTCGACAACGACGTCAATGTTGCCGTGTGGGGCGAGTTCAACCTCGGCGCAGGGCGCGGCTACCACAACGTGCTGGGCATCTGGGTCGGCACGGGGATCGGCGGCGGACTCGTCCTCGATTCGCGCCTGCACCACGGCACGTTCGGCACTGCGGGAGAGATCGGCCAGGGCATCATTCTCCCCAACGGCGGGCCGGCGTCGGAGAAACTCGAGGACCACGCCTCGCGCTCCGCCATGGAGCGGCGAGCCGTACACCTCCTCCGCGCCAACGAACCTTCCACGATGCGCGAGATGGTCGAGGGGCGCATCGATGACGTCCGCATCCACCATCTCGCGCAGGCGCTCGAGCAGGGTGATGGGCTGGCGCTCCGCGTGGCCGGGCACTCGGCCCACCTGGTCGGCATCGCCGCCGCCAACGCCGCCACGCTCCTGAGCCTCGACTGCATCGTTCTCGGAGGCGGGGGGGCCGAGGCGCTGGGCGAATGGTATCTTCAGCACGTCCGCCGCGCCTTCGACGAGGCCGTCTTTCCCGAGACCCTGCGCCGATGCGCCGTCGTGGCGACGAAACTGCGCGACAACGCGGGCCTCCTCGGCGCCGCACTCCTGGCGCGCGAGCGGCTGGTCAGGAAATGATCGCGGCAGACTTGCGAAGCGGCAGCCGCAGTTACATGCACCTCAGGTCCCATGAACATCGAATACGACCCAACTTCGTTCGAGCGCACGCACGTCGCCCGTTTCCGCGGCGAAGCGGACGTGCGCCGCTTCATCGAGACGGAGTGGCTCATCACCGACGGCCTGGGCGGATTCGCAATGGGCACGGCCCTGGGGCTGAACTCGCGCCGCTATCACGGCTGGCTCGTTCACGCCGCGCGCCCGCCCCTTGGCCGCAACATGCTCCTCAACACCGTCATGGAGCGGTTCACACTGGCCGCCCCCGGTGCGGCCGAGGAAACCGTCGAGATCAGCAACTTCGAGTTCGCCGAGGCGCACATCGCTCCGCGCGGCCATCGCTTCCTCAAGCGATTCGAGCGCGGCGTCAGCGCCTGCCGCTGGGTCTACCGCGCCGGCGAGTTCACGATCGAGAGACACATCACGATCGGATGGCGCAGCGGAGGCGCAGAGGTGCGTTACCGCATCGAAGGGCCGGCCGGATCGCAAGTGCGCCTCACGCTGCTGCCGCTCGTGCGCCTGAATGACTTTCATCATCTCATCCGCTGCGACGGCCGGCGGTTCCGCGTGCGGGGTACGCCGAGCGGCATCGCCGTCGCCGCCGATGACGGGACGGAACTTCACCTCGCCGCTTCCGGCGGACAGTTCCACGCCGGCAGCGACTGGTGGTTCAACTTCCACTATGAGCACGAGCGCCGGCGCGGGCAGCACTTCATCGAAGACCTCTTCACCCCCGGCGAGTTCCGACACGAGTGCGTGATCGAGCCTCGCGGCTCTTGCGAGTTTGTCCTGCTCGCCGCCGCGGAGGCGGTCACCTTCACCGGCGCCGGCGATCCGACGGGAATCCGGCGAACCGGCGACGCGCGCGCAGCGCGCCTCAAGGCTGCGGCAGAGCGAGTAACGATCACGGCGCCCGCGCTGGGCCGGCGGCTCGATCTGCTCGCCGCCGCCGATGACTTCATCGTCCCGCGTCGCGTCGGCGATGAGTCCCTGATGACCATCCTCGCCGGCTATCCGTGGTTCGGCGACTGGGGGCGCGACACGATGATCGCCTTCCGCGGCCTGCTCCTGGTGACCGGTCGCTTCGACGAGGCCCTGCGCACGCTTCGCGCCTTCGCCTCCCACCGGCAGCGCGGGCTGATTCCCAATCTCTTCGACGACCGCGCAGCGGCGGCGCACTACAACACGGTCGACGCCAGCCTCTGGTTCATCCATGCCGCGTGCGAGTTCCGGCGACTTTCGGGCGACGCGGCCGCATTCGACCGCGACCTGCGCGAAGCGTGCCTCGACATCATCGACCACTACCGCCGCGGCACGGACTACGGCATTCGCATGGACGAGCGCGACGGGATGATCGCCGCCGGCGACGCCTCGACGCAACTCACGTGGATGGACGCGAGGCGCGACGGAGTGGTCTTCACGCCGCGCCATGGAAAACCCGTCGAGATCAACGCCCTCTGGCATCACGCCCTGTGCTCCCTCGCCGAGGCGGTCGGCGCGGCCGATCCTTCGCGTGCGGCCGACCTCGATGAACTGGCAAGGCGCGTGCGAGCGCACTTCGAGGCCGCCTTCTGGTGTGAGCAGACGCGCTGCCTCGCCGATGTTCTCGTGCCCGAAGGCGATGGATGGAGGCAGGATGCGTCGATCAGGCCGAATCAGATCATCGCCTGCGCGCTGCGGTTCAGCCCGGTCGGCATCGAGAAGCGCCGCGCCGTGATCGCGGCAATCGAGGAGCACCTTCTCACACCCGTGGGTTTGCGCACGCTCAGCCCGCGCGATCCGCGGTATTGCGGCCGGTTTGAGGGGAGCATGTTCGAGCGCGACCGGGCGTATCACCAGGGCACGGTCTGGCCCTGGCTCATGGGGCCGTTCATCGAGGCGGTGCTTCGCGCGGATGACTTCAGCAGCGCGGCCAGGCAGCGCGGACGGGCGCTCGTCGAACCGCTCCTCGAACAGATGGCCGTCGGACGCAGCCTCGGGCAACTTGCCGAGGTTTACGATGGCGACTCAGCTCCCGACCGGCCGCACCTGCCCGGCGGCTGCATCGCGCAGGCCTGGTCCGTCGCCGCAGTCCTCGACGCACTCGCAATGTGCGAAGGAGCAAGGCCATTGTGACGCAACCGTTGTCGCGGCAAACGTATGGTCCGCTCGCCCCGGCTCGTGCGGATGGCCTTGGGCGGCGCGCCCGGGCGCCGTATACTCCCTCATACGGCCCCGCCGCGCTGCGCGCGGCCGACGCTGAACCACGAGCACAGTCCTGCACGCATCGAGGGCGCATCTCCGCATGCGCGACCTGCCATGAGCGAACAAGACCTTCCTGCACCCCCGCCGACGGATGAGGACGCGCGAACGCCTGAGCAGCCGACCGCATCCGGCGGCGCCTCGACGGCGATCAAGACCCGCCCCGCACGACCCGCGCACAAGGCCGAGCACCTGCCGCCCTGGCGCGTGCTGCTCCACAACGACGATGTCAACGACACGCTCTATGTCGTCGATTCCATCGTCGCCCTGACGCCACTTGGACGCGAAGAAGCCGTCACCCGAATGATGGAAGCCCACATCACCGGTGTTTCGATGCTCCTGGTTACCCACCGAGAGCGGGCGGAACTCTACCGCGACCAGTTCCGTTCCAAGCGCTTGACCGTAACGATCGAGCCGGCGGATGGATGAACTCGTTCGGCAGAAGTCCGGGGTCAATCCCCGATTCTGCGGGCCGAAGCGGTCAGCCGCGGATCGGACCTGCCCAGGGGCCCGAATCGTGCGCAAACAGGCCGGTTTTCTCGGACAACCCCCCCGGCGTTATGCTACACTTGAAACATCGCCGATCATACGGAATGATTCACGGTCCCCCGCTGGTCCAGCCCTGAAAGGATCGGACCATGACCGACGCGCTCGATCTCTCCATTGACGAACTGTACAGCACGGGCTGGTCCGCACTCGACTCGACGGGCTGCGAACACACCCGCGAGGGCCGCGCCTATCCCGGCCTCGTGCGCATCCAGCGCGAGTTCGCCAAACTCGGCTATGAATTGCGCCTTCGCTTCGTGCAACTCTTTGATTGCTACCGCGCGGAGTGGACCGATGCGCAGGGCAAGGCGGCCGGCGCCGTAGTCGGCGCAAGCGAGATCGAAGCCGCTATCTACGCCCTCGCCCAGGTGCGACAGAAGGCCAAGGCGGGCGCCCGGCCCTGAGCGGTTCCGGCAAGGTCCGGATGGTGCGGCGTCAGCTCGCGTAGACTCGTGACGATCATGTCGGCGCTGCCTCCCGTACACGTCATTATCCCGACGCATCTCGACCGCTATCTGGACTTCGTCCTCGTAGGCCTCGCGCGGCAGACGCTGGCGCCGGCTTCGATCACCGTCACCTGCGACGTTGTAGATGAGCGAATCGACGAGATGGTCCGCCGCTGCGCCGACTGGCTCGGCCTGACGATCCGCCACGTCCGCCGGCCGCACACGGGAACCGAACGCCTCGCCCAGGTCCGAAACAACGCCGTGCGGGCGCTGCTTGACGCGGGCGTGTGCGACGGCCGCCTGCTCTTTCTCGACGGCGACACAATGCCCTCGGATCATTGCGTCCAGCGGCACGCCGTCCTCGGGAGCAACGTCGATCTCGTTCTTCCCTATCGCATCTACCTGACGCAGGAGCAAACGGACGCTCTCGACGCCGGCGCCCTGCTGCGGGGCGGGATGACGATCGATCCAAGCGCGGCACAACTGGCCCAACTGGACCGCCTGCATCGGCGCTACCTCCTTCATCAGAGGCTGCGGCGGTGGCATCTCGCCAAATCACATAAGCCCAAGATGCTCGGCGGGCATCACAGCGTCTCGCTGGCCATGTACCGGCAGGTCAACGGGCACGATGAGGAGTACCACACCTGGGGCACGGAGGATGACGACTTCTGCCGCCGCGTCTACCGGGCCGGGGGAACGGCCCGCATCGCCGTTCGCGACATCATCGTCTTTCACCTCCACCACCCGACGCGGGCGCCGCGGGACTGGTTCGACCGTCCGAATGCTCAACGCTTCCTGCGCCGCGACCTGCCCCTGCGGTGCGCTCGCGGCCTTGATTCCCCGGTGGAGCAAGGGCCGGTGATGGTGAGCGAGGTAGTTTCCTCCGTCCTGCCCCGGAATCCGCCGTCGGTTGGGGTTGGGGCGGACGGTCCGAGCGACTATCCTTGGGCGGCCTTGCCGTGAAGAGAATGAACTCTAGAATCATTCTAGACAAGAAACAGGATTGACCGGACCGATGTCAGGTGCGGGGAAACGGTTTCTGGAGGCTGCCGATAATGTCCGTCAAGCTCCCTATTTACCTTGATCACAATGCGACCACGCCGGTCGATCCGCGCGTTCTCGAAGCGATGCTGCCCTACTTCACGACGAAGTTCGGCAACGCGGCGTCGCGCAACCACTCCTTCGGCTGGGAGGCCGAGGCAGCCGTGGACAAGGCTCGCGAACAGGCGGCCGCCCTCATCAATGCCTCGCCCAAGGAGATCATCTGGACGAGCGGCTCAACCGAGAGCAACAACCTCGCCATCAAGGGCGCCGCGGCGATGTACGAAAAAGCGCCGCGCACTGCCGAGAGCGGCCGCGGGCACATCATCTCCTGCACCATCGAGCACAAGGCCGTCCTCGACCCCATCAAGCGCCTCATGCGCGAGGGCTTCGACGCGACATTCATCGACCCGCCGCGCGACGGCGTCGTTCGACGCGAGCAGATCGAAGCCGCCCTTCGCCCCGACACGATCCTCGTTTCCATCATGTGGGCGAACAACGAGATCGGCACGATCAACGAAGTGCCCGAGATCGGCGCCCTCTGCCACGAGCGCGACATCATCTTCCACACCGACGCGACGCAGTGGGTCGGCAAGATGCCCACCAACGTCGAGACCGACAACATCGACCTCCTCTCCTGGTCGGGCCACAAGATCTACGGGCCCA
>CAADHA010000105.1 GCA_900696685.1 uncultured Planctomycetota bacterium
CAGCCGCATGCACACCACCAGGCATGGAGGGGAACTCGCTCAAGCCGGCAATCCTACGGCCCCTCACCTCGGCGAAGCGCCGCGAAAGGACTGGATCAGCGGGTGAAGCGAGTGCGAGTCCCATTCGCCGCTTGCTTTTTGAGCGAGGTTCGGCGCACACCACCTGTCTCTTCGGTCCGACAAACCTGCGATCACCCCGCCGGCGACCCGAATCGGCAGGGTTCACTCGTTCCGGCCACCCGCGCCCGCTTGCCGCCTGGGTGCCGCCGGAACGCGCCCGGTATAATCCGTGACGGAACGCAACGCACTGGGAACGGAGCAAGGCGATGCCCTACTACACTCGACTCGGCGAACTGCCCAAGGCCCGGCACACCCAGTTCCGCAGGCCCGACGGCGCCCTCTATTCTGAAGAGCTCTTCGGCACCGAAGGGTTCGTCGGACCCACTTCCACCATGTATCACATCCATCCGCCGACCCAGGTGGCCGGCTGGAAGACGCTCTACTCCACGCGCCCCGAGTACGTCGAGGTGGACACCATGCGCATGCGCCACCTCAAGACCATGCCCATGAAGGCGCACGGCGATCCGATCACCGGCCGCGTCGTCCTCTTCGGCAACGCCGACTGCGAGATGTCCATCTGCGTGCCCAGGGAGCCGATGGGCTATCACTTCAAGAACGCGCAGGGGGACGAGTGTCTGTTCATCCACTTCGGCTCGGGCACGCTCTACACGAGTTTCGGCACGCTCAAGTTCGGCCCCAAGGACTACATCATCATCCCCAAGGGCACGGTCTACCGCATGGTCTTCGACCCGCGCCGCGGCGGAGATGAGCCGCATCCGCGATTCCTGTGCATCGAAACCGCCAACGGCTCGCACATCCTCCCACCGCCGCGCTACCTCTCGAAGCAGACGGCCCAGTTTCTCGAGCACGCCCCCTACTGCGAGCGCGACCTGCGCCTTCCGCAACTGCCGCTCACCTACGACGAACGAGGCGAGTTTGAGGTGCGCATCAAGGCTCGCAACTGCGTCCATTCCTACATCTACCCCTATCACCCGCTCGACATCGTCGGCTGGGACGGGTGCTACTACCCCTACATCTTCAACATCGACGACTTCGCGCCCATCACCGGCAAGCTTCACATGCCTCCGCCGATCCACCAGACCTTCGAGGCGCACAACTTCGTCATCTGCTCCTTCTGCCCGCGCCTGCTCGACTGGCATCCCGAGGCGATTCCCGTCCCCTACAACCACAGCAACCTCGACTCCGACGAAGTGCTTTACTACGTCGAGGGCAACTACAAGGCGCGCAAGGGCATAGAAGTCGGCTCCATCACCGCGCATCCCCAGGGCATCCCGCACGGCCCGCATCCGGGCACGGTCGAGAACAGTCTCGGCGCCAGGTTCACCAACGAACTGGCCGTCATGTGTGACACCTTCCGTCCTCTGTTCCCGACGAAGGCGGCACTGGATCTCGATGATCCGAAGTATCCGGCGAGTTGGCAGGGCGAACACTTTCCGGTCGCCGCGAGAAACGGCCCGCCCACGGCGCCCCCCTCGCGGCAGCCTCCTGCGGCCGAGGGCACTGAACCGGTTACAACCTGGGCGTAAACGGCCGTTTCTCGCCTAGTCGCCGCCGAGGAGCGAAGGCAGCAGGATGAGGTCGACCTGATCGCGCACGTTGACGCCCGGTTTGAGGCCGAGTCGGGCGGCGTCCTCGGCCTCATGCACGTATCGGTAGCCGCCGACGGCGGCGACTCGCCGGTCGTCATAACGGACCCAGCATCGTCGTGCAAAGTGGGTCGCCGGCGCCGGCATGGAGAGCGCAAACAGAAGCCGGCCACCCGCGCGGACCAGCCTTCCATCACCGAGCGACACCAGGCGATCAGGACTTCGCTGCTCGCCCCCGAGCATGGTCACGCCAGAGTCCCTTGGATCCACGAAGAGACACGCGCCGGCGACCCCCTCGGGCAGGTCCAGGTCAGGTCCGGGTGTGATCTGTTGATCAGGAGTCAGCCACCAGGTGCTGCCGACCGACCGGCCTTTGCCGCGGTCCATGCCGCCCGCCACGAGCACGCGGCCGTCACGGCAGACGATTGCGGACGCTTCGCTCAAGGCCGCCGGCAGCATCGCGCCCCAGAGACTGCTTCGACGATGCTCAAGGTCGATCTCCTCGATCGACGACTCGTCATCTCCTCCGATGATGAGCAACACGAGGCGCGGCGCGGAAGGCGCCTCAACGACCGGGGCCCGTGGCACTTCGACGCGCTGAGGTTCCAGCGTCGCACCGATGCTGGCCCCACGCGCCGTCGGAACGAGGTCGATCGACAACTCCTGTTCGATAATCCTGACGTCGGCCTCGTCGTTCCGCCTCTCCTCCTCTTTGTCGGCTGCCAGGTTTGGCGAGGGGTCCGGACGCAGCCAGAGCACGGCCGCGTGATGCCGCCGCGGCCGCATCAGGCGGATGGCCTCGCTGAATGAGTCGGCGCCTGGATCGAAGATGCGAACCCATCCTGCGCCGACGACCGCGACGCGACCGTCGGGCAGCCGGTGGGCCGAGTGGCCTTCGAGGGCCTCGGACAGTTCGATGACCGTGCTGCCGGCCATGAGCGGGTGAAGCACTTCCGCCGTGGTCAGAGGTTGGAGCACATTGCCGGTGTCGCTGCCAAGCGTGCCTTGCACCCCCCCGACGATGAGCACGCGCCCGTCGCCGAGCGTCGTCTGCGTGTGGCGAGCACGCGGGTGGGCGAGTTGCGTACCGATCGGCCGCCACCCGCGCGTGGCGTGCCGCACCTGCACGACGGGCGTGGCGCTGAGATCGGCGGCGAATCCGCCCGTAACGACCAGCCAGCCGCCCGCAAGGCTCGCCGCGCAGTCGAACACTCCAAGCGGCATCGGTTCGACCGCTTGCGTCCGCAGCGGCAGTGTTCGCGGCGCCTGACTCTCAGAGGCCCGCGGCGGTGCAATCGCGGCGAGCATGGTGAGACAGAGCGCTCCCCGGCAGACTGAAACCTGGAAGATGCGCTTCATTCACACCAACCTCTCGCCGCCCCGACGGGCACGAACGCGCGTCAGGCCGCAAGCCGAGCGGGGCTCGACCTGACGCTGTTGTCATCGGCCAGAATCAGGAACGAATTGATCGCGCCGTGCGCTGCGCTCAGCCACGGGACGACGCCTGCGGGAAGGTCACTTTCGATCTGATCAGTTGCCCGGATCGGGGCCGCCCCGGAAGGACTGCTCCGACCACTGGGCTTCGGTAAAGAGCGCGGAGTTGCGCGAGTCGAGGTGGTGATCGCCGAAGTAGAAGTTGGCTTTCTGGTGATGCCGGAAGGCGAAGCTCTGCGCCACGTCGACGACTTTGAAGTCGCTGCAACCGAAGATGATGTCCACCGAGGTGGAGTAGACGGAGAAGCGCTGACCCACCACGCGGTAGTACATGCCGTAACTGTTCTGGCCCTCCGATACCGCTTCCGGGCAAAGGAGCTTCCAGTATGGGGGGATGTCCGGCGCCTGCGCCTCGAGCCGGTTGATCTGACGCGTGCGGTCCGGTACCCGATTCTCTCCCTCGACGCGACGGATGGGAGGCGTGCCGGGACCGTAGCCCCCGCCTCCGTTTCCTCCGACCGCCTCGTTGCGCCCTTCCTCACCCGGCGGGAGGTCATAGGCCGACCGGCCCCACGAGTCGCGCCTGCTCAGCGGATCGAAGTGCATGGTGCCGATCTGTCTCAAGTTGCTCATGCACTCGACGTTCCGTGCCGAGATGCGGCTCTGCGCCAGCCCTGGAGTCAGAATCCCCAGCAGCAGCGCCGTGAGCGCCATCAGGATCAGCAACTCAAGCAGAGTGAAGCCTCGTCGCACATTCATCTCCCTGATTCCAGACGCTCAAATATAACCGCAGTTCCCCCTGAACGGAAGCGGAAAAGTGTTTTCTATGCAATATTTCTGTCGATTGGGCGCATATTCTCCTCGCGTCTGGGACACTGGGAAAGCAGAGAGGCAAAGGTTATGGGACTTTGTGTCCTCAAGTTCGGCGGCACTTCCGTCGCGTCCCCGGACCTCATCCTCGCCGCCGCCCGACGCATCATCGACACCCGAGCCGCCTTCAGCCGCGCGGTGGTCGTCGTATCCGCGATGGGGCACACCACCGACCAACTCCTGGAACTTGCCGATGCCGTCAATCCCCATCCGTCCAGGCGCGAGACCGACATGCTCCTCGCCACGGGAGAACAGGTCTCCATTGCCCTTCTCGCCATGGCGCTCCAGTCGCTTGGCGCACCCGCGATCAGTCTGACGGGGCAGCAGGTTGCCATCCGAACGACCTCGTCGTTCACCCGCGCCCGCATCCGCTCCATCGACACCACTGGGATCATGGCCGAACTGGATCGCGGCCGCATAGCCGTCGTCGCCGGCTTCCAGGGCGTGACCGACGACGGGCAGATCACGACGCTCGGCCGCGGCGGCTCCGACACGACCGCCGTCGCCCTCGCGGCCGCGCTCGCTGCCGATGTCTGCGAGATTTTCACTGACGTGGACGGCGTCTATACCGCTGACCCGCGACTCGTTCCGGACGCGCGCAAACTCGATCGCATCTCCTACGACGAGATGCTCGAACTGGCTGTCCTCGGCGCCGGAGTCATGCACAGCCGCGCCGTCCAGTTCGGCCAGCGCTACAACGTCCCGATCCACGTGCGCCACAGCCGCAAGAGCGACGCCGGCACACTGATCACACGGGAGAGCCCGGAGATGGAAAACGCTTCAGTCGTCGGTTGCGCCCTCAAGGAGAACCTCGGCCGCGTCAGCCTGCGGGACCTGCCCAACAGGCCGGGCGTCGATGCCGCGATCTTCAACGCCCTTGCCGAAGCCGACATCAACGTCGATGACATCATTCAGAACGAGGCCTCGGGCGGCGGGATGAATATCTCCTTCACCGTCGAGCACCGCGATCTTGCCGACATCAAGCCCGCAATGGAGCGCGTGCTCACCGGCTTCGGCCGGGGCGAGATGTCAATTGACGTCGGCCTTTCGCGCGTTTCTGTCGTCGGCCTGGGCATGCGCCACCACACCGGCGTGGCCGCGAAGATGTTCACCGCCCTCGCCGAGGCCGGCATCAACATCCTCAACATCACGACCAGCGAGATCAAGATCTCCTGCATCATCAACCGCAGCGACGGCGAACGCGCCCTAAAGAGCGTCCACTCCGCCTTCGACCTCGCCGACGGCCAGCCGGCCGCGATCGACACAATCACTCCGATGCGATCAGTGCGAGCCTGAGCACGGGCTTCCTCGCGGCGCAGCGGCGCCGAATCGGCTCGCTGTCGCCGTCGACGAGCGGCACGTGTCAATTCCTATGCGCGGCTCAGGGTCGCCCTTCGCCTCACTGGAACACGTGGTCCACGAGATTGCTCACCTCGCACGACGATCTCTCCACCGCTTGGAAGAGGACGCGCCGGTTTCGCGCCGCATTGGGCACGAAGAACACCAGTTCCGCTTCGCCCATTCCATTGGCGGGATCGCTTCCCAGGATTGTCGGCCCAACCATGTCCACGACCACGCCCGGACAGCCCGGGATGTTCGTTGACCCGGACCGCAGGCTGTACACGAAGTGGACTCGCTCGCCCGGCGTGGCGCCGTGCGCCGAGAGCGTGTTGTTCACACCCGCGCGTCCCGGCGAGGGCGGATCGAGCGTCAGCCTGCCCTCAAACGCCACCGTCACCGTGTCCACCAGCATGAAGACGACGTCGCTGGGCGACGGCCCGGCGCGGAGCAGAAGGTGATCGAACTCCTCGTTCGCGATCGTCAGCAGGCTATGGTGGATGTTGAACCCTCCGGGAAGTGTGACCGTGTCGGTCGCGACGATGACTCCTTCGAGCGAGGCTTCAAGCGTGAGCGTCACGCCCCCGCCGTTGCCGAAGTCGTAGACGTTGATGCTCGCGAACGTGGCCGTGCCGGCCGCCGGTGCGATCTCCATCGAGCCGAACCGCGTGAACGCCGCCCCCTCGCCCGGCGAGTAGCCTCCGAAACCGAGTGTGTTCGGGGCAGTAAAGTTCGGCTGGCCACTCAACGTCCCTGTCGCCCGCTCGGCGACAAGCATGCTCGGCGGCGGATCGAGCCGGTTGTTGTAGTTGTAGAACCGGATTCCACCGTTGGTGAAGTCGCGCCCGATGGCGCCCTCGGGAAACGCATCAAAGTTCGCCGTCTGCGCCAGCGCGCTTCCCGCCAGTCCCAGGAGACTCACCAGAATCAGCCCCTTGTGCGTTCTCATCTTCTGCCCCTTTCAGTTGCTCGGCATGCTGCGCGCCTCTCCGGAGATCGCGCCAGTCACGTAGCCTGAAGTATTGCGGGCCAGGCGCCCGCCACCAATGGGAATCCAACCCTGATCCGCTCCCCACTGCCGGTGCAGGAAGCGCACGCAGATGCGGACAGATCCCAGCCACACCGCAGACCGGGCCGAAGGGCCCCGTCACGGCCCCTGACTCACACGTCGCCGGCCCGCGGGCTTGACCCCGAACTCCACCATTGTGCCTTCTCCGTGTCCTCTGTGACACTCTGGATGGTTCTTACTCGAACTGATGCACGACCAGTTGACTGATGGCACACTCGCCCTGCACCACAGCCTGGAAGAGGATGGTCTGGTTCTGCGCGACGGGCGGGACGGTGCGGGTGATGGATGCGACGCCGTTTGAGTCGGCGACGGCTGTGCCGATGACCGTCGGGCTGTCGAGTTGGAGGGCGTTCTGCTGGAGGGCGCAGCCGGGGATGCGCTGCCCGCCGCCGAATCTTGAGTAGAGGAACTGCACCGTCGCGCCGGGCGTGGCGCCGGTGAGTGTGATGGTGTTCGATGTCCCCGCTCTTCCGGGCGAGGGGGCGCTGAGCTGCAAGGTCGGAGAGACGGGGTTGACCAGAAAGGCGAACTGGGTGAAGGGGTCGCTCGGTATGACGCCGATCGCGGCGATCTGGCCGGCGTCATTGATTCCTTGGGCGATGTAGATGCGCCAGTTGGCACGCAGCCGCGGTGGAACGGCACTGTCAAGCGTGCGCATGCCCAGGCCCTGCTGCCAGACGAAGGCTCGCCGATTGAACACATCCTGACCG
>CAADHA010000106.1 GCA_900696685.1 uncultured Planctomycetota bacterium
CTGCTCCAGAGTCGGATCAGAATCGCTCACCGGCCAGCCGTTGAGTTTGATTTCATACCACTGGATCTGGCACTGGTCGGTGTCATCCACGCCGCCTCCATCCGCGCGCTGGGCTTCCGCACATCACATGGCCCCGGCGTCCCAGCCCTATCATCCCCGCCCATGTCTTCGCCGGCCGTCTGGATCACGGGTGTCGGCCTGCTCACGCCTCTGGGCGATTCGGCGTGGGCCACGATGCGTGCGCTGCTCGACGGACGCACCATCACCGATCGGCTCGACCGCATCGCCGAACCCCTCGATGCGGAACAGATCATCCGCGGGGCCGGGCGCATCACGCGGGGACGGAATGGGCACGGCGATCCGGCGGCGGCGCTGGCCCTCCGCGCCCTGCACGAAGCGGCGGGAAAGGCGGGACTGCGCCCGGCCGACGTTGCGGCCACTCCCATCATTGTCGCGTCGAGCAAGGGGGCCGTCTCCTCTCTCCTCGATCCGGCTCAGGGGGGCATTGGCGCTGCGCTCGGGCCGCACGGCCGACTGTGTGCGCTCATCGCCTCACAGATGGGTGCGCCGTGCTGCCGCACGGTCGTCGCGGCATGCGCCTCGGGGCTGGTCGCGCTCGATCATGCCGTGCGGATGCTGCGTCGCGGCGAGGCGGAGCGCGTGGCCGTCGTCGCGGTCGAGGCCTCGCTCATCCCCCTTCTGATGCACAGTTACAGGCGCCTGGGCGTGCTGCCGCCATTGACGGCCCAAGGGTACCGCTGCCGACCGCTCGATCGACGGCGCTGCGGCTTCACGCTCACCGACCAGGCCGCGGCCGTCATTCTCGACGCTCGCGGGCCGCTCACTTCGCCACGCTCGGCGGCGACCGGTGCGGCCGTGCGCCTCCTCGGCGTGCGCGCCTTCTGCGAAGCGCATCACCTCATCAGGTCGCCCCCGAACTCCGTGGCGCTCGCGAATCTTTCGCGCTGGGCCTGCCGGGAGATGGGCAGGATTGACATCCTCCATCCCCACGCCACGGGAACCGTCGAGAATGATGAAGCGGAGATGGTCATTCACTCTCAGGCCCTCGGCGAGCGAGCGGAGGCGACGCACGCGTTTGCGCTGAAAGGGGCAGTCGGGCACGGCCTGGGGTCGGCGGGGCTGGCGAGCGTGGTGATTGCCGCGATGATCGCGCGCTGCAGCCGCGTTCCGCCGATGCCCTGGCTGAACGACCCGATTGCAACGCCACTGCGCCTTTCGCCCGAGGGTGCACGAGGAAGTTTCCGGCGTCACGCGATCTTTGCGAGAGGATTCGGCGGCCACGTCGCCGCCGCGGTGATTGAATCGGATTAAGCGAGGGGCACGGGCGCGAGTCAGCGCCGCGCGTCGACAGCGTGCGCGTCGGGGGCGGCGGCGTGATGCTGCGCGGCCGGCGGCGCGGCGCGGAGGCGCACGGCCTGGTCACCGGCCGTGATGAGACGGGCCGCAAGCGCCAGCAGGAGGATCGTCGTCGCGGCCGAGACCCCGGCCGCGAAGCGCCGCGCGAAGGCGGGCACACACGCGATCTCTGACGCCGCAGCGCCGGGCCGCCGCACCCAGCCTGCGCCCGCGAGACGGAGGTAGTACCACGCCGCTGCCGCGCTGTTGAGGCCCGCGATGACCGCGAGCAGATACTCGCCGGCGCGGATCGCCGACGTGAAGAGGAACAGTTTCGCAAAGAACCCGATCAACGGCGGCAGGCCCATGAGCGAAAGCGTGCACAGGGCGAAGATGGCCGCATACGGCCCATGCCGCCGCCAGAGACCTTCAAGATCTTCGAAGGTGTCAATCTCCTCGCCGCGCCGTTCGAGGCAGGCGAGAACGAGAAACGCGCCGAGGTTGGTGATGCCGTAGACCACGACGTAGAAGAGGACCGCCGCAAAGCCGTTGGTCGCCGGCGAACGGCTCGCCGAGCCGGCCGTCTCCATCGCCGCGACGAGCCCCACGAGCATGTACCCGCTGTGCGCGATCGAGGAATAGGCGAGGACTCGCTTGATGCGGTTCTGCCACATCGCCAGCGCGTTGCCGATGGTCATGGTGAGGGCCGCGAGAACCCACAGAAGGACGCGGATCGCCTCGGGCCACGCCTGCCCGCCTTCGCCGAGGTGAAGGGTTGTGCCCAGCAGGAGCATGAGCACGACGAACCCCGCGGCCTTGGGAACGAAGGCAAGGAACGCAGTCACCGGCGCTGCCGCGCCTTCGTACACGTCCGCCGTGTAGAAATGCATCGGAACCGCGGCGATCTTGAAGGAGACGCCGACCACCGCCAGCGACAGGCCGAGGATGGCGAGTGAACCAATGCCGCCCGCCGCCGCCTGCGCTTCAAGCGCAGCGCGGATGTCGAGCAGGTGGAGCGAGCCGGCCGCGCCGTAGAGCATGGCGAAGCCGTAAAGGAAGATCGCCGCCGCCGCCGCGCCGAGGAAGAAGTACTTCACCGCCGATTCCTGTGCGGCCGTCTTCGCGCGGCTGCGGGCCACCATGATGTACGTCGGCAGGCTCGTCATCTCCAGCGCGAGGAAGAGCCAGATGAGATCGCTCGCCGTCGTGCAGAGCATCAGGCCGATGAGCGAGAGAAGGAAGAAGCAGAGTTGCTCGCCCTGCGTCGCGTCGAGGGGGTCGAAGCGCCGGCCGCCGTCCACTTCCGCCTCAAGCCGTGCATCCACGTTGCCCAGGCCAAGAAGGAGCAGCAGTCCCAGCACGCACGCCGCCGGCCGCATGAACCCCGCCAGCCCCGGCATTAGCGTCTCCGGCTCGGGCATGCGCACGGCGAAGATGAATGCAAAAAGCAGGCCAAGGCCGGCGATCCACGAGCCGGCGCGGCGGAAGTCCTTGTCCGCGCTCGTGCCGGTCAGCATGAGGACCATGACCGTGGCGAAGAGGATAATCTCGGGCCAGAGTGTTGCGACACGATCGAGCATGGTCAGCGGCCCTCCGGCGAGTCGAGGGCGGTGATCATCATCGACCGTTCAGCCGCCATGTTGACATGCGTCACGACGGAGCTGACCGGCTGCTCGATGCGCGAGAGAACCGCGCCCGGCTGCACTCCCAGCCAGAAGCACAGCAGCGCCAGCGGCGCCAGCACGGCGATCTCTCGGAGTGAAAGATCGCGCGGCAGGCGAACGTGGGCATGATCGTCGTGTCCGCCATGCGACGTGTCGGGCAGGTGAGACGTGCCGAAGACGAGATGCCCGGCGAAATAGAGCAGGTAGATCGCCGCGAGAATCATCCCGACCGCCGCGATCGATCCATACCACGGCCCGAGCGGCCCGCCCGTAGGCAACCCCTGCACCGGCTGACCCGACGTGAACGCGCCGAAGAACGTCAGAAACTCGCCGACGAAGCCGTTCAGCCCCGGCAGTCCGACGCTGCTGAGCACGAAGAAGATCGTGAACGTGGTCCACACCGGCATGCGCCGCGCCAGCCCGCCGAGTTCATCCATCGATCGCGTGTGGAAGCGCTCGTAGACCATGCCGATGCAGAAGAAAAGCGCTCCGGTCGAAAGGCCGTGGTTGATCATGTACATGACCGACCCGCCCACGCCGGCGGCGTTGACGGCCGCGAGTCCGAGGACGCAGAATCCGAGGTGGCTCACGGACGAGTAGGCTATGAGCCGCTTCATGTCGCGCTGCACCCAGCAGATGAGCGCGCCGTAGATGATGCCGATGATGCACAGGACCGCGATGAGCGGGGCGTACTCGTGAAACGCGGCCGGGCACATCGGCATGGCGAAGCGATACAGGCCGTAGGTGCCGAGTTTGAGCAGCACCGCCGCGAGGATGACGCTGCCCGCCGTCGGCGCTTCCGTGTGCGCCAGCGGCAGCCAGGTGTGCACAGGAAAGAGCGGCACCTTGACCGCAAAGCCGCAGCACAGCGCGAGCAGAACCCACGCCTGCCGCGAGACGCTCATGGACGCCGCCGTCGCCGTCAGGTTCGCGATGTCGAAGGTCCACCGCCCGTGCAGATCCCAGTGCGCCCAGGCGACGTAAAGCAGGCCGACGAGTGTGATGATCGAGCCGGTGAAGGTGTAGAGGAAGAAGACGATCGAGGCGCGGGCCCGGTTCGTCGAGCCGTAGACCGCGATGAGGAAGTACATCGGGATGAGCGTGAACTCGAAGGCGATGTAGAAGACGAGCAGGTCGCGGGCGACGAAGACGCCGAGCATCGCCGCTTCGAGGATGAGCATCCAGAGGTAGAACTCGCGGACGCGCTGGGTGATGGCGGTCCACGAGCCGAGGATCGCCAGGGGCGTCAGGCCGGCCGTGAGCATCACCAGCATGAGGGCGATGGAATCGACGCCCAGCGAGAGGCGCAGGCCCAGCGGCTCGATCCACGTCCACGACGCGGTCAACTGCATCGCCGCGCTGTCGTCAAAGTCGAAGGCCCGCCAGACGAGCAGCGACCAGGCGAACGCGGCGGCCGAGCCGATCGTGGCGATCAGCGCCGCCTGCCGCGCGGGGCGCAGCATGACCGCGAAGGCGGTGAGGATCGGGATGAGCAACAGCGTCAGCAGCATGGTCCCAAATCAAATCCAACCACAGAGAACACAGAGGACACTGAGGGCGCACAGAGGAAAAGCAGAATGGTCATGACTCGGATCATCACTGATGATCTCATCTTTCACGGCCGACTCTCAACACGTCTGATCCTCTCTCTGTGCATCCTCTGTGTCCTCTGTGCGTGTGTGGTTGGCTTTCCAGTCTTTTGAACCTGCGAATCAAATCCAACGACAGAGAACACAGAGAGCGCACAGAGAGGATCTGGAGTTGCCGGAGATACACGTGTTTCCGCCGCCTTATGTTTTTGTTCCATACTGATTCTCGCTTCGACCGATCGGTGTGTTTCGCAATGCCTCAACGCACCCGACACCTGATCGACTCTGTGCGCCCTCTGTGTTCTCTGTGCTCTCTGCGGCTGGTTCCTAAAGCATGACCCAGACGATGATGATGATGGTGGCCAGTCCGCCGGCCATGCCGAGGCCGTAGCCCTGAAGTCGTCCACTCTGCATCGGCCGCACCGCCGCGCCGATGAGTCGGGGGACCGCCCCGCCCAGCGCGACAAGGCCGTTGATGATGAGCGTGTCGCCCAGCGCGTAACACACGTGGCCGATGAACCGCAGCGGGCGGCGGATGAGCAGGTCGTAGCCCTCATCCACGCACCACTTGTTCTCCGCGAGTCGCGCGACCGGCAGGATCGAGCGGCGCAGGCGCTCGGCCGCGGCGCGGTTGTACAGGTGCAGGTACGCCGCCGCACCGATGCCCAGCAGACCGACCACCGAAGACGCCAGCATCATCCACTGGTGCGGATTGCTGAAGAAGCCGCCGTGCGCCGCGCCCGCCGGCGCTTCGTACGCGGCCGTCGAGTGATGAATCATTGAGCCGAACCAGCCGTGATGCCCGCCGCCGACTGCGGCCCAGCCGGCGAAGATCGCGCCGAGACCCAGCACGATCAGCACGACGTTGATCGCCGGACCGGGCGCGTGCGGATGGAAATGATCGCCGTGTCCGCCGTGCTGCTCTTCGCCGGGCGCATAATGAACCGGGCCGAGGAAGACGCGGAAGAAGACGCGGAAGGTGTAGTACGCCGTTAAACCGGCCGTGAACAGGCCGATCCAGCCGATGGCGCGATACCCCGGCCCGTCGGTGACGAACGCCTCGGCAAGGATCATGTCCTTGCTGAAGAAGCCGGAGGTGAGCGGAAACCCGGCCAGCGCCAGGCAGGCGACGAGCATCGAGCCGGTCACGACCTGCCAGCCGTGCACGCGCGAGAGGCCCGAGAGGCGGCGCAGGTCAAGTTGCCCCGCGAAGCCGTGCATCACCGCGCCGCAGCCGAGGAAGAGTGCCGCCTTGAAAAAGGCGTGGGTGAAGAGATGGAACGTCGCCCCGACGCTGCTCAGCACGCCCAGGCCCATGAACATGTAGCCAAGTTGGGAAACCGTCGAATAGGCGAAGATGCGCTTGATGTCGTACTGCGCCATGCCGATCGTGGCGGAGAAGATGGCCGTGAGGCAGCCCACCCACGCGACAGTCGGCAGGGCGTATTCGCTGATGAGAAACAGCGGCAGGGCGCGGGCAATGAGGTAGACACCCGCCGTGACCATCGTCGCGGCGTGGATGAGGGCCGATACCGGCGTCGGGCCTTCCATCGCATCCGGCAGCCAGACATAGAGCGGCAACTGCGCGCTCTTGCCGAAGGCGCCCAGCATGAGCAGGAACGGAATCGCCTCGATCGCCGTCGGAATCTCTGCGCCCGATGTCCGCAGCGCCTCGACCTGCTCAAATATCGCGGCAAATTCGACGCTGCCGAACTGGAGATACGCGAGGCAGATGCCCAGCGCAAAGCCGAGGTCGCCGATGCGATTGACGATGAACGCCTTCTTGGCGGCGGCGACGGCGGCAGGCTTCTCGTAGTAGAACCCGATGAGCAGATAGGAGCACAGGCCCACCCCCTCCCATCCGAGGTACATCAGGATGAGATTGTCGGCCAGCACGAGCGTCGTCATGGCGACGATGAAAAGACTCACGAACGCGAAGAACCGTGCGTAGCCCTGGTCGCCGCGCATGTACTCCGAGGCGTAGATCGCCACGAGCGTGCCGATGCCGGTTACCACGAGGAGCATGATGCTCGTGAGCGGGTCGACGAAGAAGGCGAAGTCGGCGCGAAGTCGCTCGAAGCGGATCCACTCGAAGATTGTGACCTGCGCGTTTCCGTGGCCGACCGTGATCGCCAGCGAAACGGAGACGAGAAAGGCCAGGGCAAGACCCGCGATGCAGAGTAGCGCCGGCCAGCGGGCTGCGGGGCGGCCGCTGCGCAGCGCCATCCAGCCGCACGCCATGGCCGCCAGCAGCGGAAAGAGCGGAATCCACCCCGCCCAGGCACCGATCTCGATCGCCGTCGTCTCCGGGGCGAGACTCAGGCGGGCCAGGTCGAAGTTGGCGGCAAGCGTATTCAGCATGATGCCATCAGCCCTTCAACTCCGACCACTTCTCGGCATCAAGCGAAGGCCGGCGGCGAAAGAGCATCACGACCAGCGCAAGAGCAAGCGCCGCCTCCGCCGCCGCCACCGTGAGAATGAAGATGAGAAACACCTGCCCCTGCACGTTGCCGTGGTAGGCGCCGAAGGCGATCATCGCGATCGCCGCCGCCTGGAACATCAGTTCCGTACACAGGAACATGATGATGAGGTTGCGCCGCGTCAGGAACCCGATGAACCCGATGACAAACAGCACCGCGCTGAGCAGCAGGTAGTGATTGAGCGCGAGGATCGACAGCGGCTCGGTCATGATCTCTCACCCCCCACGCCCACGATGAGGCTCTGCGAATCGTGGGGTGCGTTCCCGATGAGGCTCTGCGAATCGTGGGGTGCGTTCCCGATGAGGCTCTGCGAATCGTGGGGTGCGTCCAGCCTCTCCTTCCGCGCCAGCACGACCGCCCCGACCATCGCAAGCATCAGGATCGCTCCCGCCACTTCGAGGCTCACCGGAAACTCGTTCAGCAGCGAGACGCCGACGGAATCGACGTTGTCCACATGCAGATCAGCGGGCAGCGGGACGAGGCGCGGACTCTCAGGCGAAGTGGAGATGAGCGTCGCCGTGCGCTGCGCGGCATCGACGCTTCCAACCCGCTCGCCGCGGCGCATCAGGTCCGTCTTGCGCAGGGCCGACTCGACCTTGCCGAGAAGCACAGCGAGTTCCACGTCCGCCGGGGCATGCGCCTGAGCGTGCGCCGGCATCGCGCCCGTTCCGCGATACATCATTCCCAGGAGAGCCGCAAGGAGCACGAAGCCGACAATGGTCGAAGCGACGGGCTCTCGAGCCGTCGCGTCGTATTCCGTCAATGTATTCGGATGCCGGTCATCCGGTGCTTCCTGCGCGAGCATGATGACGAAGAGGTAGGTGATGAGTATGGCGCCGGCGTAGACAATGATGAGGGCGAAGGCCATGAATTCCGCCGCGAGTTGCACGAACAGGCCGGCCGTGGCGACCACCACGAGAATGAAGTAGAGCGCGGCGTAGACGGGGCGCGGGTGGGTGATCATGCGCACCGCGCCGCCGACGGCGAGGAAGGCGAGGAGATAGAAGAACACATCGACGCCGGCGCCCGCCGACGGCCCGCGTGCCAGCGCCAGAAGTCCCGCGCCCAGCGCCCCGCCGCCGAGCACCGCGCCGATCGGCCACCACCGGTTGCCGCGCCGCGGCAGCAGAAAAAGCAGCCCGATCGCTCCCGCGACGCAGGCGGCATAGATGATGCTCATTTCGACCATGGTCGGTGCGCCATCCGGGCAACTGACGTGGCTGCGGCCCGGCGCCGCCACCGAGCCGCGCCTCCGCATCCACCCCGCAATGCAGGTCAGCACGATAGGTGCATCGCCCGCGACACGCCACATCCGGGACACCCGAAGGCGCCGCGCGCCGCGCCGCGCCGCCGCGTATACTGCTCACTCTGATCGCCCTCGGGGAGATGGGCATGGGACACGCCGTGACGCCTCCAATCGCATTGCAACTCTTCACTGTCCGCGACCGGACGGAGGCCGATCTCCCCGGCGCGCTGAAGGAAGTTGCGGCGATCGGGTATGAGGGTGTCGAGTTCGCCGGCCTCTTCGATCACGCTCCCCACGAAATCCGCGCCGTGCTCGACAACGTGGGCCTGCGCGTCTGCGGCTTGCACATCAGCCTTCCGCGCCTCATCGCCGACCTTCAGTCGTGCATTCACGAGGCGCAGACTCTGGGCGTCGATCTCGTGGTTGTCCCCTACCTCACGGAGGAGTATCGGACAGAGGTCGGGTATCGACACGCCGTGCGCGAAATGGTCGCCATCGCGGAAAGACTCTGCGACAGCGGCCTGCGCCTCGCCTACCACCACCACAGTTTCGAATTTCAGACGCTCGGGCCGGACTCGGCCCTGCGCGGCATCGACATCCTCATCGACTCGCCGCCCGACCTCGTCCGGCTGGAGATCGACGTCTACTGGTGCCGGCACGGCGGGGTCGATCCGCTCAAGTTTCTCGCGCGCCACGTTCGGCGTACCCCGCTGCTGCACCTCAAGGACATGCGCGACGCCCGCAGCAGGAAGTTCACCGAGATCGGTTCGGGGATCATCCCCTTCAGGCCCATCCTCAAGACCGCGGCGGCAGGCGGCGTCGAGTGGTTCATCGTCGAACAGGATTCCGACTTCTGCGGCACGTCGCTTGAATCGTGCCGCCGCAGTCTCGAAGCACTCAGGACGCTCTGCTCGGAGGCATTGCCGTGAAAGAGACGGGTGGGGGCAATCGGCTGCGCGCGGCGCGCCAGATGGTGCGGACCAACCTGCTGCTGGGCGTGGATTTTGCGCCGCTCGGGAAGCCCCCCGCGAGCAATGAAGCACCGGCGGCGCCCGGCCTGGCGGCGACCTCCCGGCAGGACACAGGATCGACGGGCCGCCGCGCCCGCACCGCCTCGCACAAGCAGAAGATGCTCGATGAACTCCGCGAGCGCCACGACCGCGAGTGCCCGCACTGCACGACGGCCACGGCGCACACGCAGACCGTATTCGGCGAAGGGAACCCCGAGGCGCGGCTGGTGTTCGTGGGCGAAGCGCCGGGCGCGGAAGAAGATCGCACGGGCCGGCCCTTCGTCGGCCGCGCCGGCGAACTGCTCAACAAGATGATCGCGGCAATGGGTCTCCAGCGCGAAGAGGTCTACATCGCCAACGTCCTCAAGAGCCGCCCGCCCGACAACGCCACCCCCACGCCCGCCGAAGTGATGAAGTGCGCCCCTTACCTCACGGAACAGTTGAAGATCATCGCGCCGCAGGTCATCGTCGCGCTCGGGGCGCCGGCGGCAAAGTTCCTCCTCGACACCACGCAAGGCATCACATCGCTCCGCGGCTCGTGGCACTCGTGCCGCCTGGGCGATCTCGAAATCCCCGTCATGCCGACCTCCCACCCGGCCTATCTGCTGCGCAAGTACACGCCCGAAGAGCGAGGCAAGGTCTGGTCCGACCTTCAAGCGGTGATGAAGCGCCTCGCTGAGGCCGATCGCTGAGAACCCTGTTCGCCGGCCGGCGGCAGCGCCGGCGGCGCCGTGCGGTCCGAACCGGGGGGGTGGTGGCGCACCGCGGGCGGCTCTACACTGTCCCCGCTTTCACGCCATCCGCTAACGGAAGAGGAACCTACGGGTGAGATGGACATCGCAACTGATCGTCGGATGGGCGATCGCATGGAGCCTGGGCCCGGGATGGATCGGGCCGGCCGCCGCCGCGCAAACCCCGCAGCCGCCGCTTCAGACTGACCCTCATGAAGGCCTGCCCGTGCGCCGCGTCGAACTGGTCGGCCTGCGCCGCGTCCAGCGCAGCCTCGTCGAGAACAACATCCGCACTGCCGTCGGCGAGCCCTACGCCGCCGCCACCATCCAGCAGGACGTGCGGAACCTCACCCGCCTCAACCAGTTCCGCATCATCCTGCCCGTCACGGAACTCACGCCCGACCGCTCGGGCGTCATCGTCACATTCCAGTTCGATGAGTGGCCACTCGCTGAAGACGTGCAGGTCACCGGCAACCTCGCCGTAAAGGACCAGGACCTCTTCGACGCGGTGCTCATCCGCCCCGGCGACCCGCTTGACACCTTCCAGATCAACCGAGCGCGGGAAATGATCATCGAACTCTACCAGAAGCGGGGGTTCTACCTCGCGCAGGTCGAGGTGGATTCCAACGTCCTCACGGAGTCGAGCATCGTGCTCTTCCGCGTGCGCGAAGGGCCGCGCGTGAAGATCAGGGCCATCGAGTTTCGCGGCAACGAGGCGTTCGGAAGCAATCAGCTCCAGTCCAACGTCAAGACCAAGACCGCGCTCTTCCTTCTGCGCACGGGCCAACTGGACGAGGAGGCCCTCGCCGCAGACATTGCCAAACTGACCGATTATTACAAGGACCGGGGCTATCTCGATGTGCGCATCGAGAGGCAACTGGACCTCTCCAACGATCTCAAGGAGGCCAAGGTCGTCTTCCTGATCGAAGAGGGTCGCCTGTTCACCATGCGCTCCGTGCGCCTCGAAGGCGCCACGCGCATCCTGCCCGCGCAGGTCGCGGGCCTCATCGAGATCAAGACCGGGGACGTGTACAGCAAGGACAAGATCGAGAAGAGCCGCACCATCCTCCTTGAAGGGCTCGGTCGGCAGGGCTATGTCGATGTCACGGTGGAGACACGCGCCACTCGCGACGCCGCGGAGCCTTTCGTCGATCTGCTCATCACCATCCGCGAGGGCGAGGTGGCGTACACCGGGGAGGTGACCGTCAAGGGGAACAAGACGACCAGGAGCGAAGTGATCCTGCGCGAGGTGGACCTTCGACCGAGCCGCCCCCTGAGCACCGTCGCCATCGAACGCGCCAAGCGCGACATCCGCGGCACTGGCCTGTTCACCGAGGCTCGAATCACCCCCGCCGACCCCGACCCCGCCGATCCACGTTACCGCGACGTGATCATCGAGGTTCAGGAGGGCGACACCGGCTCCATCAACTTCGGCGCCGCCGTCAGTTCCGACCTCGGGTTGTTCGGCTCGATCGGCCTGACGCAGCGCAACTTCGACATCGCGGACTTTCCCGACAGTTTCGACGAGTTCATCCGCGGCCGTGCCTTCCGCGGCGCCGGGCAGGTCTTCAACATCAATCTCCAGCCCGGCAATGAGTTCAGCAACTTCAGCGTGAGCCTCAGCGAGCCTTACCTCTTCGGTACGGACAACGCGCTCGCCTCGTCCTTCGCCTACACCCTGCGCGACCTAAACTCCTACGACGAAACGCGCTGGGGCGGCTCACTACGCCTCTCGCGCCGCCTCGGCGAAGTGTGGACGGGCTATGTCTCGAGCCGCTTTCAGTCCATCGACCTCTCCGACATCGAGCGCACCGCGCCCATCGACGTCTTCAACGTCGAAGACGAGAATATCGTCACTGGACTGGGCGCGGGAATCGTCCGCACTTCCGTGGACAACCGCCTGCGGCCGACGCGCGGCAGCCGCGTCGAACTGGGAGTCGAACAGATCGGCGCCCTCGGAGGCGATTTCGACTTCACCCGCCTTACCGCCGAGCATAACGTCTTCCTCGCCCTGAGCGAAGACTTCCTCGGCCGCAAGTCCGTTCTCTCCCTGAAGACGCGGGTGGGGTACCAGTTCGGAGGCGACTCCCCGATTTATGAGCGGTTCTTTCTCGGCGGGCGTTCATTCCGCGGCTTCGACTACCGAACTGTCTCTCCGCGCGGCCTGCGCCCAACGGGCATTCCCAGCGACGACCCGATCGGCGGCGACTGGCTCTTCTTCTGGGGCGCCGAATACGAGTTCCCCATCTTCGAGCGCTTCGTCGGCGGCGTCGCCTTCGTGGACACCGGAACCGTCACCTCCGACCTCGGCTTCGACGACTACCGCGTCTCGGTCGGCTTCGGCCTGCGCCTCTACATCCCGCAACTCGGCCAGGCCCCCCTCGCCTTCGACTTCGGCTTCCCCATCGTCAAACTCGATACGGACGATCGGCAACTCGTCAGTTTCAGCATCGACGTGCCCTTCTGAGCACGCCAATGAGAGCGTCAAGGGATTCGGGGACTGGTTGCACAGCGCCGCTCCAGGCCGAGTAAGCAGTCGCACCCGCCGCATCCTCCCCCACCCTTGATCGCTATGATTCCCACAATCGGGCGGGTGCCCGCCCGATGCACTGGATGGAACGAAAGCCCGGAACGGCTGTCACTGTTTACCATGAGGATGGTTCCATGAAAAACTGGCTCAAAGAGAACGGGTCAATGCTGCTGGCCATGGCCGCTGTCGCCGTAGCCGTGCTGACGACCGTTCAGGCGTCCGCCCTGTCGCGCAAGTTCGCTTCTCCTACCCCCGTCGCCGTTGTGGACTGGCTCGCCGTCACCGACAAGGTCGACGAGTGGAAGGAGATGCTCGCGCAGCTCAAGAAGATCGAGGACGGTCTGCGCGAGCAGGATGCTCGACTGGTCAAGACGCTCAGCGACCTCAAAGAGAGCATCCTCGTCCTGCCCGAGGGCAGTGAGAGCCGGCAGCGAGAGGAAGACAAGTACATCCTTGCCTCGCTCGAGTCCGAGGGCCTCAAACGCTTCGCCGAGAACAAGTTGCGGACTGAGAAGGCCAAGCGTGAGGTCCGCCTCTATCAGAAGATCTCGGCGGCCGTGAGCCGCATCGCCGAGCGCGACGGCTGGCAGATCGTCCTCTGGGACGACTCGAAGAACAAGTCTCCCGACCTGAACAAACTCGAAGAAGCAGGACAGCTCATCAGCCGCCGCCAGGTCTTCTACAGCCGCAAGGACGCCGTGGACATTACCGACGCGGTCATCCTGCTGATGAACAACGAATTCAACGCCGGCCGGTAACCCGACGTTCCGGCGCGACCACGGGAGAAATGAACGCATGGCCGCGATGGAGGGCAGTGCGAACTCGAGCGCCGGCGACCGGTCTCGCTTTACCGTGGCCGCCGTGGCCGAGCGCCTCGGAGCCGAGGTGGACGGGCCGGGCACGATCGTGGTCGAGGGCCTCAACACCCTTGACCTCGCCGGTCCCAACGAGATGTCCTACATCGGCTCGGAGGCCTACGCGGCACGGTGGGAGGTGTCCCGCGCCGCGGCCGCTGCTGTTACTGCCGGAGTGCGGGTGCCGGGGCACGACCCCCGTCGTCGCGCCCTGCTGCGCGTTCCCGACGCGGACCTCGCGCTCGCCGAACTGCTCTGCCTCTTCGCACCGCGCTGTGATCAGCCGGCTCCGGGCATCCACGCGCAGGCCAGCGTGCACGCCACTGCCTCCGTCCATCCCACGGCCTCGATCGGCCCGCGCGCTTCGGTCGGCGCCGGATCCACGATCGGTCCGCGCACCCACCTTGAACCCGGCGTCCAGATCGGCCGCGACGTTCGCATCGGAAGTGACTGCATTCTCCAGGCAGGGGTGGTTATCCGCGACCGCTGCATCCTCCACGACCGCATCTGCATTCACGCCAACTCGGTCATCGGGTCCGACGGCTTCGGCTACCGTCCCGACGGCCGGGGCGGCGTGTGCAAGTTGCCGCACATCGGCATTGTCGAGATCCACAGCGACGTTGAGATCGGCGCCTGCACGACGATCGACCGAGGCAAGTTCGGCATGACGGTGATCGGCGAGCACACCAAAATCGACAACCTTGTGCAGATCGCGCACAACGTGCGAATCGGGCGATGCTGCTTCCTCGCATCCCAGGTCGGCCTGGCCGGCACAGTCGAAGTTGGCGATTATGCCCAACTGGGCGCCAAGTGCGGCGTGGCGGACCATCGCCGTGTCGGACGCGGAGCACGCCTTTCCGCCATGGCCGGCGTCGCCGAGGATGTCCCCGACGGGGCAGAAGTTTACGGCGCACCCGCCATCAGCCGCCGGGTATTCTGGCATCTCCAGGCCTCGCTGCGTAAACTCCCGGAACTCATCAAGACCGTGGCTCGACTTGAGCAGGAACACAACCGCGCCGGCAGGCACGATGCGGAACCGTCATGACCGACGTGCTCGACACTGAATCTGCGCGTGCCGCAGCCCGCTCCGCCGAGAGAGGCGAAAGGCACGCCTCTCCGCGCGTTGAATCGTCTGAGCCATCTCCACCGCCCGCGACGGGTCAGCCGCTCACCGGGTCGGACCTCGTCGAGGAAGCACAGACGGCGTCCGTCGCCGAGGCCGCGGAAGATGATGCCCGCTGGCAGCACACGCTTGCGGGTCCTGCGGTCATTGAGGGTCGCGGCCTCTTCTACGGCGATGCAGTTACATGCACCATCTTCCCCGCCCCCCCCGATCACGGGGTCGTCTTCGAGCGCACGGATATTCCGGGGGCAGTGCAGATTCCGGCGACGATTGCCAACGTGACGCCGCGCAGCCGCCGCACGACGCTCAAACTCGGTGACGTTACGATCGAAACGGTGGAGCACTGCCTCGCGGCGCTCGCAGGCCTGTCGATCGACAACGCGCTCGTGCGGCTCAACGGACCGGAACTTCCCTGTGGCGACGGTTCGGCCCTGCCCTACGTCGAAGCCCTGCGCCGGGCCGGCATCGGCCGACAGGACGCCCAGCGACGATATTGCCGCATCACCGAGCCGATCACCGTCGAAGAAGGTGATTCCCTCATCGCAGCCCTGCCCGCTGAACGAGATGACCTCCAGATCCTCTACGACCTCAACTACCCCGATGAGCCTCGCATCCCGCGCCAGTTGCATGCCTTCCGACTCGAGCGCGAGGCATTCGTAGACGAGATCGCCCCGGCACGGACATTCAGCCTTCGCGAAGAGGCGCAGGCCCTGTGGGACCGCGGCCTTTGCCATCACCTCACACCGCGCGACGTGCTCGTCATCGGCGAAAACGGCCCCATCGACAACGCCTACCGCTTCGCGAACGAACCCGTCCGCCACAAGCTCCTTGACGTAATCGGCGACATCTACCTTCTCGGCCGGCCGATCCAGGGCCGCATTGTGGCCTACCGGTCAGGTCATAGCCTGAATCACCAGCTGGTCTACCGCCTCGTCGAGAAAATGCGGGCTGAGCAGGGCCTCCAGGCCAATCTTCAGCGCCAGATGGACGTTCGCGCCATCATGAAGATCATGCGCCACCGCTACCCGATGCTCATGATCGACCGGGTCGTGGAGATTCACGGCGACCAGCGAGCCATCGGGATCAAGAACGTCACGGTCAACGAGCCTTTCTTTCAGGGTCATTACCCGGGGACGCCCATCATGCCGGGCGTCATGATCGTCGAGGCAATGGCTCAATTATCGGGCCTTCTCCTCAGTCGCGTCCTCGAGCACCGTGGGAAGATTGCCGTCCTCCTTTCGCTGGATAAGGTTAAACTTCGCCGTCCGGTCGTTCCGGGCGATCAACTCGTCATCGAGGCGGAGGCGATCCGCGCCCAGACCAGGACCGCCAACGTCAAGTGCAGAGCCCTCGTCGCCGGTCAACTGGCCGCCGAGGCCCAGATCAAGTTCGTCATGGTCGATGCCGAGGACGAAGCGAACTGAATGCAGGCGCCCCAGCCTTTGCGCCTGAAGTGTGGTTGGAACTCTCTGCCAAGCGCCGCAGCATCACTTCGGCCCCGACGCTCTTTCACGATCGAAGGGCCGGCCAACCGATTCCTTGAGGAATCCGTTTCCGCTCCATGAAGTCCATTCACCCAACCGCCATCATTGACCCCAAGGCCGAACTCGGCGAGAACGTCGAGATCGGACCCTACTGCGTCGTCGGTCCCTACGTCGAGATCGGCAGCGGCTCGCGCCTTCTCAACCACGTCACCATTACAGGCCCGACCACCATCGGCGTCGACAACACCGTCTACCCCTTCAGCGTCATTGGCGCCGATCCACAGGACCTCAAGTTCCGTGGCGAGGATGCCCCCTGTGCCGTCGGAGACCGCAACGTCATCCGCGAGCACGTCACGATCCACCGCGGCACACGCACCGGCGGAGGAATCACCCGCGTCGGCAGCGACAACCTCATCATGGTCGCCGCCCACATCGCCCACGACTGCATCGTCGGCTCCCACTGCATCATCGCCAACCAGGTCATGGTCGGCGGGCACGCCCTCATCGAGGACTGCGCCAACATCGGCGGCGGAGCCGGCATCCACCACTACACCACCGTCGGCACGATGTCCTTCGTCGCCGGGCTCTGCCGCGTCAAGAAGGACGTCCCACCCTACATGAAGGTCGAGGGCGATCCTGTCGAGGTTCGCGGCGTCAACACCATCGCCCTCACGCGCCGACGCTACAGCGAACACGAAATCAACGCCCTCAAGGACGCCTACAAGCGGCTCTTCCTCCACGGCCGCAACGGACACGCCTCGCGCCCGTCCAATGGCCGCGGCGCCAACGGGGCCGACCGCGAACAGGCTGCTCTGGCCATGTCTGACCGCATTGAGGAACTCCTCATCGAGTACCGCCAGTTCCCCACTGTCGTGCGCCTGTGCGAATCCCTCCGCAGCGCCGCCGGCGGCGTCCACGGCCGCGCCCGCGAACTCGTGCGCGAAGACCCAAAGTTCGCCGCCCCGGTCAAGTAGACATTTACCCCATCCGATGGCTGGCCCCATTCCATTCGGCCCAGGTGAATCTGGCCGAGGCATGATCTGTACGCCGACTCAGATCTGGAGAGCAGGCGAGCAGGGCTGCTTCACGTCCCAGACACTGCGCCCCACGCGCATTGCGAATTATCTTGCACATTTTTCCGGCGATTCCCGGTTCCCCCTTGCACTGTTGCGGCGAGGCGGTACATTGGGGTGAAACCCGCTGCGGTCGTGGCCGCCGGTCAGCCACTCAACCTGGGAACCTTCGGCGGGCGCTATGGAGGAGCAAATGACATCAACTC
>CAADHA010000107.1 GCA_900696685.1 uncultured Planctomycetota bacterium
GGCGAAGGGGGGGGGCCGGCGACATGCCGCCAGGCGGCGGGCTGGGCGCGGGCGCGGTCCTGATCCTGCACGAGCAGGCCGCCGGGGATGGTGCGCATCTCGATCTTGCGATCGGCGGTGGGCGGGTGATCACCGACGGCGAGGAGGCGGACGTTGGCCCAGCGCCGGGCGATGGCGTCGCGGGCGTCGGGATCGAAGGCGGGGGCGACGACGACCTCGAAGAACTTCGTGCCCTCGACGATGAGCGCGGCCGTGGCGGCGTCGACGGGCCGATTGAGCGCGACGATGCCGCCGTAGGCCGCGAGGGTGTCGCCTTCCCAGGCGGCGCCGAAGGCGTCGGCGAGCGAATCGGCGACGGCGCAGCCGCAGGGATTGGCGTGCTTGATGACGGCGGCGGCTGGCTCGTCGAACTCGCGCACGAGGAGCAGGGCCGCGGCGGCGTCGGCGACGTTGTTGTAGCTGAGGGCCTTGCCGTGGAGGAGGTCGGCATTGACGATCGACGGGCCGCGCGAGGCCGGATCGCGGTAGAGCGCCGCCTGCTGGTGCGGATTTTCGCCGTAGCGCAGGTCGAGCGACTTGGTGAAGGAGATGCGGAGCTGGTCGGGGAACGCGCCGATCTGTCGGCGGTTCATCCACGCGGAGATCATGGCGTCGTATTCGGCGGTGCGGCTGAAGGCGGCGGCGGCGAGGTCGGCGCGGAGGTGCAGCGTCGTCGAGCCGTCGTGCCTGTCGAGTTCGTTGATAATGCGGTCGTACTGGCTCGCGGCGGTAACGACGGCGATGAACTCGTGGTTCTTGGCGGCAGAGCGGATCATCGCCGGCCCGCCGATGTCGATATTCTCGATCGCTTCTTCTGCGCTGACGCCTTCGCGGCGAATGGTGCGGACGAAGGGGTAGAGATTGATGCAGACGAGGTCGATGGGTTCGATGCCGTGGTCGCGCAGGGCGTCGAGATGATCGGGGTGATCGCGCCGGGCGAGGAGGGCGGCGTGAATGGCGGGGTGGAGGGTCTTGACGCGGCCGTCGAGGATTTCAGGAAAGCCGGTGATGTCAGCGACGCGCGTGACGGGGAGGCCGGCGTCGGCGAGGGCCCCGGCCGTGCCGCCGGTGGAGATGAGCATGACGCCGCGGCGGACGAGGGCGCGCGCGAAGGGAACGAGGTCAGTCTTGTCGCTGACGGAGAGGAGTGCGCGGCGGATCGGGACGAGGTCGGTCATATGGGCATGATAGGGGTTGGGGCGCGGGGGGTGCGCGGTGTGCGCGCGACGTGAGCACGGAGGGCCAGAGCACAGGCAATGCAATGCCCGGGCTTTGGTGGTTTGAAGCGCGGCGCGGTTGTGCGTCAGGGAATGAGTTTGACGATGCGTCCGGCGGTGCTCATGCCGTAGATGTTGCCGTTCTCGACGCGGTCGGCGACGGCGACGGCGACATTGGGGCAGCGCGCCGAGCCGAGGAGGGTCCCGTCGCGTTCAAGGATGCGGTGGAAGGATGAGCCGGTAGCGCCGGGGGCGTCATCCTTGTCCCAGATGATGAGTTGGCCGTTCTTGCGTGCGAGGACGGTTCCGCCCTGCACGTCGGTGCAGGTCCAGATGGCCGTGCCGGTGAGCGCGTCAATGGCATGAAAGCCCTTGCCCGGTTCGGCCTGGTAAAGCACGCCGTCGATGAGCCTGGGATCATCGATGAGCGGTCGCTGGCATCGGAAGCGCCAGATGAGTTTCCCGTCGGCAATACGGAACGCCCAGACGGACTGGTCGCGCCCCGCGACGTAGAGGGCATGATCGCTGATGGCGGGCCGGGCGTCGACGGGATCGCGCACCGCGGCGGACCAGAGGCGCGAGTTGGCCGACCCGTCCATGAAGTGGATGGCGCCGGACTGGGTGATGACTGCGAACTCGTTGCCGAGAAGGACAGGCGCCTGTGCGATGCCCTGGCCGGACTCGAGCCGATAGGCGGCGTGCATCAGACCGAGATCGCGGTGGTGGTAGATGATGCGGCCGTCGTTTGTTCCGTAGATGATGAAGGGGCCGAAGAAGGTGGGGGCGGTTCCCGCGGTGTTGCCGGCCGCGTAGCGCTGTTGGGACTGAAGGCGTCCGCTGGCCACGTCGAGGAAGTAAAGGTCAGACTGTGTGGAGGCGATGAGCGTGTTGCCGTCACGAACCACGCCGACGAGATGTTCGAGGTGGGCGCCGACCTGGTACTCCCATGCGTCGTGCCCGTCTCGAGCAGTCAAGGCGGTGAGGATGTTGCGCCCGCTCTCGACGGTGACGACCCAGTCGTCATAAGGGTGAATGGCGACTGCTTTTCCGGCGGCGCTGACGGCGACTGCAGACTGCCAGGCGACGGTGTAGTCGATCTGGTCGGCCTGCTCGTAGTTGAGGAGGTAGTCGGTGTTGATCGGCTTGCGGCCGGAATTGCACCCTGCCGAGAGCAAGGCGAGCAGCAACAGTGCGATCGCAGTCGCGGCGGGGCGGAAGCAATAGGGGGAACTGAATCGCCGTCGAGTCATGGGGCGTGTCCTTCCCGGGGCAGGCCAAGAGGGCGCGCAGCCATTCCTCGGGGTGAGGAACCCGCGCCGCCGAGACTGCCAGTATTGAAGCGCGGCGGCACCACGTCAAGCCCGGTCGGGGCCGGGGTTGTTGTGGGCGCCGGAGTAACGGCGTACCGTTCACCCATGTTCACAGGCCTGGTCCAGCATCGCGGACGCGTCCTCGACGTGCGTCCAACTTCCGCGGGCGTGTGCCTTGAACTCGACGCCGACGGCTGGCTGCACCAGCCGGGCCTGGGCGAGAGCATAGCGGTCAGCGGATGCTGCCTGACCGTCGCCGGCTTGGATCCGCTGCGGTTCGACGTGATCCAGCAGACGCTGCGCGTTACGACGCTGTGCGGCCTGCGACGGGGCGACGGAGTCAACCTTGAACCGGCCGTCACTCCGGCCACGCTCCTCGGCGGGCACCTCGTGCAGGGGCACGTAGACGGCGTCGGCGTGATCCGCGCTATCTCCCGCGACGCGGAGGGGGTGCGGATGCGCATCGACGCACCAGCCGACCTCATGGATTTCATCATTCCAAAGGGGTCGATCGCCGTGGACGGGGTCTCGCTCACGCTCGCCGAGGTGCTCAACGACGGCTTCGTCGTGGCGCTGATCCCGACGACGCTGGAACAGACCACGCTGGGAGAAGCAAAGGAGGGCGGCTGCGTCAACCTCGAAACCGACCTGGTGGTCAAGACGATCGTCCACCAGGTGCGGCGGATGGGCGCGGCGGCTTCCTGACTGGGGCGATCGGGCCGATGATCGCTAGACTGTGCACAACGCTGTGGGCGGACAGACGAGGAGGGCGACCATGAACGACCTGCGCATCGACCTCATTGATCCCAAGGACACCGAACTTATCTCGCACCTGCACAACTCGATGTTCAGGCCGGAACGTGCGGCGGCCTCGTTTGAGCGCCGCTTCCGCGGCCGTTACAAGGTGCTTTGCCTGGTGGCGTCGGTGAAGAACGACGCGGTGGGCTTCTACATCGGGTTCGAACTCAAGCCTTCTGTCCACTTCGGGTGGATGGTCGGGGTGATGGCGGACTTCCGCCGCATGGGAATCGCCGGCCGGCTGATGCACAAGGCGCAGGTCTGGGCTCGCGACGAGGGCTACACCTCGCTGCGCTTCGAGTGCAACAACACGCACCGCCCCATGCTTCACTTCGGCATCTCGGAGAACTACTCCATCGTCGGCATCCGCTGGGACCCCGACACGGCGCAGAACATCATCATCTTCGAGCGGCTCCTCGACAACCTGACGGATGGGTGAGAAGAGATGCGCCGAGGCATCGAGGGATGGCGCGAACATGCGTGGCGCGCTCTGCAAAACCGCTTGTGGCTTCGCCTCAGGCGAATGATCGCGCCGCGGCGCGAGGCTCACTCGATGTACCCAAGGCTTCGCAGGCGGTCTTCGAGCACTTTCTGCTCGGCTTCGCTGTACTCCGCCTGCCCGTTGGCCGCGGCTGCGTCGGCCGGGGGGGGGCCTGAGGCGGCGCGCACCGGATGATCGCTCAGCCATGCGGGGTTCATCGCCGCCTTCATCACGCGGCCGTCCATGTGCGCGGGGACGGCCACGTCCTGGAGGTGGAGGATCGTGGGCGTCATGTCGACGAGGCGAAGGCCTTCGCCGATGCGTTCGCCCTTGCGGAAGGCGGGGCCGACGCCGAGGAAGATGCCGTGAATCTGGTGGTCGCCGGAGATGACGCGCGGGTCTTCGCCGGGCATGACGGACAACTCCTCCTGAGGCATCTCATGCCCCTCGGGCATCTGCACGCCGTGGATGACGATGTCCTCGCGCCAGCGGACGAGGATGTCTTCACCGGGGCCGGTGTGCGTGCCGTGGTAGATCTCGCTCGAGAAGAAGACGTCGCGCACGATCGGCTCGCCGCTGACGCTGTCGCGCATCCCGCGGAGCCGGCCGCGCAGTTCCTCCATGAGGGCGGGCGCCTCGGCCTGATCGACGATGCCCTGGCCCTCGCGGCCCCTGATGTTCAGGCGCAGGCGGGGGAACTGGGCGTCGCTGTAGACGCGCGTCCTGCTCCAGTCCACGCCGGAGAAGAGGGCCTTGCTCTGCGCCCAGTTGCGCACGCCGGGCATGAGGCGTGCGAGCCTTTCCTTGGTGCTTCGGCTCGTGTGCGAGGCGACGAACTTCAGCGCCTTGCTGACGACGTTGGGCTTGCCTCCCCCCCCCTCGTAGACAAGATAGCCGTGCGCGGCCAGCCAGCGGTTCAGCTGGCTGGAGACGGGGCACTTGTGCCCGAACCCGTGGTCGCTGATGACCATGAGGTGATCGTCCGGCCCGAGCCGCTTGAGCACGTCGCCGAGCGCGGCGTCGAGCTTCTCGTAGACGCCGTCGATCACAGAGCCGAACTGTTTCACCTCCGCGGCGGAGCACTGCGCATGCTTCGGGTGCGTCGGGTCCATCCACTTCCAGAAGCAGTGCTGGGCGGCATCGAGGCTGCGGAAGACAAAGAGCAGGCAGTCCACCGGCACGTGATCAAGCACAGCCACCAGCGCGCGGTGCTTGGAGTCGAGTTCTTCGCGCAGAAGTTCGACGGCCTCTTCCGGCCGGCCGCGCGCGATCGCGCCCGTCAACCCCGGCTCGATGACATATTCGCGCCCCATCTTCGCTTCGAGTCTCTCGATGAAGTCATCGGGAAAGCAGAAGCGCGGCGAAGCCTTGCCGGGACCGTCGAGGCCCGCGATGACGCATCCGCCCCTGATGGCCTCGGCCGGGTAGGTCATGGGCGTGTTGATCACGCCGGCCGTCTGCTCCTCGGACTCAAGATACGTCCAGAAGCCGGGGACGTGCTTGTACCCGCCGTGGATGTAGCGCAGCGAGTAGGTCTGCGGCAGGAACTCGTAGAACTCGTAGATGCCGTGCTTGCCCGGATTGCATCCGGTGAACATGCTCGTCCACGCGGAGGCGGAGCGCATGTTCTCGACGCTTTCAAGCGGGCCGTGCACGCCCTCATCGACGAGGCGCTGGAAGTTGGGCACACGGCCTTCGCGCAGGAGGCGGGAGAGAACGCTCCACGTGGCGCCGTCGGCGCCGAGGATGTACGTACGGCCTCGGGGCATGGGTCAATCGTAGACGGGTGGGTCGCCGCGCCGCGGCGCGCTCCATCTGCGAGAGGCGAAGACGCAAGGGGTCTCGCACAGCGCGTCGCGCCCGGGCGCGCAATGCTCCCTCCGGTGCCTTGTGCCCGAGGCCTGAAGCCCGAAGCCTGAAGCCTCTCTCAATCCTGGTGCGACCGCTTGGGTTCCTGGACGGTGACGACCATGACGAGGACGACGCAGAGCAGGCCGATGACGTAGCCCAGCCAGGGCTTGCTCTCGCTGCGGCCTCCGGGGACGGGCGGCCGCTCGGCGACGTTGAGATCGCGCACGTTGCGCTCGGTCCACTGCGTCGGCGCGGTGCGAGGAAGCGGGGCTCTCATCTGGCGGACAATGAGGTGGGCGGGCTGCCAGTTGGTCGGCACGACGAACTCGAACTTGATGGGGATGCCCGCCGTCACGCCTCCGACCGACGTCGCCGCGAGGTCGCCGCCGTCGTAGAGGAACCGCCCTTCGACATTGGCGTCGGAGCGGTACTTCTGGATGAAGGCGTGGGGGTGAATCGGCACGTAATCATCATCGCCGGAGCGAGGCGCGCGACAGACGAGGCGCACCTGCGCCTTGGTCAGGCGGAGGCGGTCGCCCTTGTCGGCGGCGCCGACGTCGACGAGCGTATCAACGATGATGAGTTTGTACCGCCCGCCCGGCGCCTGGAGGCGGGGGTCGATGCCTTTGGCCTGCTCGTCGAGGTACTTGCGCGGATCACTGATGGCCGTGTCGGGGACTTCGTAGACGGCGGAAACCTTGACCTGGTCGGGGGCCATGCCCTGGCGGCTGTCGCCATTGTTGATGCTCTCGGAATAGAGGCTGGCCTGCTGCGCGAGATCGGGATGCCAGCGCGCAAGGTTGTTCGGCGCGTACATCGAACCGCGGCTGGCCCATGTGTAGAACTTGGCGGTCCACTCGTCGACGGGAAGCCAGAGCCGGCCGTTGACCCCGGAGGGGCGGTTGACTTCGCCGCGTTCATCGACCTTCCACCCGCGATAGCCGAGGATTTCAGAGGGCATCTGGAGGAACTGGATGCCGAGCAGGGCGATTCCGATGGTGAGGATTCCGGAGGCGGCGCCAAGGATGCCGCCCCCGAGAAAGTTGGTCGTGGTGGAGAAGTAGACCTGGGCAGGGCACGCCCGGCCCACGATGAAGCGCAGGATAAACAGGCTCAGGGAGAAGGTGGCGATGAGGGAAAGCCCCCAGGCATAGTCGGGCATCTTCGCTCCGAGGAAGAGCATGACGATCGGCTCCCACGCGGCGAAGGCGATGGCGCCGGCGGCAACGACGCAGGCGAAGTGCAGCAGCGCCGAGAAGAACCCGTACGCCGCCAGAATCCACGCGGTCACGCCGACCATCAGGACGACGAGAATGTTCATGATCATGGGGAATGCTCCTGCACTCTTTGAGGCCGCGCCCGGGCGAGGCCGCCGCGTTGATTCACAGCCGCGGTGTCAGACGGCGACGGGTTGGGGCACCTCAGGCTGCCCTCCGCCCGCCGCTGGGCTGCGCGTGATGCGGATGACTTCTTCAATGCTGGTGATGCCTTCAATGGCCTTGCGGAGAGCCGCATCCTGTATGGTGATGGTCTTGAGGCGGCGCAGATGCGTCTTGAGTCCGTTGAGGTCACCCGCCGCCATGAGTTTGCGAGCGTCGGCGTCGAAGACCATGATCTCATAGGCGCCGGTCTGGCCGCGATACCCAAGCCCGCCGCACGCCGGGCACGTCTCCTCGCGGTTGCGCTCGATGACCTTGCCCGAGGGCTTGAAGAGTTGCCTGATCTGCTCGGGGGGCAGGCCGAGTTTGCGCAGCTGGTTGGGATCGGGCTGGTAGGGCACCTTGCAGTTGCCGCACAGCTTGCGCAGGAGGCGAGAGGAAACGACGGCCTTCATGGGCTCCGCGGCGGCCTTGAGATCGCCGACCGCCTTGGCCCACTTGGCGAGCGCCTCGAGGCCGCTGTCGGCGCGGATGCCGATGTACTGGAGCGGGCCGCGAATTCCCGGCGCCGCCGCCTCCTGGGCCGTGCGGCTGTCGGTGATGTCCTCGACCATCAGGATCGTCGGGTCGCGGCGCAGGATCGAGCGGAGTTCGGTGGCGAAGTCCACGCCCTTGTCCGCCTTGAATTCGCTGTGACCCACGCCGTCGATCAGGACCAGTCGCTCGTATTCGAGCGTGCGGATGTTGGCGGTGAACGCGTCGTGTCGGCGCAGGAGGGAGTAGAGCGTGGTGGTGCGGCCGTTGCCCATCGGCGCGGAGACAAGGATGATGCCGTGAAGGTCCGCGGTCGCCTTGTCCAGCGCTTCGACCTGGCGCGGCAGCAGGCCGAGATCGGCCGGCTTGATGTCCACTCGCTTCTTGATGTCGAAGTCCACGTTGAGCGTCTGGCCGGCGGACGAGCCGGCGGATCGCACTCGGAGTTCGTGGCTCTCGGCGCCGAAACGGACGCTAAAGGTCCCGGTCTGTCGACGGCGCTTGTCGGCGACGTCGAGGCCGGAAGCGGCCTTGAAGTAGTCGATGATGGCATTGGCCACGCCGGGTTCGAGCGGGTCGCGACGGTAGCGCACGCCGTCCACAATCTGGCTGACCTGATAAGGCCCGCCTCGCGTTGGGATGAGTTCGATCCCCGAAGCCTGCTGCACGAGTGCGGGGGAGAGCAGATCCTCCAGGCCCATGTGGACCACGAAGAGCGGATCGTCGCGCGACGGCAGGCCGCGAACCACTCCCTTGGAGTCGATGATGGTGATGGCGGCGGCCTTCTGCTGCCTCGCCGCAGCCCGCGCGGCCAACTTCGCACGAATGCCCTCGGCCGAAAGACGGAAGGCCTGGTCCTCGGGCACGTTGCGGTTGTGGTAGATCCAGTAGGCGACGCTCGAAGACCACATGACCAGCAGTCCAACCGGGAAGCCGACCGCCGACCACCACACGACGGGAATCGGCAGGATCATCAGGGCGAAGCCGATCGTGCCGCACGCCAGATGCGCGATGTTCCACCCTTCGCGATTGAAGTGCCAGTAGAGGGTGTCCTTGTCCCAGATGGAGGAGGTCACGTAGCCCCAGATGCACAGGAAGGCGAGGGCGACGAGAGGCGCCCACGGGCCTACCAGAATGTACCAGTCAACGGCGAGCGAAAGCGGCATGGTGGTCCTTTCACACGGTCGGCATCGCGCCCGGCGGCGGATGGAAAGCCTAGGCGGGGCCTTGACGCCGGGACGCC
>CAADHA010000108.1 GCA_900696685.1 uncultured Planctomycetota bacterium
ACCGTTCCCGAGTTCGACGTCTGTTTCGACATCGGGGTGTGCTTCAAGCCGATGCTGACCTCGCGTTTCATCGCCGTCAGCCACGGGCACATGGATCACGTGGCGGCCTTGCCGTACTACTTCAGCCAGCGATGGTTCCAGGGCATGGGGCTGGGGACGTGCCTGTGCGACAAGCGCATGGAAGCGGCCCTGCGGAACATGATGCTCGGGTGGGTCGATGTGGAGCAGCAGCGCACCAGCCACGAGATCGTGGGGCTGGCCCCCGGTGAACACCACGAGATCAAGAACAACATCTTCCTCGGACCGATCGAGGTCGATCACACCGTTCCCAGCGTCGGGTGGAGCATCATCGAGCGACGGACCAAGTTGCGCGATGAGTTCATCGGCCAGCCCCAGGAGCGTCTGAGGCAACTCAAGCAGGAGGGTGTGGAAATCACGCGCGAGGTGCGCGTGCCGCAGATCGCGTACATCGGCGACACGCTGCCGGGGCCGCACCTGCTCGCCGACCCGGTGCGCAAGGCGCGAATCGTGATCATCGAGTGCACTTTCTTCGAGCCCGACCACAAGGAACGGGCCCTGACGGGCAAGCACGTTCACGTGGACGACATCGCGGAGTTGTGCGAGCGGATCGAGGCGGAGGCGATCGTTCTGACGCACGTCTCGAGGCGCACCAACCTCGGTCTGGCAAAGAAAATGCTGCACGATCGCCTCGGCGAGGAGCAGAGCCGGCGCGTGCATCTGCTGATGGACCACGTAGGCAACCGCGCGCGCTACGAGCAGCAGTGCGCCGAGGCCGCATCGGGCGCGTGAAGTGAGTTTGCGTGTCCCAGAAAGTCTGAAGAATCACGCGACTCAGGGTTGACAAACGGTGGAGGACCAATTACTTTTGTGCCGTTTGATCCGTCGCGGCCGCAAGGAGAGGCCCCGCGCCTTTGCCGCGACGTTTCCTCTGGTGGAGTCTCCGTTACGTCGGCTTTCGTTTCAGGAAAGCGATCAACCATGAGCATTGCTCCCGATCCGAAGATCTGGGACGGCATTCTTGCGCACCTCAAGCAGCATCACGCCCCGCGCTGCCGCCGCTGGTTCGAGAACATAGAGATGGCGGGCCTCGCCGGCGGCGTCCTCACCCTTCGCGTCAACCAGCCGCTTCACCTGCGCTACCTCCAGCAGGAATGCACGGAGGTCTTCCGCGAGGCGGCGCAGAGCGCCACGGGGCGGCTGCTGAGCGTGATCTTCGTGTCTGCGGAGGAAGCAGCGGGACTCCAGACACTCGCAGCGGCGCCGCAGACGCCGACCGCGCCGTCGCTCGCCGCTCGCGCGGACACCGGCGCCGCAGGCCGCAACGGTTCGACTGCACTCGCAGCTGCAAGCCCTGCATTTCGCCCCGCCGCCGAGAGAACCGGCGTCCAGCCGTCCAGGGACAACTTCTACAGCGAGATGGTCATCAACCCCGACTACTCGTTCGAGACGTTCATTGTCGGCCCCAACAACCAGCTGGCCCATGCCGCAGCCCTTGCGGTTGCGCAGCAGCCCGGCGTCCCCTACAACCCCTTCTTCATCCACAGCCCGGTCGGCCTGGGCAAGACGCACCTTCTTCAGGCGATCTGCCAGGCCGTCATCGCGGGTCGGCCCGACTGCCGGATCTACTACGTCTCCTGCGACGGCTTCATGAACCAGTTCATGGAGGCCGTCCAGGCCGGGCAGATGCACAATTTCCGGCACAAGTTCCGCGACATTGACATCCTCGTCGTCGATGACATCCATTGCCTTGCCGGACACGAGCGCACGCAGGAGGAGTTCTTCCACACGTTCAACAGCCTGTACCAGTCGGAGAAGCAGATCGTCCTGAGTTCAGACACGGCGCCGAACGACATCCCGAAACTGGAGGATCGCCTCCTGAGCCGTTTCAAGCATGGCCTGGTGGCGCGAATGGACAAACCGTGCTATGAAACACGGCTGGCTATCCTTCGCATCAAGGCCCAGTTGCGCGGGCTGACGCTTGGCGACGATGTCCTCTGTTTCGTCGCCCATCACACGGACTCGAACATCCGCGAACTCGAGGGGGCGCTCACCAGGCTCCAGGCGGCCGCGATGGCGCTCAACAGACCCATCGACGCCGAACTCGCCCACGAGGCCCTCACGGACGGCCTGGCGCCCATCACGCCCATCGTGAGCATTCAGTCGATCATCGCCACCGTCGCACGACACTTCGAGGTGAAGCAGACCGATCTCCTCTCAGAAGACCGGCATAAGTCCGTCACCTTCCCGCGCCAGGTCGCGATGTACCTCGCTCGCTGCCACAGCACGCACAGCCTCCAGGAGATCGGCGGGTTCTTCGGCGGACGAGACCACACAACGGTCATGTACGCAGAGCGGAAAATCGCCAACCTCCGCGCGACGGAGCCGGCGATCGACCGGCGCCTGGACATGATCGAGCGCGACCTCTCAATCCGCCTGGCGTGAAGCGCCGGCCTGCCGGCGCCACGAGCCGGCGGCCGCGTCTCCGGAGAGGTCGCGGAGGCTGCCGGGCAGTGTAACCCACAGAGCGGCAAGCAGCCCGGCGCCAACGAACGTCGTGAAGAGGTACGGCGGTCCGGCGAGAAGAGCCGCGATCGCTCCCAGAAGGGCCGGCCCCTCAATCAGAGCGGCACGTGCAACCACAAGCCCAAGCAGACGACTGTTCTGCACAACCCGTCCCGCATTTGCCTCGACCGCCACTCGCCGCGCCAGGACCCAGCCGACGATCACCCCGACCACAAGCAGGATCGCGGCCACGCCTCCTATCAGCGCGCCCACGGACGAGTTTGGCGCGGACCTCGGGCCTGTCGCGTTGTTGACCCAGAGCACCACAACGGCAAAGAGCATGGTGCCGCCCGCCAATGCCGCCACCAGCAGCCGCGCCGCCCTCACGAC
>CAADHA010000109.1 GCA_900696685.1 uncultured Planctomycetota bacterium
CCAGCCCCAGTTCTTCGGCCAGCGGCACGTTCAGGTACAGCAGACGCGGCGCCGGCACCGGGTCGGGCTTCCAGGCAACGTAGAAGCCCGGCAACTCGCGCGCGTAGCTGTTGTCGAACCGGACAGCAGGAAGAGGCATCTCTGCAGGTAGAAGAAGATCCGGATTGCGCAGTGTGGACCAGGTTGGGAGTGCACGCACGGCAAGGCCGCAACGCTCACGGTACCTTGCCCCGCCGTCGGGGTGATCCGGGGCGCCGCGATGCCTGTGCGTCGGTCTCGAGTCGCGATCGCAGGATGGCGACAAAGCTCTCTGCCGCGGGCGACAGCGATGCCCCCATTCGGGTTGCGATCGAAAGGTTCCGCGTGACTACCGGATCGACCAGCCGAATCGCCACCAATCGGCCGCTGTGGAAGTACCGCGTCAGGTAGGAGGGCAGCACGGAGATGCCGAGGCCGTGCTGTGTGAGCGACAGGGCCGTCGCAAGATACGAAACCTCGTAGGCGGGCTCGAACTGCAGTCCAAGGCGAGACATCGTGTCGTCGATGATCGCGCGGATGCCGCTTCCCTTCTTCACCGTGACCGTCGGATGAGCGCCAATTTCGCTCCACCCGATCTGCTTGCGCCGTGCCAGCGGCGAGTCGCCGGTGCAGATCACGCACATCCTGTCGTTGATCAGTGGCGTCAGTTCGACTTCTGCCGAAGGGCCCCGAGGCGTGCCGATGCTGAGTTCGACGGTCTCGTCGGCTACCGAGTCGATCAGATCCTCCGGAGCGAGATCGTGCAATGTGACGTCGATCCCGGGGAACCGGTTGCGAAACTCCATCAGTGCCGCAGGCACCAATGACGAGGCGACCGCGGGTGTGGCGCCGAGGTTGAGCCGCCCCCGCCTTCGCCTTGCAACGTCGTCGAAGCCGCGTTCGAGTTCGCCGAACTCCCTGAGAATTCGCTCGGCTCGGCCGATCGACTCGTGGGCGGCCGCAGTGGGGCGCAACGAGCGCGTGGTGCGGTCGAACAAGCGGATGCCGATCGATTCTTCCAGTTGTCGGAGCAGCACGCTGGCCGCTGGCTGGGTGATGAACATCTGTTCGGCAGCCCGGGTGAGGCTGCCGAGCCGATAGACGCCGACAAAGGCCTGAAGCTGCCTGAGGTTGATATTCATAGCGTAAACGTATGAATTGCGACGAATAATCAATTTTACGCTGCTGCCGACTCGTGCCAGCATCGGGAAAAATCGGCCGAATCGATGCCGGCGCCCGAGCCCTGCGCCGTCGATGCGACTGTTCATCGAACCCGGTACCGCAGGAGATCGAAATGAGCCTCGTCGTCGATATCCACACCCACATGCTCAACAGGGAGTGGCTCGACCTGCTGAAGCGACACGGGGGACCGCGCTACACGGTTGCACAGGTCGAGGCTGGCGTCGAGGCGGTGCACAAGGACGGCGCCCCCTTCATGACGCTCACCCCAGGCATGTTCGATTACGAGTTGCGCATCCGGAACATGGACCGCGCCCGGGTCGACCTGGCCGTCGTGTCGCTGACCTGCCCGAATGCTTATTGGGGTCCGCCGGAGATCAGCCTGCAGGCCGCGCGACTCGTCAACGATGACATGGCGGCGGCACAGCGGCGGTACCCGAAGCGCATACGATGGTTCGCGTCGCTGCCGTGGCAGCACCGGGAACTCGCACTCCAGGAACTTGCGCGCGCCTGTGATGCCGGAGCGGTCGGCGTCATGGTGCTGGCGAATATCGGCGGCCGATCGCTCACCGACCCCGCCTTCTCCGATATCTGGCAGGCCATCGACGATCGCAGACTGCCCGTGCTGGTCCACCCGACAGACCCGCCAGGCGCAGGCGAGATGGACATGGCTGACCACAACCTGATTCCACCGATCGGATTCACGTTCGACACTTCGCTCGCGATCGCGCGTTGCATCTACGACGGCTTCCTCGACCGGTATCCGAACCTGAAACTGATCGCCTCGCACGGCGGCGGCGCGTTACCGTACCTCGTCGGACGGCTCGACATCTGCCACGAGCGCATTCCACGCTGCCGCGCACGCACGCAAGAACGTCCGGGCAACTACATGCGCAGGGTGTTCGTCGATACCGTCGTCTTCACGCAGGAAGCGCTCGAAATGTGCGTGAAGGTCTGCGGACCGGACAACGTGTTGTACGGATCCGACTACCCGCACAACATTGGCGACATGACCGGATGCCTTGCGCGCGTGGACAACCTGCCCGATGCCGTCAGGCACCAGGTACGTGGCGGCAACGCGGCGCGCATCTTCGATCTCGGTTGAAGCGGCGTCAGAACGAACGAGGAGATCACGACATGGAACGACGCAGACTGTTGCAGGGATTCGGCGGCGCAATCGGCATGGCAGCCATCGGGACGTGGTCGAATCGTGTACATGCCCAGCAGGACAAGCCGATGATCCTGGTGGTTCCGTATGCGCCGGGCGGGACGAGTGACCTCCTGGGGAGGCTCGTCGCGCAGTATCTCGGCGCAGCGTTGGCGCGGACGGTCGTCGTCGAGAACCGGCCGGGTGCCGGCACCGGCGTCGGTGCGAGCTTCGTGGCTCGCGCGCCCGCCGATGGCGGCACGCTCCTGCTGGCCACCAGCACCACGCTGGCGATCAATCCCGCGCTGTATCCGAAGCTGACGTACGATCCTGCGAAGGATTTCGCACCGATCGGCCTGGTGGCCGCAGTGCCGTTCATCGCGGTGGTCAATCCGTCGCTGAAGATCACGACGCTGGCCGAACTGGTCGCGCTCGCGAAGCGCGACCCGAACGCGCTGATCTACGGTTCGGCGGGCAACGGCAGCCCGCAGCACCTGATCGCCGAAATGTTCAAGGCGGCCGTCGGTATCGAGATGCGGCACGTGCCGTACAAGGGCTCCGCGCCCGCAGTGACCGATCTGGTCGGCGGCCAGATCAACGTCATGTTCAGTGACTTCGCGCCTGCGCTGCCGCATGTCAAGGCCGGCAAGTTGCAGTCGCTCGCGGTAACCACAGCGGCGCGTGTTCCATCGATGCCCGACGTGCCCACTGTGGCCGAGTCCGGGGTGCCCGGCGCCGCCGACTTCGAGGCCGTGGCTTGGCAAGGCATTGTCGCACCTGCGGCGACGCCGCCGGATATGGTCGCGCGTCTGAGTCGCGACCTGGCGAACGTGATCGAACGTCCGGACGTACAGGCGAGACTGCGCGACCTCAACGTCGAGCCGCGCACCAGCAGCAGCTCTGCGCAATTCGGCAGCTATATCCGCAGCGAGGCCGAGCGCTGGGGCAAGGTGGTCAGGGCCTCGGGCGCGACGGTGAATTGAGGCGGGCGCGGCACGGTCCGCCAACCCGGATCGGACGACGCCGGGGCTGCGTGTCCCGCAACAAGGCGTCAACTGGAGACGACGCCGGAACGCGACAGTGTGCTACGAGTCGAGCAGCGCGCTCGCGAATTCGTCGGCCGAGAAGGCCTGCAGGTCTTCGATGCCTTCGCCCACGCCGATGAAGTAGACCGGAATCGGGCGCTCGCGGCGCGTGAATGCCAGCGCCGCGATGG
>CAADHA010000110.1 GCA_900696685.1 uncultured Planctomycetota bacterium
GACTTGGTCTGCTCGATGTACCAGCAGTTGTCGTACAGCTTCTTGAGCGCGTCCGGCATGCCGACGATCGACCGGCCTGGCGCGAGCAGGTACTCCGCAAGCTCGGCATCCGTCAGGCCGCGCGGGTGGACATCCGACAACGAGGCGGCATAGATCCACTTCGCGCAACGGCTGGCCAGGCCGCTGGTGTCGTCGTCCAGGCTTTCGGCATGTGACGCACCGCTGTTCGCGATGTCGGTCATCAGCGCGTCTTGAAGCGACTTCTTGATCTCGATGAAGCGGCTCGAGACGGCCGGATCATTGAGATTGGCGCTCTCCAGCGAGAGCAGGAAGTGGCGCGAGACTTCGGCATCGCCCTTGGCCCAGAGACCTCGCACGATGGCCGCCGTGAGCCGGATGACATCGCGCGTCTTCTGAAAGCCTGGGTTGTCGTTGAACGACGCGATCAGGTGCTTGGTGGAGAAGTGAAAGGGGTACGAGACCAGGATCTCCTCGCGGATCTTCACCGTCGGGCGCTCCAGGATCGCACTGGCCTTGGCGAACTCGGCAACATAGCCGTCGGCGATCGCAACCTTCTCCTTCTCCGTGACCGCGATGTCCTTGAACAGGCGCTTGCGGAGGATGGCGTAGAGCTCGTCCTTCTGGTTGTCGACCGGGGCGATCGACTGGGCACCCTTCGACATCTCGTTGTTGACGCTCTGCATGGTGCCGCCGAGCGTGTCGTTCGATCGCAGGATCTTGGCCAACTCGTCCGCGCCCTGCTCCCAGTCCTTCTGCAGGTCGGCGATGACGATGACCGAGCGAGCGCATTCCTTGTAGTCCCGTACTGCGCCGAAGAGGGTCGTCAAGGCGATGCCCGCCAAGGTTGCAGCTCGCGTGCCTTCGTCCTTCTTGCCCTGGCTTGCGGCATGCACGAGGTAGAAGGCGAGCTCGTCAAGAAGGATCAGGGCGGTGCGGTTCTTGAGGGCATCGCGCCACTCCGTCTCCGATGGCGCCCGATCGGGCGGGAAGTCCACGCCGAGCTGCTTGCCGATGCTCACCCAGACCTTCTGATCGGTGGAGCGGCCGGTGAAAGACGCCACGACTTCCGGTTTCGCCTTCGGAAGGGGCGATTGGAAGGGCATCGTCCCTGCCAAGTTCGGAAACCGCGCGAGGATGCCAGCGACGATCATGCTCTGCGTCTTGCCGCCGCCCATGGACTCCGACAGCTTGTAGATGCCGCTGGCAGACTTTTCGCCACCCATGCGGGCGAAGGCCTGCTGGAGCAGCAGCTCCATGCCCGACGTCAGGACGTTGGAGTCGAGGAACTCGCGCGCTTCGGCTTCGCTCAATCGCGGCAGGTCGGCCAGATTGACGACGAAGTCAGCGGTGCCGTCGAGCACCGACTTGCGCGGCGTGCAGACCTGAAGGGTTTTCATGACGTAGAGGTTCCTGTCCTGGTTTCCGAGTGGTTCGAGTTGGCTCTGGCGACCTTCTTCAGCCTGGGTGATCGGTGGCCCTGTAGCCCGGCGCAATTGCCGCACTGTCGGCCTGCGCGAGCGCGTCGCGATTGCGCAATGCAAGCGGGTACTCCGCGCAGTCCAGCCGGTGCCCTTCCGAACAATCGACGCCCCAGCGGCGCAGGGCGTAACCGGCGACCGCCGCGCGGCAGGTGACCGAGAGCATCCCGCTCCTCATCTCGTAGTCGGCCTCGATCGGCGTCTTGTGATGCAGCCGCGGGTGGGCGATCAACGTGAGATCGATCGTGCGATTCCATTGCAGGTCTGCGTCGGGGCGTTCGTGCTCGGCGACCTCGTCGCCATCCACGACGGCTGCCTTGGAAATCCTCGTGATCACAAAGTCGGAAAAGCGCGCGTTGGCGCGGTCATACGCGCGTACGTGCCACCGCTGCCCGTTGTCGACCAGGGCGTGCGGAACGATCTGCCTACTGGTCCTGCCACTGCTCAACGACACGTAGCTCACCTCCAGCACGTGCTTGCGGTAGATCGCCCTCGTCACCACCGCCAACTCACCGAGCTTGGGGAGACTGAGGCTTTCGACCGCCGCCGTCGGCAAGCCCTGCGGATGCGGCAGGCCGTCACCCAGCCCCGACTTCAGCCAATACATCACGCGTTCCGGTGTGTGACTGAATACCGGCTTGAACTTCTCCGCCGGCAAGTAGCGCTTGGCCTGGAAGTCGTAGACGAGATTGTCGGGAGCCAGGTCCTTGTAGAGCGCCAAGTCGCGGCTCGCCTGGATCGACGCCTGGGAAAACCGCTTCGCAACGTCCACCCTCCGCAACTCCCCCAAGAAGAACAGCCGCGCCTCGATGAACGACAGCCGATCCACCTGGGAGGGGGGCACGCCTTTGAGCTTCGCCGGAACCGCGTTCGACCTAGTCATGCGCGCAGAGCGTCCGCTCCCAGGGCATCAAAACCATATCTTCATGATAACAACTCTGCTAGGATAAGACCAACTTTGAGAGGGAAGACACCTAGCAGGCATCGAGGAGGAGAGCCGAGTGCGCGAACGCTCAACGGCTGGGGGCTCGCTGGACTGCGCGGCCTGTGGGCACGTGGCCGATCCATGGTCACTACCACACAGCGGGCCCCATAGCGGGGTCAGGTGACTCGGTGTGACCGAGAACTGGCTTCATGCATATCTCGTCGCGTCGGTAGGGCGCAACCTCTGCACGCGGATTCATTGCACGACCTGCGGTGCGACTGAATTCCGGCAAGGGCTTCTTCGTGCACTTGCGACTGCGACACAGCGGCCGCCGTCACGCGCGTACACGCCACAGGTTGCCATCGACCTCGCGCGGGCCCTTGCGGACGCGCGGTTCTCAGATGCCGAGGCAGCCCAGCTGGAGGAGGCAGGACGCTGCGTCGTCTACGACATTTGCAGTGCGATGGGCGAGCGCGAGGCGGAACAGTTGCTCGGCCAAGGCTGGGGCGGCGATGTGCTCAGACGGATGCAAGAGCACCATCGACGCGTGGTTGAAGCACGACGCGCCAAGGCGGAGTACGAAGCCCCAGCCAGAGTCCAGGAACGACGCGAGGAAAGAAAGCGCGTCGCGCAGCAGAGGCACGAACAGCGGTTGACCCTCAAGAAGGAACGTGACCGCACCTGGCGGGAATCGCAGGGCAAGCGAGGCGGCTGAGGCCGCGTGACGGACTTGAAAGGGCCAGCAGGATGTTCTGGAACAAGAAGGCGGATCCGCGACCTTTCGGTGTCCCGTTGGACGACTTGGAGGCAGCGCTCGCCGCGACCACGCTCAAGACGAGGAGGGACGGCAACTCGCTGATCGTTACGCATCCGAACTTCGCGACTCACGTGGATGTGGTCGCGCCGGCCAACCGCGAATCAGAGAACGGACCGATCAAGGCGGTAGTTCAACTCCGCACGGAGTTGCCGCGTGAAGTTGCGGCGATGTTCTCGAAGCCAGAGATGACGGTGGCCATGAATGCCATGGTCACGTTGGGAGCGCTGACCTACGACAACGGCAAAGTCTTCGTTGGCTCGCGGCTGACCATGTACGAGGCCGAGCAGGCATGGAACATTCAGTTTCCCCTCCTGCTGTTCTCGGTGATTGCGGGCACTGATTCTCTCCTTGGTGCAATGCGCAGAATGTTCGCCGGGGAACCAGCTGAGACGTCTGCATCGGCCTGGGAGGAGCGCGATTTCGACCAGGTCAAACAGTACCTTTCGCAGTTGTGCGTCTGTACCACGGGCGGCCTGGGACTCTCTGCCGAGTTCGGGCTGCGAGAGGGGGCGGTCAGCGCAGCGACCGGCGACCGGGACACTGCACTGTGGCAGCTCCTCGGTGATCAGCCGCATCCGGAGATGGGCGGCGGGCTGTTCTGCCTGCTACAGCTTCCTCACCAGTTCCGCGATGAGTCTAGGTTGGACAATGTCCTCCTGCGCCTGAACCAAATGGAGATGGAGCCTCACGACCTTCCGCCGCACTTCGGCGCGTGGTGTCGTGGCCGCATCGGCAACAACCCCGCGTACGTGAGCTTTCTTCCGAACGCGATGCACTCCGTTGCCGGGATCGCCGTCAATATGTCGTTCTGGGCCCTCAACCGCGCGCAATGGGCAAACGCCATGCTGTTGTCCATGGGGGTCCGAACCTGAGGCAGCCTCGTGAACCCCGAGCCTGCATGCCGCTCGACCGCAATTGGTACTAGGGCTGCAGTAGAATGGCTGCACATTTTGAGTTGGGTCGACGCCCATGCCAACCTGCCTACCCGGGCAAGGTGGACGCGAAAGCGGATGCGGCTCCTGCGGGAGCAACCAAGCGGGCAACAGCGTCGGCCCTTCTGTTCAGGAGGGCTTCTTTGTTTCCGGATTCCGTCATCGACGCGGGCCTCATCCAGGCCTTCCGCGAGACCCACTATCAGGTCCACGGCGCCGAACCATTCATCCTGCGTGTCGACGAGCCCAGCGCCGCCCTCGCCGCCGCGCACAAGCGCTTCCGGACCGACTGCAGCGCCTACATCACGGCCTGCAACCCGTTCAGCGAGGACGTCGGCGCCGCCTCCAACGCGCGGCGGCACGCCGATCTCGGGCTGGAACTCGCCCGCCGCAGCCTCGCCCACATCGAAGGCATCGGCCAGCACCCGTCCAACCAGTGGCCGGGCGAGGCGAGCTACCTCGTCTTCGGGTTGAAGCTGGAAGCCGCCAAGACGCTGGGCCGGGCCCTGAGGCAGAACGCCATCGTCTGGAGCGACGCCGATGCCGTGCC
>CAADHA010000111.1 GCA_900696685.1 uncultured Planctomycetota bacterium
CCGCTCGGCCCAGCTCATCTGCAGGCAGCAGAATACCAGAACGCATCCAGCGTCGTTGAAGTGACTGTTTCGAGTCAGTGAGTGTCGAAGCACACGCTTGCACGCACCGGAGCCCGCGGGCACCAGATTGCTGCAGCCTTGTGTGAGCCTCCTCTCATGCCCGTGGCTGATAGCGACGTGTCTACCCGTGTAACGATCGCACTCCATTCCCTTCCCATCGGCAATCCCTGAACCTTTCATCCGTCCGTACCTGACGGATGGACCATGTGCTTCGACCTCCGGATGACTCCGGCCGGCTCGTGATCGAGTTGACCGGCGGTCCCGCACGTCGGGGCGGCTGATCCTGTTCCGAAGACGGCGCTGCCGCGCCTACGATCGCTGCAATGACGCCACGCGAACTCACGCCGCGCGAAATCGTCGCGGAACTGGACAAGTACATCATCGGCCAGGGCGAAGCCAAGCGGGCCGTCGCCATCGCGGTGCGCAACCGCTGGCGTCGGCAGCGCCTCGGAGGCGACCTCGCCCGAGAGGTGTCTCCCCGCAACATCATCATGGTCGGGCCCACCGGCGTGGGCAAGACCGAGATCGCCCGCCGCCTCGCCCGCCTTGTCGACGCCCCCTTCATCAAGGTCGAAGCGACGAAGTTCACCGAAGTCGGCTACCACGGCCGCGACGTCGATTCGATGATCCGCGACCTGCTCGACCTCGCCATCAAGATGGTCCGCACCGAGCAGGCCGAGACCGTCAAGGCCAAAGCGCAGGAAGCCGTCGAGCAGCGGCTTGTCTCGATTCTGCTGGGGCGCGAGCCTGCCGCCGGCGGCTACGTCAGCGCCGATGACTCCGAGATGGGCGGCGAAGAGACCAGCCGCACCACGCGCGACCGAATGCTCGAACGCCTGCGCCAGGGCGTTTTTGACGAGCGCGAGATCGAACTCACGGTGCGCGAGACGCAGTCGATCCCGCTCATCGGCGGCATGGGGCCGGACCAGCTCGACCCCGGCGTGGCGAGCATGCTCGAGCAACTCATGCCCACCCGGCACAAGATGCGCAAGGTGAGCGTGCGCGAGGCGCGGCGCCTGCTGCTCGAAGAGGAAACGGACAAACTCATCGACCGCGACAGGATGATCCAGCAGGCAATCAGCCGCACCGAGCAGAGCGGCATCATCTTTCTCGACGAGATCGACAAGATCGCGGCTTCGCCCAAGGGGGCCGTCGGCGGGGCAGACGTCTCGCGCCAGGGCGTGCAGCGCGATCTCCTGCCCATCGTCGAAGGCTCCAGCGTGGCCACGCGGCACGGCATGGTGCAGACGGATCACATTCTCTTCATCGCCGCCGGCGCGTTTCCCTCCGCCACGGTCAGCGATCTCATGCCCGAACTGCAGGGGCGATTCCCCATCCGTGTTGAACTCGCCGGCCTGACGCGCGATGACTTCATCCGCATCCTCCGCGAGCCGGAGCACTCGCTCCTCAAGCAGCAGCAGGCGCTGCTGGGGACCGAGGGTCTGACGATCGGGATTGAGGATGACGCGATCGACGCCATGGCGGACGTTGCCGCCCGCGCCAACTCGATGATGGAGAACATCGGCGCGCGAAGGCTGATGACCATCGTCGAGCGGCTTTTCGAGAAGATCAGTTTCGACGCGCCGGACATGCCGTCTCGGGGTGAAACGCAGGTCAGAATCACTGCCGACATGGTGCGCCAGGAACTTGAATCCATCGTCGCCGATGAAGACCTGAGCCGGTTTGTTCTCTGAGGAGATTGCGATGCACGGCAGCGCCGGACATGCCGCCCCCGCCGTCTTTCACGCCACGACGATCGTCTCGGTCCGCCGCGAGGGGCAGGTCGCCATCGCCGGTGACGGGCAGGTGACGCTGGGGCAGACGGTCGCCAAGGCCAACGCCGTCAAGGTGCGCAGGCTCGACGCGCTCGGCGCGGATGGCCGCGGCGTGCTCGTCGGGTTTGCGGGCTCGGCGGCGGATGCGTTCGCGCTGCTCGACCGCTTCGAGACGCACCTCAAGGCCTCGCCGCAGAATCTCCTGAAGGCCGCGATCGAACTCGCCAAGCAGTGGCGCACCGACCGCGTGATGCGGCGCCTCGAAAGCCTGCTCGCCGTGGCGGACGCCAGACAGAGCCTGATGATCTCCGGACAAGGGGATGTGATCGAGCCGTCCGACGGCATCATCGCCATCGGCAGCGGCGGGCCCTACGCCCAGGCGGCGGCCCGGGCGCTGCTCGAACATACTTCCATGTCGGCGACTGAGGTGGCGAGCGAGAGCCTGCGCATCGCCGGCGAGATTTGCGTCTACACGAATACCAATATCACGGTGCTGACGCTGTGATACGGAGTGCTCTCGATCGGCAGCGCGACAGCAACAACGCGAAGACGATCTCGAGGCCGCCTCCGGCGCGGCCGGGCTCTGGCCGCTGCGGCTCTGCACCGCTTCGCCGGCCTTCTCACCACGATCGTCCTCGTCCTCAACACCATCACCCTCACGCTCTTTCTCACGCTGGCCGACTCGACGCCGCTGCGCGGCGGTCTGCTCGAACTGCTCTGGGTGTATGACCGGCAGGCGCTGGGCCTCGCTCTTGGCGCGACGGTCATAATCGCTCTGCCGCTGAGCATGGCCGCGTGGATCACGTCTCGCCGCACGCGCCTCACCCTGCTCATCATCTGGATCGCGTTCGCGGCCGTGATGCTCGTTCACCGCCGCGAGGCCGTCGAAGTCGTTTCGCGCATCGTGTGGAAGCACCGCGTCGAGCCGGCGCTGGAGCGATAGCGGCGCCCGCGTTGCAGCACGCGCCGAAACCCACGTTTAATGAACGTGGGCTTCGGCCGCCGCATCACCTTCGGGCCGCCGCCCCGTCTTGTGAAAGTCGAGGCGCTGCTTCGCATACTGCTCGGGGGAGATCGGAAGATCGGGTTCAACGCCATTCTGGTGCATCTCGTGCAGGCGCTCGAGGTAGGGAATGCACCAGCCGCAACCGGTCCCAGCGCCGAGGCACTCGCTGATGAGCGACGCCACGGGCGGATCCTCGCGCTTGAGATAGGCGACGATCTTGCGCTGCGTGACGTGGTAGCAGAGGCAGACCTCTTCGTCGGGGTTCATGGGGGATGGTAGAGTGAGGAAACACCTGGCACCAGAGACAGCCATCGAGGCATCAATTAGCCGCGACCCGAAGGCTTTGCGCAGGGGAGCGCAGTGCTGAGAGCGAACGAACTTCACGTGCGAGCGCCGCTTGCGCAGGAGACGGTCACGCTCCATCGCGCTGCGCGCCGCGTGGCCGGCTTTCGCTACTCATGCCGACAATATCGGAGCACAGGGCGCCTCGAATCACCCCTTCCCCTTCACCATCGCCTCGACCCATGTCGGCACGTAGGGGATCGTGCAGCCCTTGGACACCGGCCAGTCCTTGTAGAGGCCGATCTTCTCGCCGATGGCGATGGCGCGCTTGCGGAGGGCGGCGTGCTTGATGCCGATGGCGCCGAGGGTGTTGTTCATCGTCCACTTCGTTTCCGGCGGAGCCTTGGGCATCTCCTTCTCGATGCG
>CAADHA010000112.1 GCA_900696685.1 uncultured Planctomycetota bacterium
AGACCATCGCCATCATCGCCATTGAGATTGATCGGCGCGCGGCGGTCTTCGCAGATGATCACGCCGTCATCCTCGGCCAGGCGGCCGCCGTCGTCCACCACGTTGCCGGAATCGTCGAGGACGTAGTCCGCCTCGGCGGTGCGGCGCTGCGCCTGCTTCATCAGGGCGTCGTAGAGCGCCTTGCCGTCGGCGCCGGTGATGGCTTCGCAGGCCCTGCTGATCTCGCCGATGTAACGCAGGAACGCGCCGCGCCGTTCGCCCTCGCGGCGCATCTTCCGCCGGCGGTTCAGGTACGTCTGCATCTTGCGCCCGCACTCCTGCAGCGCCAGGCGCATCTCCTTACGAATTTCGTCATAATCCGCGACGGCTTCCTTGCTTTCGCTCGTGAAGGGCACCCAGACCGAGGCGATGTGGATCATCACGACGAGCGGACCGACGGGCAGCGAGTTCTTCGGCTGCGTCAGGCCGTAGTTGCGCCAGTTCGTCTCCACCACCGCCTTGAAGGATGAACACGAAGACTGCTGATAGAGCAGCGGCACGCGATTGGCGAAGCGGATGATGCGCGCCGGTTCTTCGGCCGGCAGGTCGCCGCCGAAGGCGATCGCGGCCTCGATGGCGAAGGGCCGGCCGCGGTAGACGGCCGCGGGTCGCGTGCTGGCGGCGTAGAACTCCGCTTTCACTTCCTTGAGCAGGCCCGCGAGAAGCGTGCGCGTGCCGATGGGCTGCACGCAACTGGTCGGCGGGGCCATGATCTTCACTTCCTGGATCGCCTTGTAGAGGCGCTCGGCGTCGTTGTGCCCCACCTGCTTGATCCACGTGCGGTCCGTCAGCCCCGCCTTGGCGCAGATCTCCTTGGCGACGCTCGGACCGACGCGGCAGAACTCCTTCTTGAAGAACGCGCCCAGTTGCGTCGTCTCCGTGCGCTCGAGCATCTGGATGAGCGTGCCGAGTTCGATGCCGCGCGGATGCGGCTTGATCTCCTCGGCCTCCGGCGGCAGGTCATCGACGGTTCGCGCATACTCGAAGCGCTCGTTCGTCGGTGCGATGTAGGTGATCCGCGCGTGCGGATTGGCGATCGCCGTCTGCTCGAGGTATTCGTCGATGCTCTGGCGTCCCTTGAGGTACTTGCCTTCGAGTTCGATGGTGACCTGCGTGCCGTGCCCTTCGGAAAAAAGCGGGTCATCTTCGGGATGCTCCGTCTCGCTCACCACGTCGGCTTTGTTCTTGCTCGTGTCCATCTTGAGCAGGACTTCGTGGGCGGGCCTGTTCTTCTTCGTCTTGCTGATGATGAGCACGGGTTTGCCCGTCGTCATCAGGCCGTACATGCCCGCGGCGGAGATGCCGATGCCCTGCTGGCCGCGACTCATCTTGAGACGGTGGAACTTGGAGCCGTAGAGGAGTTTGCCGAAGATGTTGTCGATCTGCCTGCGGACGATGCCCGGTCCGTTGTCGCGGATGGTGACCTTGAAGCGGCTCTCGTCGGTCTGGAGGATCTCGACGTGAATGTCGGGGAGGATGCCCGCCTCTTCGCAGGCGTCGAGGGAGTTGTCCACGGCCTCCTTGACCGTCGTGAGCAGGGCTTTGCGCGGATTGTCAAAGCCGAGGAGGTGGCGGTTCTTGGCGAAGAACTCGGAGACGGAGATCTCGCGCTGCTTCGCGGCCATGGATTCGGCGGTGGCGCGCTGGCGCGTCTTGCCCTTTGAAGAAGGGTTCACCGCAGAGATCGCAGGGGGAGAATCAGACTGATCAGACTGTAAATCTGATGGCTGCGCTTCGGCCGCGCCCGCCTTGCCGCGGCGCGTCTTTCCACCCTCTTTCCCGCCCTTCTTCCGGCCTTTCTCCGCGCTCTCGGCGTTCTCTGCGGTGAGTTCGTCTTCTCCCGCCAGACGCAGGCGCGGCGGCTTGGTGGACTTCTTCGATGGCATGGCGGTGTCGAGGGGGGTCGTGGCGAACAGGGATGTCATGGCTCAAGCCCTCCGTGGCTTGCGATGCGGCCGGCGCGGCAATGCCCGATGCGCGGCCGCTCCCGGTCTGAGCATCGGCACAACGGGCAAGGATAGTCGAGCGATCGGGCGGAGGGAGAGCGACCAGGCCGAAGCGCCAGCGAAGACGTGAGGAGCGAAGCGACGAGAGTTGAGAGGGCACCTCGCACCCCTTCCTGCTCATCGGCCGGCGGGCTCGGTGCGGTCTTCCGCTGGGATGGTACAGCCGAGGCCACAGTCGGTGAAATGGTGAGCCGGACGCCGCATGGAACCACCCTCTGACACAAACCGGTTTGCGACGCCGCCGTCGGTGCTCGACGCGCGGGAGGGGCCGACGAGCCAGCCATCGATCGCTCATCGGGCCCGTGGGGCTGGGCATGGTGGCCGTCGCATCCGTCGGCAGCCCGGCGTGATTCATTCTGCCCTGCCCTCTGCTGCTGCTCGTGCCGATCGGGTTGATCGGTCTGCTTGTCTGCCTCGTGGGGCTCTTCCATCCTTCGCGCTGGTGCGGAGCAATCGGCCTGCTGGTCGGCGTGGCGTGCCTCTCGTGCTGGGTGGAGTTCTTCTGGCTGGCACGGTCGCCGGCGCTTGCTCAAATGCGTCTATACCACCTCACGGTGCTGGAGTACACCACTCTGCTCATGCGCTCGCAGGCCGTCGCGCAGGACGTCGAGACCCGCCGTGCCCGCAGCGGTTCGCTGCCGCAGTCTCTCGCCAGCGCGGGCGTGAGCGCTGAGAACCTCGTGGATCCATGGAATCGACCCTTCAGGTATTCGGTCGATCCAGAAGCGCCGCGCGGCTATCGACTGATCACCGACGGCAAGGACGGTGTGCCCGACACGGCTGATGACATTGACCTGATCGCGATTGAACGATATGGGTTCGGCATTCCCTGATTGGCTCCAAGTCACAAGCGTCTTCAGGAAGCACGACGCTTGTGCGCACTTCATTGGCTCAGGCGCAAGTGCGATCAGCGCGTCAGGCACCGCTGCCGCCACGCGAGAAGCTCCGCAAGCACGCCGAGCGCCGCGACCTGCCCCGGAAAAGGTACGAGGGACCGTTTCGCCCCGCTCCCCGGCGGTCGATAGGATCGGGTCTGTCGCCGCACGAGAAGAGAAGATGCCTTGAAGACCACCGCCTAATTCCAATCCGTTCGAACGCGTCCTGATCGTGCCATCATCAGGGATGAGTGGATTCGGCGCGTGATGGAGTCGCCGGTGCGTCAGGAGATTCAGGAAGATGGGCGCATCCGGCTTTGGGCGCCGATCGATGCGATGAGGGGCCGTTTGCTGCGCGTGGTGTTGCTGCCCGACGGCGAGACGGTCCATAACGCGTTCTTTGATCGCGGGTTTGTGCCATGAAAGTCAAGTACTTCGCTGACACCGACACACTCTACATCGAGTTCCGCGCCGACGGGATCGTCGAGTCGCGCGATCTCGATGAGAACACGATTCTCGACCTCGACGCAGATGGAAACGTGTGCGGGATCACGTTCGAACACGCCAGCAGCCGGACCGACGTCAGCCGGCTGACCGTTGAAGGGATCGCGGCCTAACGACGTGCGGCTCGTCCATGTCGCCATGCGAGCAGCGCGGGCAGGACGACGAGGGAGGCGACCAGTCCGGCCGCGCTGCCCAGGAGCATGAGCAGCCCCAGGCTTGCCAGACCGCGGTGGGAGGCCGTCAGAAGCGAGCCGAAACCGATCATCGTCGTCATGGAGGTAACAAAGACGGCGCGGCGCGTCGAGCCGAGGTCGAGCGCTTCGCGCCCCTGCATCTGCTGTTCGCGGTAGCGGCGGATGAGGTGAATCCCGCTGTCCACGCCGATGCCGATGAGAATGGGCACGGCGAAGAAGTTGGCGAGGTTGAAGGCGACGCCCAGGGCCCCCATTGCCTCGACCATCCACGCCATGCCCACGAGGAGCGGCGCGATTGCCAGCAGCGCCTCGCACAACCGCCGCAGGTCGATGAGGATGAGCACGAAGACTGCGGCCAGCGCCAGCAGCGCCGCCATGACAAACGCACGGCGCATCTCCAGGAGCGATTCGTACTGCGTCATCGGCACGCCGGTCGCGTCCGGCTTGACCGCGCGCACCGCTTCGACGAAGCGCTCCATGGGGGCGAACTCCCACACGTTCTCGCGCGGATGGAGCGTGACGAGCAGCGTGCCGCCCGGCGAGATGTAGCGGTCGCGCAGCGCCGCGGGGATCGCTTCGCGCAGAGGCATGGACGCTCCCACGTGAATCCATGTCAGCGCCTGTCTCGCTTCGTCGATCGTGCCCTGAACGCGCCGCGCCATTTCGTGCGCCTGCTCCTCCGTGCCGTGGAGGGCATCGCGCACCTGTGCTCCGGCGGTGGCGAGGTGGAACATCATCTCCGACTCCTGCGGCGCCGCAGTGGCGGTAAGGGCGCCGAGGCGCTCGATCGCCTCGTCAAGCCGGACCGAGGCTGCGGCAATGAGCCGTACATCCGGCTCATTGAAGATCGACGGCGGATTCAGGGGCGACGAACGCTGGCCCTGCACGCCGTGCTCTTCGAAGCGAGCGGTCCACCCGAAGCGCACCGGCTCCACGCGGCTGACGACATCGAGGACTGTGCCGACGCGGCCGATGGCGGCGCTCTGCGCCGCGCGCTGCGCCACGTCGCGCGCCTCGTCCAGCGCATCGACCATCACTGCTGCGAACCACGTTTCCGCCGAATCGTCGAGAATGCGGTGCTCCCACTCGACGGACTCCAGCCCCTGCGCCTGGAGATCGAGCAGGTTGCCGTCGAAGCGCACGCGGGTTGCAAAGGGCAGCAGCGCCAGCGTCAGCGCGGCGCACACGCTGAGCACCCACCCCGGGCGGGTCGTGATGACTCTCCACACGCGCCCGCCGGCCGCCGGTATCGCGTCCACGAGCGTCGCCGCCGGCCGTCCCTTGCCCCAATGCCGCTCGTAGATCACAAGCAGAGCCGGAAGCATTACCGTCATTGACATGAGGCACAGCAGCAGACCGCTGCCCGCGATGAAACCGAGTTCGCGCAGCCCCTGGAACTCGGTGAAGAGCGACATGAGAAACGCGGCGCTCGAAGTGATCGCCGCGGTCAGGTTGCCGCGACCCGTCGTGCCCACGGCATGCTCGACGGCGCTCTCGACGCTCTCGGTGCGCAGAAACTCCTTGTAGCGCGCGATGAGGTGGACGCCGAAGTCAATCCCGATTCCGACCAGGACGAGGGTGAAGACGATGCTCAGGAGGTTGAGTTGGCCGACGACGAGGGTGGTCAGGCCGAAGGTCCACGCGATGCCGACGCCCAGCGCGACGATCGCCAGCAGCGATCGCCATACGCCGCCGATGACGGTGATGAAGAGGATCGCCACGAGCGCGACGGCCATGAGAGAGGCGCGCATCATGTCGCGCCCCGTCGTGGCCATCTCGTCGGCCTGGAGGACGGGCTTGCCGGTGAGTCCCAGGTCGAGATCGGGGAACGCGGCCCGCGCCTCGTCAAGCACGGCGCGGATGCGGCGCACCGGCTCGGCGATGACCGCCATCGTGCCGTAGTCCTTCACCGGCATGATGAGGATGAAGTGCAGTTCGCCCGAGTCGGAAGTGAGATACTGCGGCGTGAGGCCGTCGCCGGGGTGCAGAGGCTGCGCGGGGGGTCCCCACGCGCCGGGCGAGGTGATGAGGCGCGCCAGCCACACCGCCGCGGCGCCGAGACGCTCGCGCTGCGCGGCAGGCATGAGCGCCCCCTCGCGCATGACGCGGTTGAGCAGGTCTGTCGCCTCGGCCATTACCTCAGCGGCGTTGCGCTTGAGCAGCAGCGGCACGATTCCATCGCTCAACGCATCCAGTGCGGCCGCCTCTTCATCGCTCATGGCCCGGCTCGCGAGAATCAACTGCTCGCGCGGCGAAATGGACCAGAACACCCCCGGGAGACCTTCGATCGGCGCCAGCCGCTGCGCAATGAACTCGACGCACTCCTCGGCACGCCGCGTGTGACCATTGTCGGCGACGACGACGTAGAGGTACTCGAGGTCGCCGAACTCACTCAGGAACGCGTCATACTTTTCCTTGTAGGGCCGGTCGGCGCCGATGAGATCATCCGTGTCGGCGTTGAGTTGCAGCGATGTGGCGGCATAGAGGCCGCACAGCAGCGCACTGAACACTCCGGCCGCTGCGACCGCAATCGCCCGCCGGCATGCCAGCCTCGCCACCCATCGCAGCCAACGTTCGAGCATCGCGGGTCACACCTGCTGTCGTCCGCACGGATCGATCGCCTCAGAGTCCTGCCGAAGACGCCGGGCTTGGATTGTAGTGCGCCGGCTCAAGGTCCCGGAGCGTATCGCCTTCCCGCAATCGGGAACCTGGCCGCGTCCCTGGCCCGCGACGAGGCTCAAGGCGAGTGTGGCCTGATGACTGAATGTACGCCCGACGGCGATGCCAGGGTGCGCGGTATGATGCACCATGTCCGCATCAGTCATTGCCGTGGATGATCCGGGCGACGAGCGACTCGCGCCATACCTCAACCTGAGCGACCGTGAACTGGCGAGCCGGTGCGACCTCTTCATTGCCGAGGGCGAGCATCTCGTTCGGCGCCTGCTGGCGAGCCGCATCGCTCCCGAGTCGATCCTCGTGACGCATCGAAAGGTCGATGAGATTGCGCCGCTGGCGCCGCCCGCATGCCGCGTCTACGCCGCAAGCGACGCTGTGATCCAAGCCGTTCTCGGCTTCAAGTTCCACTCCGGAGTGATCGCATGCGCCCGCAGGCCGCGCAGCCCAACCGTCGACGAAGTCATGCAGTCCGCGGGGAGCGGGCGATTCACGCTGGTGATCTGCCCGGAGACGCACAACACAGAGAACCTCGGCTCGCTGATCCGCATCAGCGCCGCGCTGGGAGCGGGGGCGATGATCCTCGGACCGCGCTGCTGTGATCCCTTCTATCGCCGCGTCGTGCGGGTCTCGATGGGCGCGGTCTTCGCCCTGCCGATCGTGCGGTCGATCGACCTCGCGACCGACCTCGCGGCTCTGCGCGCGCGGTGGGAGATTGAGTTGATCGCCACCGTAGCGGATCGAGCGGGCGCAGAGTCGCTCACGACCGGCACGAGCAGAGGCCGGCGCGCCGCGATCCTCTTCGGCAGTGAATCGCAGGGCCTGTCACGGCAGTGGCTGGAACTGTGCGACCGCCGCGTGACGATCCCGATGCACCTCGGGCAGGATTCGCTCAACGTTGCGGTCGCCGCGGGAATCATCCTCTGGCGCCTGGCATGACGTCGAAAAGCAACACTCCCCGGGGCACATGGTCCCGGGGAGTGGAAGAGTCGTCCGTGTGCCGACCTGGTGATTACTCGTAGAAGTCGCGGCCGCGGATGCCGTGCAGCGTCGCGCCGTAGTAGTACTGGAAGGGATCGGTCGGATCAAGGGCCGGGTCGGTCCAGCCCATGCGCATCCGCAGAGGCACCCACAG
>CAADHA010000113.1 GCA_900696685.1 uncultured Planctomycetota bacterium
ACCGGCCCGCAAGGGCGCGGCCGCTTCAGCGCGCAGGCCGCGCCGCATCTCTGCGGGGGATACCTGCAGGTGCTCATCATCGATACCTGCACGCTCAGCAACGTCGTGCAGATACCGCAGTGACGAACGGCCGGAGGCCGCCAATGCTGAGCGTGATGCGAGACCCCGATCTGCACGGCGCGGGTCGAATCAACGTCTTCAACTCGCTCGCGCTCGTGTCGGAGGATCTCTGGACCCGCGATCCCCATCCGGGGCTGGCCGGAGTGTCCAACAAGTTGAAAGCCGCCGGCGCCACGAATGGCGCGACCGTACGCTTCTACTATGGTTCCGCTACAGGACAAACCGCGGTGTCCGGATGCTCCAACGTTTATGTTGGTATCGCAAATGCGTCGGTGCTCGGTGAGGCTACGGCAACAAGCAATGGCGCGGCGATCTATGAAGCAACTGTTCCGGGAGGGTGGGCGGGCCAGACCCGCTACTTCCAAGTGGTCGACCTGAGCGACTGCCGTGTCTCGAACGTGATTGAATTCACGTTCCCGTCGAACTGACCCCTCGTGGTGCAACCGGAGATTCAACATGAAATACGCTTGGCTTTACACGACCATCCTTATAATCGCTGCTTCCGGCTCAGCAGCATTCGCAATGCACTCCCAATCGTACGGCCCCGACAATCTCGCAATTGCAGTCGAGGGCGACTGTCCGGGTCGAATCACTGTTCGGTGGGAAGGGGCGACGCCAGACCGCCGGGCGGGATTGTGGTTCAGCCGAAGCCAGGGGAGTTTCACTCTCCCCGGTCCGTGCGCAGGAACCGTACTTGGACTTGGATCTAACGGATTGCGGCTGGCAAAGATCTTCCAGTCCGGACCGGATGGGGGGGGAGTGATGGCCGGTCGCGTGCCCTCTCTCGCCTGTGGCGGATTTCTCCAGATGATCGTCCAGGACGGCAATCCCTGCGCCACCAGCAACGTCGTGCAGATTCCGCAATAGGCCGGCCCGCGTTCATGTTGCGCGCGTCAGGCGGCGGTACTTGATCCGGTGCGGCTGGTCGGCTTCGGCGCCGAGCCGGCGCCGGTGGTCCTCTTCGTAGGCTGAGTAGTTGCCGTCGAACCAGCGGACCTCGCTGTCGCCCTCGAAGGCGAGAATGTGCGTGGCGATGCGGTCGAGGAACCAGCGGTCGTGGGTGATGACCACGGCGCAGCCGGCGAAAGATTCCAGCGCCTCCTCCAGCGCCCGCAGCGTGTTGACGTCGAGATCGTTGGTCGGCTCGTCGAGCAGAATCACGTTCGCGCCGCTCTTGAGCATGCGGGCGAGGTGGACGCGGTTGCGCTCGCCGCCTGAAAGACCCTCGACGCGTTTCTGCTGGTCGGCGCCGGTGAAGCCGAAGCGGGCGACGTAGGCACGGCTGTTGACGGTGAGCGGGCCGAGTTTGAGTTCCTCATCGCCGTCGCTGATCGCTTCCCACACGCTCTTGCCGGCCGGGAGCGAATCGCGGCTCTGCTCAACGTAAGTGAGTTTGACGCTCGGGCCGATGCGGATGGCCCCGCCGTCGGGCTGCTCCTGCCCGGTGATCATGCGAAAGAGGGTGGTCTTGCCGGCGCCGTTGGGGCCGATGATGCCGACGATCCCGCCCGGCGGCAGCGAGAAAGAAAGATCGTCGATGAGCAGCCGGTCGCCGTAGGCCTTGGTCACGTGGTCCGCCTCGATGACGAGGTTGCCCAGGCGCGGACCGGGCGGGATGAAGATCTCGATCTGGCTCGCCTTCTCGCGCACGTCTTCGTTGACCATCGACTCGTAGCGGCTCACGCGGGCCTTGCTGCGCGCCTGGCGGCCCTGCGGACTCTTGCGCACCCATTCGAGTTCGCGCTTCAGAGCCTTCTGCCGGTTGCTCTCCTGCTTCTCTTCGACGGCCAGGCGGGCCTGCTTCTGCTCCAGCCACGAGGTGTAGTTGCCCTTCCAGGGAATGCCTTCGCCGCGATCAAGTTCGAGAATCCATCCCGCGACGTTGTCGAGGAAGTAGCGGTCGTGCGTCACGGCAATGACCGTGCCTTCGTAGCGCTGGAGGTGCTGTTCGAGCCAGCCAACGCTTTCGGCGTCGAGGTGGTTCGTCGGCTCATCAAGCAGCAGAATGTCGGGCTTGCGCAGCAGGAGGCGCACGAGGGCCACACGGCGCTTCTCGCCGCCGGAGAGGATGCTGACGGGCGATTCGGGCGGCGGGCAGCGCAGCGCATCCATCGCCATGTCGAGTTGCTTGTCGATGTCCCAGGCGCTCCGGTGGTCGATCTTCTCCTGAATCTCGCCCTGCTTCGCGAGGACCTTGTCCATCTCGTCGGGGTCGAGGTCTTCGCCGAGACGTTCGCTGAGTCGCTCGAACTCGGCGAGGAGGTCGAGGCTCTCTTTTGCCCCTTCGCGCACCACTTCGATGACGGTGCGCGTCTCATCGACGAGCGGTTCCTGCTCGAGGTAGCCGATGGTGTAGCCCGGCGCGGCGGAGACCCGGCCCTCGAAGTTCCTGTCCACGCCGGCGAGAATGCGCAGCAGCGAACTCTTGCCCGAGCCGTTGAGGCCGAGGACGCCGATCTTGGCGCCGTAGAAGTAGGAGAGGTAGATGTCCTTGAGGACGAC
>CAADHA010000114.1 GCA_900696685.1 uncultured Planctomycetota bacterium
ATACGGTTCGTGCACGCTTGTGCGAAGTGTGTGCTGGCCCTCCGACCCAAATGGCCGCTTGAAGGCCTGGCGCCGTCGCAGTTGCCTAGAGAGTGTACGAGAACCGGGGGTGCCGCGGTCAGGCGACTCTCTGGGAGCACGGGCCACGCCGGCGCGCGATTGACGCCCGAGCCGGTGTGATCGACCGTCCGCTTCATGACGTGGCCCTCCGGTCGCAGAGCCTCCCTACGGACCACGGCACCCGACGGTTTTCGGACAGGTTCTTGGAGATCATGCCAAAGAAGAAGGACCCATCCCTCTCGGGATGAGTCCTTGTGGATCATGCCGCTTGTTCGATCAATGAGATCGACGCGATCAGATCACGGAATCTGCACAACGTTGCTCGTCGAGCACGGGCTGCCGTCCGCGACGACCATCTGGAGGTACTTGCGGCAGGCGGGAGTTCCCGCGTTGGCGCTGACATTTCCGGAGCCGTTCGGGCCGGTGTTGCCGGTGTAGACGAGTTGCAGGCCGCTGCTGCTCAGGCCCGTCTGTGTGCCGGCGCAGACGCCGCCGGGGATCACGAAACTGCCCGTGTTGGACGAGAACAGGATGCCCATGGGCCGGCTCGGGGTCGCGTTGGCCCAGGAGACCGTCACGCGGCCGGGGCACGTGCCGCTGATGCGCAGCGAGGGTCCGCCGCCGCCGACGTTGCCGGTCACGCGCCAGGCGCCTGCGTTCAGCGTCCCGCGATACTCCCAGAACGAGCACTTCCAGGTCGCGTTCTCACGCTCGTTGCCGGGCAGCGTGCTCTGACGCAGCACGCCCCAAGAGTTGCCTGCGCCTCCGCTGGCGATGATCGAGAGCCAGTAGGTTTGGCCGCTCGAGAGCGACAGACCCGTGGCGTCGCACTCGAGCAGCGGAGTGGGGCCGCCCTGGTTCGGCGGGATGTTGCTGAAATCCCAGGCACGCATCTCAGAGCCGGGCATCTGACCGCCGGCGTCATCGAGGTGCAGTCTCACCTTGTACTGATTGACGCCCGTCACGTGCGTGGCGGAGACAAGAACCTGGCAGAGGGCGTAGTTGTCGTTGGCGGTGAACTTGTGCGCCGGACCCCAGCACCCGATCTGCGACCAGTCGGAGATCGTCCAGCCCACGCCGTAGTTAGGCGGGTAGGTGTCGTTGAAGGTCTCGTACGCGACCGGACAACCGGAAGGATACGCGTTCTGGTCGCCGACGTTTGTGCTCACCCGCGTGACGGTCGTTCCGTCCGGCTGGGCGACGGGACTGTCCGCGAGGGTGCTGCCCGCCCCCGCGACGAGAGCGCTGCCGGCCGCGAGGATCAGCATCTTCTTCACTTTCATGGTCTTTTCTCCTTCTGCCTGAATAAGGCATGCACATGTCACCGCGCGGCTTACCGTAAGCCGTGCCGGCGACAACTCGGATGTCAACAGGACGATGTTCCCCCTCCCAGCGACCTGATAGGCAAAGTATAACGCACAGTCGCGGCATGCAAAGCAGAATTCCGTACGTTCTCTCGCACAATCCCACGAGCAGGGGAGAGGGGCGCTGCGGCGAAGGCGGCCGGGCTCGCCGCACGCCGGCGTCACCGGCTCGGGCTTGCTTACCATGGCTCATGCACGACCGAATCTGGACAGCCGTTGATGAGTTCGCAGCCGGCCTTTTTCTCGGCCACGATGAGGTTCTCGAATCCACCCTGAGAGCCAGCGCCGACGCCGGGCTGCCTGCCATTCAAGTCTCTCCTTGTCACGGAATGATGCTCTGCCTCATCGCCAAAGCAGTAGGGGCGCAGCGAATCCTCGAAATCGGCACCCTGGGCGGCTACAGCGCCATCTGTCTCGGGCGAGGCCTGCCTCCCGGCGGCCGCCTCATCACCCTCGAAGTCGACCCGAGACACGCGAAAGTCGCCCGGGCCAACCTCGCACGGGCGGGTCTCGAAGGCGTCGCCGAAATCCGCATCGGGCGGGCGCTGCAGACTCTGCCGCAACTTGCCACCGAGAACCCAGGGCCGTTCGACCTCACCTTCATCGACGCCGACAAGGAGCACATCGCCGAGTATTTTGACTGGGCGGTGCGCCTCTCACGGCCGGGGAGCATGATCCTGGTGGATAACGTGGTGCGCGAGGGGGCGTTGCTCGAGGCCCAGAGTATTGACCCCGCCGTCCGGGGCGTGCGCCGCTTCCTCGAGCAGGCTGCACGCGACACACGCATCAGCGCGACGGTGATCCAGACCGTCGGAGTCAAGAAGTACGACGGCTTCGCGATGGCGGTGGTGGGGGCGGGTTGCGCGAAGTGATGAGAAGTACGATCGAGGGTTCATCCCGATCGTCGTGCGCTTCACAGGGCGCGAGCCGCGGCACCTGGGTCCGAAACTGTGTGTAACACGGAGGAGTCATGCGAAAGGTCGTCTTCGGCGTCGCGAGCAGCCTCGACAACTTCATTGCCGGACCGGAGCACGAAGTGGACTGGCTCCTCTGGAGCGATGACGCCGCGGCCATCATGAAGGAGTTCTGGAACACCTTTGACACCATCGTCATGGGCCGCAAAACATATGACGTGGCGCGAAAGAGCGGGGGAGGAGGCGGCAACGACGGCCTCAAGTGCTACGTCTTCTCCCGCACGCTGCGAGCCGAGGATCACGCCGACGTCGAGATCATAAGAGAAGACCCCGGCGCCTTCGTGAAGAAACTCAAGCGGCGAAAGGGCAAGGACATCTGCGTGATGGGCGGCGGCCAACTCGGGGCCGCTCTCCTCGAAGCCGGCGCCATCGACGAGATCGGCCTGAACATCCACCCGGTCCTCATCGGCTCGGGCATTCCGCTCTTTCAAGGAATGAGACGCCGCGTGAAACTCGAACTGCTCGAATGCAGGCCGATCCAGCGCGAGTGCGTGTATGTGCGGTACGGCGTGAAGAGGTGAACGGCTTGCTGGTTGAATGGGCGCCTTTCACAACTCATGCCTCGTGGCCGCCGGCCGCTCAGAACTGCTTGTGCGCCGGCCGCTCCGCGGGCGGCCGCACACCGAGCACGGCTCGCATGAGGTGCAGGTCGGCGGGAGTCGTCACCTTGAGATTCCGCGGATCGCCGTTCACGACGTACACCGCTTCGCCAAGACGCTCGACAAGACTTGCATCGTCCGTCGCGCCGCTGAGGTCCTTCTGTGTGTAGGCGCGCAGAAGCAGGCCTCGCTCGAAGACCTGCGGCGTCTGCACCTCGACGAGTCGCTCCCGGTCGATGGTCTCTTCGACCTTGCGCGCGGTGTTCTTCGGCCGGGCCGCGTCGCCGAGAATCGCCGCCGCGATCGGGTCCGCCTCAGCCGCCTGCCTGGCCTCTTTCGAGACGCGCTTGATCGTGGCCGTCACGGGCACGGCGGGTATCACCGCCTTGAACATCTTCGCCGCCTCGAAGACGCGGTCGATCACTTCGACTGGCGTGCCCGGGCGAGCCGCATCATGCACCGCCACGTGCGTGCACTGGTCCGGCACCTCGCACAGCGCATTCTTGACGGTCTCCCACCGCTCGACGCGGCCGCCGGGAACGATCTTGGCGCCGTGGAAGCCGAGTTGATCGCCGAAGCGGAAGCGGAAGTCGTCCAGGTGGTCCGGCGGGCCGGCCACGATGACGCACCCGACCTCCGGCCGCTTGTTGAAGAGTTCGACGGTGCGCATGAGCAGCGCCCGTCCGCCGAGGTCTTCGTTGAGTTTGTCGCGCCCGCCGAAGCGTTCGCTCTTTCCGGCAGCGGTGATGATGACGGCAATGGTCATGGGGAAACGGTATCCCCACGCCCACGATGAGGCTCTGCGAGTCGTGGGGTGCAATGAACGATCCTCACTCACCCCACGCCCACGATGAGGCTCTGCGAATCGTGGGGTGCGTTTCTCCTCAATGGGCACTTCCGCCGCCCCAAGCTATCATTGACCGCTCTTTGAAAACCGGGGCCGACTGGTTTCGACCGGACAGGTTGGGGCTGTCGTGGCGTGTCGCGGCGCACGTGAACCGCGTCAACAAATGTGCAAAACCATAACTGCCAACACGCAGTATGCTCTTGCTGCCTAAG
>CAADHA010000115.1 GCA_900696685.1 uncultured Planctomycetota bacterium
CAAGTGCCTGATGCCTGGTCCCTAAGATTTCCCCCATGTGCGGCATCGGCGGCATCCTGCGCACCGACGGGCAGCCCATTCCCGAGGAGTGGCTCGACGCGATCGATGCGCGCATCGCCTATCGCGGGCCGGATGGGGCGGGGCGGTTCCGCGATCGCGTGACGTTCACCGACGAACAGGGCCGGCCGCGCGTGGTTGAGGTGGCCTTCGTCCATCGGCGCCTGTCGATCATCGACCACAAGGACGGCGCCCAGCCCATGGTCAGCGAGCGCGGGCGAAATGAGAGCGAGGGCCTCGTCGCCGTGGTCTTCAACGGCTGCATCTACAACCACCGCAAGTTGCGCCGCGAACTCGAAGCGAAGGGGCATCGGTTCGTTACGGATCACAGCGATACGGAAGTGCTGATCCACGGGTGGCGCGAGTGGGGCGAGGAACTGCGGCATCGTCTGGAAGGGATGTACGCGTTTGCGATCTGGGATCGTGCCGGACGTGACCTGCATCTCGCGCGGGATCCTTTCGGTGAGAAGCCGCTGTACCGAGTGGATGATTTTGAGATCCGCGAGGGCGAGAACTGGTCGGTCGTCGCATTCGCCAGCGAGCGTCATGCGGTCGAACAAGTGCCGCTGCCGCGCGCACATCGTAATTGCTGGGATGTTCGTGATTATCTGCAATTCGGCTATCTTCCCATCCGCTTCAAACCGGAGCAGGATCGTGCTGAGGCGGCACGACACTCGGCTGCGACTTTCACGGCGGGTAACGGACTCGTCGAGCGCCCGACGATGGTGCAGGGGCGCCACATACCAGACTTTGACGCGACGTTGATCGAAGAGTCGCTCGAAGAAGCGGTGAGGTGTCGTCTTGAAGCGGATGTTCCGCTTGGGTGCTTTCTGTCGGGTGGAGTGGACTCGTCGCTCATTGCGCACTTTGCCAGGCGGCACAAGTCTGATCTCCTGACCTTCACGGTTCGCATGCCGGATGCCCGATACGACGAATCCCGGTACGCGCAGTCCGTGGCGAGGCACATCGACTCCGATCACCACACGCTGGAAGTCGCGATGAATCCGGCCGAGGACTTGGTCCGGTTGATTGGATTGCTCGGGCAGCCCTTCGGTGATGCGTCAATCCTGCCGACCTACTGGGTGAGCAAAGCGGCACGCCAGCACGTCAAGGTCGCGCTGGCAGGGGACGGCGGTGACGAACTCTTCATCGGCTACGAGAGGTACCTCGCCGCGCGTCCGCTCGCTCGCTTCGCCTCTGTCGCGGCGCTCGTGCCCAACAGCCTGCTGCATCGAGCCCATCCGAAATCGCGCATGCACAAGACCGCAAGATTCATCGACATGGCCCGTGACTATCGGCGGACTGGTGTCGCCGCCATGGAGTTCATCTTTCGGCTTCCTGATATCGAGAGGCTCACTGGTCGCGCATACTCCGGGACCACAGGAGTTGAGAAGGGCGATGCACTCGGAATGCTCCGCGACTTTGATTTCGACTACTACCTTCCGGGGGATCTGTTGCGCAAGACGGACACGGCCTCGATGGCCGTTGCACTCGAAGTACGGTGCCCGTTCCTGGACTCGCGCCTGGCCGCCCTGCTCAGTAATCGGAAGGTGGATGAACTCATCCCCGGCGGCGAGCGCAAGGGCCTGCTGCGCCGCATCGCGCGCAAGTACCTGCCGAAGGAATGCGTCGACCGGCCCAAGATGGGTTTTGCGATCCCCATCGGCGAGTGGTTTCGCAATGACTTTGGCGGCATGAAAACGCTGCTGCTCGATCATCTCAATTCGACCGAGCCGTTCGGCCCGATCGAACTCAACCGCAAGGCGGTGCTGCGATTCATCGACGAGCACATGAGCGGCAAGCGCGACCACGGCCAGCGGCTGTTCACGCTGCTGACGCTGTCGATCTGGGCGCGCCAGACTGGTCGTATGGCCTGACGCCGGCGCGATTTTTCCGCGGCGGGCGAGCGATCAAGGGGCATCGAGCACGACGCAGTCCAGGCCGAAGAAGGTCTTGCTTCCAAGAGCGTCTGGATGTCCGCCGACGACCTCGGCGCGGAGTCTCAGCCGGCCGTTCTCGGGCTTGAAGGTCCCGAGGTCGATGGGGCCGGTGGCCTTGCAGACGCCCTGGCCGCCGCTGAAGAAGTCGATGGGCTTGCCCGCGGGTCGGCCGTTGACGGAGAACTGCACGATGCCGTAGTCCCAGCTCTTCGTGGCGTGAAGCGTGAGGCGGACGGGGTCGGCGGACTTGCAGGGGATGTCGAGTTCAATGTATTCGCCGGTTTCGGTGGCGCGGATCCAGAGGTGCGTGTCGCCGCTCCATGCGTTGCGCGCAAAGCCTCGCATGTTCTGCGGGCCGAAGGTGAGGTCCTCCGAATGCCCGCTGACGGGGAGGCTTTCGCACTCGATCGCGTTCTCGACGGCGAAGGGCGGTGGGAGCGGGGGGGGGCTGAGGATGCCGCGCCTGATTTCGGCGTCGACGGGCCGTCGGTTGTCCTTCGCGCCAGGCCTCGCATAGTAGTAGGTCGTGGCCGCGTATCCCACGTTCGTGTCTTCCCAGTGCCAGACCTCCATGTCGAAACGCAGAGACTTGCGGAAGGGGATGCCGTCGAGCAGGCGCACGCGAGAGACGACCGTGTGGCCGTAGTTGCCCGGCCCGTCGCAGCGCGGTTGGGCGTGGAAGGGTCCGGCGAAGGTTTCGGGGCAGCACCACGCATAGCCGTAGTAGTCTTCCGTTCCCGTGCCGAAGTGGGAGGGGAAGGTCTCGCCGTCCACGTAGATCTTTTCGTCGCCTTCGCCCCACCACGTCTCGGTCGGATTGGCCACCGCGAGCGAGTCGCCGACGTAGACACCCTGGCCTTCGATGGCGATGTAGTTCCAGTCGCGCATCGGGCGCGTGGGGAGGGGGTTCTCCTGCCGCCAGCGCGCGTGGAAGTGCATGGAGCGGTCGTCCCATTCCCAGGGGATGGTGTTGACGACGATCTGGACGACAATCGGCTTGTCGCTGTGGTTCTCAACCACGAACGCGCCTGATCTCTCGTACGGCATGATCCAGCGGGAAGTCAGAAGGGCGCTGGGGTCCTGCTCTACGGAGCGGAACCAGTCGCTGAAGGGGTTCACCCCGACGCCGCTGCCTCCGAAGTCGCCCGCCGGGCACCAGATGGTCTGCTTCGCGTCGAACGCGCTCGAGAGAATGGTGCTGCGCAGCGCGCTCGGAAGTTCGTCGCTGGTGATGCGGCAGATAAACAGGTTGACGGCCCGAGGGCCCGGCGGGAGAGTGACGATGACCTGCTCCCACGGACCCAGACTTCGCCCCATCTGTTTTTCGGCCAACACGCGCAACTCAGGCGCCGCGAGGGCGGCCTGCACGCGGTCGACATGTTCAGCCGCCGCGGTCAACTGGTCGAGCGCGAAGGTCGCGACGGCGGCGCCCGCGTCGTAGGTGCGGTAGTTGATCTGGTAGTAGAACCCGTCCGCGTCGCTGGTGATCTTGCAGTGCTTCGCGTAGGGGATGGGGAGATAGAGATTCCATCCCCGGCTGCGGGTCGCGGAGAGAGGTTCGCCGAGCGTGAAGTCGCCGACAGTCCACTTTCCGCCGAGCAGGGCGTCCATCGGCGCTTCGAGGGCAGGCGCGGTGCTTCCATCGAGGTAGAGGCGCAGCGTACCCTTTGGGTTCGCGGACCAGATGCGCACCACGGCGCCGGGGCCCTGGGCATCCATCATGACCCACTCGCGCCGGCCGTCGTTTGTCTCCATGCGGATGAACTGGCTCGCGTCCGCGTTTGCAAACCACGTTTCGGGATCGTCGGGGGTGGTGCTTCGGCGATCGTAACTGGACGCCTGCGAGCACGTGTACCAGGGGTCGGGCAGGCGCGCGATCGCGCTGCGGTCGATCATCTCGTCAAGGAGAGACTCGAGGGTGACGGGAGGCGCAGCGAGGGCGGGCGATTCGAGTCCGGCGGCGCCGAGCAGGGCTGTGAGGCAGGCGAAGCACATCGCACGCGGAAGATTCATGGATCGGTCTCCGAGCAGGGAAGATACGATGGTATGGTTTGGGTGGCCCCGGGTCATGGTGCGGCCGAGGCCGACTTCAGAGAGGACGCGCCGGGCGCGGATACGCCGTCGCGAAAGTGCCGTGAAACCGCGGAAAGCGGCGTGTGACTGCCAAGAGTGCGGGAGTTGCAGGGGGGACGATCAGCGACGGGCGTGCGGGTGCCGCAGAATCTGACGAGCCTCCGGCGGCGCGGAGGCGAGGAGTTGCTCGGCCTGGCGCGGGTCCATCCTATTGGCTTCCCGGACCAGATCGATGAGATGGGCGTCGCGCCCGCGCGCCCAGCGATCGAAAAAGGTCTCGAGTTCGTGGCGAGAGAAGCGTGTGAGCGGGTCGGGCAGGCCCGACTGGGCGACGGCCCACGCCGTCAGCGCCCGCGCCTCGCGCGAGAAGCGATAGAGATTGAGCGTGTACTGGAGTCGCTGCCACAGGGTCTTGAAGGGGTCCGAGGCGTCGGCGGGAAGGCGGACCATGATGTCCGCGGGCTTGTTGCCTTCGAGTTCAGCGATCCAGCCGCTCCGCTCGGCGACGCCCGCGACGGCATGGTCCTCGTCGGCGGGCACAAGTTCGACGACGCCGGTGTGAAGCGTCTTGAGTCCGGCGGAGGTGAAGCGCACGTTGAGGCGCTGGGCGGTGTGGCCGTTGTGCGCGACGTTCTCGACGCGTGTAACGGTTCCCGGCCCCCATTCCGGACGGGCGGCGTTGAGGACGCGGTCCCCGAACTTGTACGTTCTGCGTTGCGTGAGCATGCTGTGGATTTCACCTGTAGGATCGCACATTCGCGGCACGCACGGTGCCGACCGAAGCACGGCCTGAGCTGAGGCTGAAGTGAAGACGCCAGCGGATCGTTACGATCACTGAAGGTCGCGAGCGTCTTTGCATCTTCTGCTGAATCGGAGCCGGCCGGGGTGGCGCGGGGCGCCGCCGAAGCCGGGTCGGCTATATAGTATCGTCCTCTTCGGCCCAAGTCATTCGGATTTGCTCCCTGCCCGTTCACTTTTCTCCAAGGCGACGGCCGAGGCTGTTGGACGGGCGTTGACTGGAAAGGGCTCCTCGAAGGGCCGCCGGTCGAGCCACTGGCCGCACTCGGGGCACTGAAAAATCGGACGGAGCGAGCCCAGCTGGCTTGTCAGGCAAAAGCCGCACTCCGGGCATGCGCTTCGGCAGCGCGGGTTCGCCCGACGCAGGTGCGGCCGCATGATGTCCCCGCCCCACGTGAGCGAGAGCACCACAGCCGCGCCGATGGTGACCGCAAGAGTCACCAGATTCGCTACGACTGCAGCGGGTATGGAGTTCGATCCCATCAGTTCCTGTACATCCACGAGCAGGTTCAGCGCCCCGCCCAGGCACGCCAGTGAGAAGGCGATGAGGAGGAAACCCCACATCTTCGGGTCGTTGAGCGAAGAGAGGAATGCGCGCCACCACGTGCGGTGCCGCTCCCAGAACGACTCGATCGCGCGCATCTCGGGATAGGAGTAGTTGCTCAGGTACCAGCGCATGGGTCAGACTTCGCCGCCGGCTCGGCCCGGGAATCAGAAGAGCGGCTCGTACTTCAGGCCATGTGCCTCGGCGACGGGCTTGTTCGTAAGGCGGCCGCAGTCAATGTTGATGGCGTCGGCGAAGCCCTTGCTGGCGCGCGCGAGCGCGTGCGGCCCTTCGCCTGCCAGTCGCAGGGTCCAGGGCATCGTGGCGTTGTTGAGGCCGATGGTGCTCGTGCGCGCGACGGCGCCGGGCATGTTGGCGACACAGTAGTGAACCACGCCGTCCACCTCGAAGACCGGGTTGTCGTGCGTGGTGGGGCGAGTGGTTTCGACGCATCCGCCCTGATCGACGGCAACATCGACGATCACGCTGCCCGGCCGCATGAGTTTGAGGTCTTCGCGGCGGATGAGTTTCGGCGCCGCGGCGCCGGGAATGAGCACGGCTCCGACGACGAGGTCCGCCCAGGCGAGATACTCGCGCACCGTGTGGGCGTCGGAGTAGCGCAGCGTGACGTTGGGCGGCATCCATTCGTCGAGTTCGCGCAGGCGGTCGAGGCTGATGTCAAGCAGCGTGACCTTGGCCCCGAGGCCCGCGGCCATCCGGGCCGCGCACGTCCCGACCACGCCGCCTCCGATGACAAGGACGTGGCCCGGCTCCACGCCGGGAACGCCGCCCAGCAGGACGCCGCGGCCTCCGAAGGGCCGCTCGAGGTACTTTGCTCCCTCCTGGATGGACATCTTGCCTGCCACCTCGCTCATCGGAGTGAGCAGAGGAAGCCGGCCTCGCGCATCGGTCAGCGTTTCGTATGCCACGCCGATGCACCCGCTGCGCAGGCATCCCTCGGTGAGGGTGCGGTCGGCAGCGAGATGAAGGTAGGTGAAGAGAATCTGTCCCTTGCGGAGCATGGCGATCTCCGCAGCCTGAGGCTCCTTGACCTTGACGATCATGTCGGCCCGCTTGAAGACCTCGGCGGCCGCGGGGCAGATCGCCGCGCCCGCGGCGGTGTAGAGTTCGTCGGGGAAGCCGCTGCCCAGCCCCGCCCCGCGTTCAATCAGGACGGTGTGCCCGGCCTTGACGAGCATCTCCGCCACGACCGGCAGCATTCCCACCCTGTATTCCTGCGTCTTAATCTCTCGCGGACAACCGACGATCATCGCTTCTCTCCATTGGGCCGGACGCGGCCATGACTTTGATCCGTGCGCCGGGTGCGGAAGATTCCGCCGGACCGGCGAGTTTAGACGTGAAGGGCACGATGGCTGTGGTCTGGCCCGCGCCGCTTTTTTCGGGTGACTATGCTAGCATGACAATCTCAGCCACCTCAGGTCAGGCCGGGGGCTACCGGCCGGACTCCCTTCTCGCCCGGCGCGCTGCGCCATGTCCGACTGCCTCTCTGCCCGTTGCTTTCGACGATCTCGACCGACCGCGCTCCTGAGAAGGTTGGTGCTCCTGTCGGGCGTGGTGCTGGCGACCGCTTCGCCTGAAGGCCTTTCGTCGGCCGCGGCGCAGCGGAGCGACGCGCGCAAGTACCTCGACCGCCTCAACGCGCCGATTCTGGCAGTGTCAGAAGACGAGCGGGCGTACCACATCTACTTCGAGGCCTACGACCGCATGGACGTGGCGGACCCGCGCATGGCGGCCGCGAGCACGAGGCTCGACCCGTACGCTTCGACCTTTCAGGACGCAATCGGCTGGGCGGGCGGCGCCTCGCAGCAGGAGGCGGTCGAACTCATCCTCCGCAAGAACCAGCGCGGTCAGAACGCGACGCAGCGGAAGATCTTCGGCCTTCCCTACGGCACCTACGACGTCGATGATGACCTCATCATCAGCGACTTTGTCGTGTACGTTCATGGCGACCTGCTCTTCGACCGCGAGGACGCCTACCTCCCGCGCTACCAGGAACTCATGCACCTCCTGAGGGCCGAGTCCTTCCGGCGGGCCGAGAGCGGCGACACGGCCGGCGCCTGCGACGCGATCCTCGGCATGACGCGCATGGCCCGGCAGTTGTGCGATCAGCGCTTCTATGACGAGAAGCACCTGGGCATGACGCTTCTGCTCGAATGTTTCGTGCAGATCCGCGACTTCATGTGGTTCTACCGCGAGAAACTTTCGATCGAGAACTTCCGCACCATCGCCATCGAAATCGAGCGCCTGGGCCTGGAGCGCATCGAGATGCCGCCCGGCGAGGAACTCATCGGCGAGCAGTTGATCGAGCAGATCTTCGGACCGGACAACCGCGTCGACAAGCAGCGGTTTCCCGAGGTGATGGCGGCGTTCGACGCCTACGGGGCGCCGCTCAAGCGCTTTCAGGCCGTCGCCTACTGGCAGCAGGTGGTCGAGCAGCATGCGTCGAAGCGCGAGGTGGAAGTCGCGCTCAAGAACGCCGTGTCCAACTGGAAACTCCGCTGGCGCCTGCCGCTGCACAGTTCGCTCGTGCCCGATTCGGAGTTCGCCAAACTCGATGACCTGAAGTACGCTGCCGTCAAGCGGCCGATCCGCGACCTGCAGAACCTCTTCGACTTGCGCATCCCCCTGGCGACGCAGATGAACGGCACGGCCGTCGCCGCCGGCATCCACGCCTACCTCGTGCGCGAGGGGGCGAAACTGCGTCCGGGGCAGGCGGCTCTTGAGGCGACGGTTCCGGTGCGGCTCTCGCAGATTCAGCCTGCATTCGTCAACTACGAATCCACCCTCGCCGACGTCTACGCCTCGCTCGAAGAAAAACTGCACTACGCGGTCATTCGCAACACTGACCCGCGTTTCTCCCACGAGGGCTATCCGATCGAGACGCCCGACGGTCCCGTGTTGCTGCACGAGTTCTGGCCGCTGCTCTATTCCGTCGGGCCTGACCGCGCTGAAAACCTGGGCAAGACGCTTGTCCACAACTCCATGCCGGCCGAAAACGACAAGTGCGACGTGGTCTTCTTCCCCAATGTCGATCTCCTTCTGCGCGAGTCGAAGCGCCAACGTTGAACGGCGCCCGAACCACGGCCCGCACGATCTCGTAATCCGGGAACCCATGAGCGCACACCCATCCGCCGCCATTGAGAAGGTCGTCATCATCGGTTCAGGCCCCGCGGGATGGACGGCCGCGATCTACGCCGCACGCGCCAATCTCAACCCTGTCTGCTGCATCGGCGTGCCCCGGACGGACCCCAGCCCAGTCCTCCCCGGCGGGCAACTCATGCTCACCACCGAGGTCGAGAACTATCCCGGATTCCCCGACGGCATCACCGGCCCGGAAATGATGGAGAAGTTCCAGAAGCAGGCGGAGCGCTTCGGCACGCGCATCGTCGGGGAAGACATCGTCAAGTGCGACTTCTCGAAGCGCCCCTTCACGGTGACGACTTCCTCGGGCGCGGCGATCAAGGCGCACAGCGTCATCCTCGCCACCGGGGCCGTCGCCAACTGGATCGGACTGCCCAACGAGATGCGCCTGGCCCGCAGCGGCGGGGGCGTCTCGGCCTGCGCCGTCTGCGACGGTGCTCTTCCCGTCTTCCGCGACCAGGTTCTCGCCGTCGTCGGCGGGGGCGACACGGCGATGGAAGAGACCTCCTACCTCACCAAGTTCGCACGCAAGGTCTACGTCATCCACCGCCGCGACGAGTTCCGCGCCAGCAAGACCATGCAGCAGCGCGTCCTGGGCAATCCCAAGGTCGAGGTCCTGTGGAACAAGGTCGTCGTCGACGTCCTCGGCGAAGAGACCATCAGCGGCCTCGTCCTCAAGGACACCAGGACGGGGGAGCAATCGCAGCGCGCCGTGAAAGGCCTGTTCATCGCCATCGGCCACACGCCGGCGACGAAGTTCCTGCAAGGCTCGGGCATCGCGCTCGATGACAAGGGCTACGTGAAGATGCCCGTGGCGCATCGCTCGAATACGAACATTGAGGGCGTGTTTGTGGCCGGCGACGTGGCCGACTCAGTCTACCGCCAGGCGGTCACGGCAGCGGGCATGGGCTGCCGCGCCGCCATCGACGCCGAACGCTTCCTTGCGGAGCGCGGCGTGCATTGAGGGCGGTGTGTCCGGGGTTCGGCTGGTAACCGGCATTCGACATCTGCCTTGAAGTCGTGTTGCCATTGCGGCTTTCGGCCTCTGCGCCCGCGTTGCTCTTCTGCGCACCGTTTGGCCCCGCACGCGGCACGCTCTATCATGCGCCGGCCATGCGCACCAGAAACCAGCGAAGCGGCGACGGGCGATGGATCGCGGCAGCGGCTGCGGGGCTGATGCTCTGCATCTCTCCCGCGCACAGTCTTGGCCGGCAGGTCGAGCGCAGCCTCACCGAGGCCGGCACCTGGTCCATCCTCGAAGAGCCGGAACTCAACACGCCCGCTGGCAAACTCCACCTCGCCCGCCAGGCGCTCGCCCAGCAGCGCTACGGCGACGCCCGGCGCCGCATCGACGCCTGGCTCAAGGAGCACAAGGCTGACCCGCTCGAACCCGAGGCTTACCTGATCCGAGGCGACTCGCTCTATCTCCAGAAGGAGTACTACAAGTCCCTCTACGACTACGAGATGGTCTGCCGCATGTATCCAGGCAGCGAAGCGTTCATGATCGCCCTCGAACGCGAGTTCGAGGTGGCGAAACTGTTCTCGAGCGGAGTGCGCCGCAAGGTCATGGGTGTCCGCTGGATGCGGGCATGGGAGGAGGCGGAGGAGCTCTTCATCCGCATCCAGGAGCGCGCGCCGGGGAGCAAGCTCGCCGAGCGGGCGGCGCGGGCTCTGGCCGACCACTACTACGACCGGCGCCGCATGGAACTCGCCTCGACGATGTACGACATCTATCTCAAGAATCACCCGAAGGCCGCGGACACCTCCGATGCCATGCAGCGCCTGGTTTTCTCCCACTTGGCCACGTTTAAAGGCCCGGCTTTCGACGTCTCCGGCCTCGAGGAGGCCAGCGGCTGGCTGAACGTCCTGACCACGCGCTATCCGGCCGAGGCGCAGCAGATCCGCGCGGAGGCGCTTCAGCAGCGCATCGAGGAGGCGCGGGCGGAGAAGATGCTCGTCGATGCCGACTTCTATCTTCGGCGCAAGGACGAAGTCTCGGCGAAGTTCATGCTCGAACGGCTCATCCGCCGCCACTCGTCCACCCTCGCCGCCCAGCGCGCATACCGCGCGATGAAGCAGCGCGGCTGGGTGAGCGATGAAGTGCCCGAGGAACTGCGCGAACACGAGCCGCCGCCCCTCGGCGCGCGATCGCCCGAAGCGATCACTGATGAGTCGGTCGCGGGAGGTCTCGAGGCGCTCAACGCATCGGAGGCGACGCGGCAGCCATGAATCTCCTTCGCGGCATCCTGTTCGCGGTTCTCGCCGGCGCCGTGTTCGGCGCCGCCTGCGGCTGCGCGGGCAAAAGCGGCGCCGAAGCCGATGCGGCCGGCTACAGCGCGCGCAGCCTCTATCCCGCCGGCTACCGCTCCATCGCCGTCTCCATCTTCGACAACCGCACGTTCGTCACAGGCATCGAGCGCGACATCACCGATGCGCTGATCAAGGAGATTCAGACGCGCACGCCCTACGCCGTCACCCGAAGCGAGTCGGCGGAGACGGAACTCTCGGGCGCGATCGTGGCCGTCGAGAAGACGCGGCTGAACCGCGCCCGCGGCAGCGGCCTGGTGCGCGAGGTGCTGCTGAGCGTGACGGTCGACTTCCAGTGGCGCGACTTGCGCACCGGCAAGGTGATCGTCGAGCGGAAGGAGTTTTCGGCCTCGGACGAGTCCATGCCTTCGCGTCCCTTCGGCGAGAGGCCGGAAATCGCCGAATACGGCCTGGCACAGACTTTGGCGCGGCAGATCGTGGCGGAGATGCGCGATCAATGGTGAGGTTCGGAGCGTAGAATCAACAGTCGGCCCGTGAGAGCCGATAAACCGGAGGGACCGTGCCTCGCGGCTTTCCTGCGCGATCCGGCGCCCTGTGAGAACTGCACTTCATGGCGGAACCATCACCGAAGAATCCGAAGCGCGACTCGCGTGAGCCGGGCGCCGGGGGGCCGAATCGTCGTCCCGACCAGCCCCCGCCGCCGAACATGCGCATGAGCCGCAGCCTCCTCATGTGGACCATGCTCGTGGCGCTGGCGCTGCTGCTCTTCTTCGTCCTCAACAGCAAGCAGCCCGGCCAGGCGCTGCGCTGGGACGAGTTCGAGACCCTCTACACTCAGGGATACGTTGATCGCGACAGCGTCGTGCTGCGGCACAACGGCATCTTCGCGGAGTTGCGCGAGAGCACCGGCAACTATGCGGCCGGACCGGTGCGCATTCCCTACAGCCAGGTTCGCGACCCCTACATCGAGCGGCTCGACAAACTGACCGGAGGTGCGTGGAAGGACGACGCCCGGCCCTCGCTCTGGCCGAGCCTGCTCATCGGGCTGCTTCCGTGGATTCTCATCTTCGCGGTGATCTGGTTCTTCCTCTTCCGCGGCCTGCGCAGCGCCGGCGGCGGGGCCGGGATGTTCGGCTCCTTCGGCCGCTCGCGCCACCGCCTCACGAACAAGGAACACACGAACATCACCTTCGCCGACGTGGCCGGCATCGAAGAGGCCAAGGACGAACTCACGGAGATCGTCGAGTTCCTCAAGAATCCCAAGAAGTTTCAGCGCCTCGGCGCACGGATTCCGCGCGGCGTGCTGCTCAGCGGCCCGCCGGGCTGCGGCAAGACGCTGCTCGCCAAGGCCATCGCCGGCGAGGCGGATGTCCCGTTCTTCTCCATCTCCGGCTCCGACTTCGTCGAGATGTTCGTCGGCGTCGGCGCCAGCCGCGTCCGCGACCTCTTCAAGCAGGCCAAGGAGAACAATCCCTGCATCATCTTCCTCGATGAGATCGACGCCGTCGGCCGCAAGCGCGGCAGCGGCTTCGCCACCGGCGGCAACGACGAGCGCGAGCAGACGCTCAACGCCATTCTCGTCGAGATGGACGGCTTCGAGACGAGCGACCAGGTCATCGTCATCGCCGCGACCAACCGAGCCGACGTGCTCGATCCGGCGCTCACCCGGCCCGGGCGCTTCGACCGCTCCGTCATCGTTTCACTGCCCGACCTCAAGGGCCGCACGGAAATTCTCAAGGTCCACTCGCGCAAGGTGAAACTGGCGCCGACGGTGGACCTGGAGCGCACGGCGCGCGGCACGCCGATGTTCTCCGGCGCCGACCTCGCCGCGATCATCAACGAAGCCGCGATCATCGCCACGCTCGCCGGCAAGGATTACGTCGATCAGGACGACCTCGACGAGGCTCGCGACAAGATCAAGTTCGGCCGGGCGCGCAAGAGCCGCGTCATCGAGGAGAAGGAGAAGATCGCGACGGCGTACCACGAAGCGGGGCATGCGGTCGTGCAGTCGCTGCTTCCGGACGCCGATCCGCTGCACAAGGTCACGATCATTCCGCGCGGGCAGTTCGGCGGGGCGACCTTCAGCCTGCCCGAGAAGGACCGCTACGGCTTCGGGCTCAAGTACCTCCAGGCGACGCTGCGCGTCATGTGCGGCGGGCGCATCGCCGAGGAGATGATGACCGGAGACGTCTCCTCGGGCGCCTCGCAGGACATCGCACAGGTCACCGCGTTCGCACGAATGATGGTCCTTGAATGGGGCATGAGCAAGCGCCTCGGGTTCATCCGTTACGGGCACGACGAAGCAGGTGACTTCGGCCTGCCCGGCAAGGCCTACTCCGAGGAGACCGCGCGCATCATCGACGAGGAAGTCAAGCGCCTCAGCGACGAAGCCTTTGCCGACTGCGAGAAACTCATCCGCGAGAACTGGAGCAAGGTCGAAGCAGTCGCCGAAGCCCTGCTCAAGTTTGAGACGCTCAGCGCCGACGAGGTGCACCGCCTGATGCGAGGCGACACGATCGACAAGCCGACGGTGAGCGATCTTCTCGCCGCCGAGCATCGCAAGAAGCGGGCTGCGGGCGAGGGCGTCGCCGGCAAGGCCGGCCGCAAGCCTGCCTCCGACGACGAAGAGCCCGAGTCCGGCATCCTTCCCAGCCCGGCGTGAACGAAGCGCCGCAGCGACCCCATCGCGCCGGGTGCATGCGGCGCCCGATTCCCAACGCATGAAACTCGCCGTCGTCAGTTGCAGTCTCGATCCCGACAGTCGCAGCCGCGTTCTCGCGCGGCGGGCGCACGAGTTGCTCAAGGGCCGCGGCGCGGACTCGGACTGGATCGACCTGGCCGAGATTCCTCTGCCGTTGTGCGATGGCGGGGCGTGCTACAGCGATGCCAACGTGCGACTCGTGAGCGAGCGCCTTCGTGCGGCGCGCGGCATTCTCCTGGCCTCGCCCATCTACAACTTCGACGTGAGCAGCGCCGCCAAGAACCTCGTCGAACTCACGGGAAAGGCCGTCTGGACGGACACCGTCGTCGGGTTTCTGTGCGCCGCGGGCGGGCAGGGCAGTTACATGTCCGTCATGGCCCTGGCCAACAGCCTCATGCTCGACTTCCGTACGGTCATCGTTCCCCGCTTCGTCTACGCCACGAGCCGCGACTTCGAGGGCGACGAGATCGTCAGCGAAGCCGTCCGCGATCGCATTGAGCAGTTGTCCGGCGATCTGATCCGTTTCACAACCGGGCTGTTCGGCCAGACCTGACGCCGCGCAGGCGCGCATCGGCCGGCGATCAATCTGCGCTTTTCTCCGGTGGGTTCTCTGGCGGGAAATCGGTGGGGCCGCCCCATCAGCGTGCGCCGGTAATCGCGCGCCGTCGCTTTGCCTCCTCTCGGTGCAATGGCTCGCTCTCATGCGGGTCTGACGCATCACGAGGAGCATCGCGTGTCCTACGAACTTGCCCCATTCGCCGACGTCAGCCTCACGGAACCTCTTCTGCGGCTGCTGATCGAAGAGCACGAGGAACGGACGCTTCCCGCGTGCGAGCGCCTGCTGGCCTACTACCGCAATGACGAGGAGCCGACCCCGGGCGCCGGCGGCGCAGTGATCTGGCGCGCGGCACAGATCGCCGGCCTGCCAGACCGCCTCACGCGCCCCATCGAGGGAGCGCCGCGCAAGGAGATCGTCATCGAGAACGACATCGGCTGGCGCGTCCAGTCGGTCGTCGATTACGTCGCCGGACGCGACGTCGCCTTTGTCTCCCGCGCCCGCGAGGCGCAGACAGCGCGGACGATCGGCGAGGTCGTCGAAGCGCTCTTCGAGGCGAACGGTTCGACGGGCCTCATCCAGGAGGCGGTCCTTCTCGGCGCGATCTACGGGCACGTTGATCTTCTGCTGCGCCTCGATCAGGCGCCGCGGCGCGAGGCGAAGACGCAGGCGGGTCTGGAGGAACTCCTCAACATCGTGCGATCGATGCGGATCGAAGTGGTCGAGCGCCCGCGTGCCTTTGCGCTTCTGAATCCTTCGGACTACCGCCGCGTTGACGCTTACATCATTCGCCATGAGCGGTGGCTCAACGACGTGGAGAGCGGCGGGTTTCTCTCGCGCGTCGGGTCGTGGCTCAGCCGCAACCGCGTCCAAGCGCCGCCCCGCCGCGCCACGGCGAGCGTCACCGAGATCATCTCCGCCGCGCACCGCCAGGTGTACGAAGATGAGCAACTCGTGCTCGACGAGCCGAACAACCTGGGCTTCGTGCCCGTGGCGCACGTGCAGCACCAGCGGCGGCCGTTCGAGTATTCCGGCCTCGGCGAGGTCGAGCCGCTCATCCCCCTCCAGGACGAACTCAACACGCGCCTGAGCGACCGGGCCAACCGCGTCACGCTCCAGAGTTTCAAGATGTACCTCGGCAAGGGCATCGAGGGCTTCGGCGAGCGCCCCGTCGGGCCGGGGCAGATGTGGATCACTGAGAATGCCGAGGCGTCGATCGACACCTTCGGCGGCGACGCGGAAAGCCCGAGCGAGGAAAGCCACATCCGCGAAGTGCGCGAAGCGATCGACAAGATTTCCGCCGTGACGCCCCTCGCCGCCGGACTGATCCGCGCCAAGGTCGGCACGCTTTCGAGCGAGAACGCGATGCGCATCTCGCTGCTGGGGATTCTGAGCAAGACGCTGCGCCTGCGGCAACTCTACGGGCGCGGCCTGAGCGACGTGTGCTCCATGGCGCTTGCGGCGCTCGACCAGGCGGGCTGGCTGCGCACGGAGCCTTGCGACCGCTGCGTCGAGCCGCTCTGGGCGCCGCCGATTCCGCAGGATGAGTCGCGCGTCCTCGCCGATGCGCTTGTGAAGCGCGACTTGGGGGTTCCGTCGGAAGTGATTCTCGCGGAACTCGGCTACGGCGACCGGCCGCGGGCGCGCCCGCAGGCGGGACGGTAGCAGCACCTCAACATCACCCTTGCATTGGAGTCAGAGCAATGAACGAAACCACGGAACAGATCGAAGTCGAGCCGGTTGGCGCCGCGGATGGAACGCCCGCTGATTCGGAGGCATCATCGAAGGAGAGCCAAGCAGCCCCCGAGCAGGCCGCTCGACTCGTCAGCGTCAGCGAAGCCATCCGGTATCGCAAGCGGGCGCAGGCGGCGGAGCGCGAACTGGCGGAGACGAAAGAGCGCCTCGACGAGGCGACGCGGCAAGCGCAGACCGCGCAGCAGCGGCTGGCGCAGTCAGATCGCCGCGCCGCGATCGATCGCGGCCTGATCGAGTCGGGCGCGGCGGACCTCGAAGCGGCGCGTCTGCTCGTCGAGGCGGCATTGAACGAAGGCGAGGCCGACGTCGCCGGCGCGATTGAAGGCGTGCGGCGGCAGCGGCCGCAGATGTTCCGCACAATCAGTCAGGGTCTCAATCGCACCGCGGCGATGGGGCCGGCCGTGCGCCACGCGCCTGAGAGCGTGCGCGACCTCGATCGCGCCGCCCGTGCCGCCCGGCGCAGCGGGCACAACGCGGATGTCATGCACTACATGAACCTTCGGCGCAGCGCGCCGCGATGAGGCGGCGCCGTGCGCCGCGATGAGGCGGCCAGGCGAAGACGCAAGCGTCTCCCGCACTCGCAACGCCTCTTGGGTCAGTGACCCTCGACCACGTCACACGCATTGCTCAGCAACACCACGCACTGAAAGGACCACACCATGTCGTTCACAGGAAAGGCAACCTACTCGGCGGGCGCGACGCTGCCGGAGATCGTCGAAGACGTCTCCGACATCATCGGGATCGTCAGCCCCTTCGAGACCCCGCTGCTCGATCACCTCGGCGATCCCGCGCGGCCCGCCATCAGCACCATCCACGAGTGGCTCGAAGACACGCTTCTTCCCAACCGCGGTCAGATCAACGACGCGACCTACGTCAACGCGCTGACCGACACGAACTTCGTCGTGGACGACGCCTCGATCTTCCGAATCGGCGACCAGATTCAGGTCGCGGGCAGCCGCGAGGTCATGCTCGTGACCAACGTCAACACCGGAACGAACACGCTGACGGTCATCCGCGGGTACGGCGGCACGACCAACGAACCGCTCGCCGACGACCAGGTGCTGCACATCCTCGGCAACGCGGCGCTCGAAGGGGCCGACCGGCCCGCCAGCCGCTTCACCAATCGCACGCGGCAGCGCAACTACACGCAGATTTTCACCTCAAGCGTCGAGGTCTCCGGATCGCAGCAGGCGGTGCGCCTGCACGCCCTGCGCGATGAACTCGACTACCAGAAGCAGCAGCGGCTGCGCGAACTGGTCCGCGACCTGGAGAACTGCGTGATCACCGGGACGGCGCCGGCCGCCGATGGCGAAGGCTCGGGCACCGTGCGCCGCACGATGGACGGCCTCATCCGCCGCATCGGGACCAACATCTTCGAGCCGGGCGTCGGGCCCATCCCGCCGGGCGAAGGGACGAACGAAGATCTGCTCACGGAAGAGATTCTCAACGCCGCGCTGCGCACCGCGTGGGAGGCCAGTTCGGGCACCATCGACACCATCGTCGTCAACGGCTTCCAGAAGCGGCGCATCAACTCGATGCTCTTCCCGAACCGGCAGTACACCAGCGAAGAAGACCGTCTGCGCGAGTTCGTCGCGGTCTATGAGTCGGACTTCGGCGTATGCCGCGTCGTGCTCAGCCGCTGGGTGCCGGCCGACACGGTGCTTCTGCTTGATCGCTCGCGCCTCAGCGTCATGCCGCTGGCCGGGCGCAGTTTCCACTACAAGCCGCTGAGCAGCACCGGCGACTCCGAAGTCGGCGAGATCATCGGCGAGTACACGCTGGAGATGCGCAACGAGAACGCGCACGCGCTCATCCGCGCCCTCGGCACGTCGTAACTCATCTCTCCTCCGCTCCCGGTCGCGGGCCTGACCGCCCGCGGCCGGTTTTTACGACTGTCACTCAACATCGAGAGGTCGACCATGCCCTTCGCCAACGATCGTCGGCTGCTGGTGCTCGAACCCAACCTCTTCCGCGACGTGGAGTTCGCCTCGGCGCTGATTGCGAGCGGGACGGACGGCGTACTCAGCGGCACGTCCTTCACGTCCGCGTCGGCGGACTTTGAGGCGGCGGGCGTCGATGCCGGGCACGTCATCTCCCTCAGCAGCCGGGCCGTCGAAGTCATCCAGCGCGTTTCGGCCACGGAACTGATCGTCTCGCTGCTGCGCGCGCGAGTTGAGGACGATCCGCTGCCTCCGCCCGACGGTGTGGCAATTGTTTACACGGTCCGGTCCTTCTCGCCGCAGATCGAAACGGTGCACAGGCAGGTGATGCGCATGGCGGGCATCGAGCCGGACGCCGCGGATGCGGCCGAGGGCGAGGCGACGGTCGAGGCCGTGCTCAACGCCGACGAGATGGGCCTGGTCGAGGCGCTGGGCTCGCTGGAGATGATCTTCGCCGCGGCCGCTTCAATCCTCGCCGATGAGCCGTACCTGCGTCTGCGTGCGGCATCCTACCGCGAGCGCTTCGCCTCGGCGCGGCAGAGGGTGCGCGTTCGACTTGACCTCGACGGCGACGGGGTCTCCGACGTGATGCGCTCCCTGAGCGCCGTGCAGTTCGTGCGGTGGTAGCAAGGCGTCGCCAGGGAATCGATGAGACGATTGTTCGGCGCCATGCAAGACCGCTTGCGCCTTCGCATCGGCTGAGGAGGTTGGCGCGTGGAAGAGTCGATCCTCCAGCATCTGGCGCAGTTCGGCGTGGCCGGCCTCATGGGAATTCTGTGGGTGATCGAGAGGCGGCACTCCAACCAGCGCGAGCGCGAGTTGAGCGAAGCCCATCAACGCCTCATGGAGCAACGGACGGAACTTGGCGAACTCATCGGAGTCGTGCGGGACAACACGGCCGCAATGACCGCGCTCCAGGAAGGCCAGGCGCGGGTGGCGCGGGCGTTCGAGCAGGTGACGGCCGAGTTGCGGCGCTCGCGGCAGGGGGGCGGAAGCGCCTCCCGCCGGCCGATGGATCAGGCGGGCTGACCACCACTATCGTCAGAGGTGCTGAGATTGTCCGGGCAGGCTTTCGCCGATGAGTGACGAAGCATGATGAGGCCATTCTGCGGAGCCATCGTGGTGGCGACGTGTCTGCTCCTGCTTGCCGGCGCGGGCTGCGAGGGGCCGGGCCGGGCGGCGGCCGGGCGCAATGGCGCCGTGCTCAATCCGGTCAGCGGGCCGGATGGTGAGCAAGCCCGCGGTCCAGCCGGTGCGACCAGCGATGTTCCGCCCTCCGGGCGCGGCCCGGCGGCATCGCCCGCCGAAGCAAGGGCGGCTGCCTGGCCGTTCCGGCCTGCATCGCTGCGCATCCACCCCCTCAGCCGCGCCGTGATCCTCGAGGGGTCGGCGACGGCCATCGAGGCGCGCGTCGAGTTCTTCGATCGTTTCGGACACACGACCAAGGGCGTGGGGATGATGAGGCTCGAACTGCACGCGGCCGACGCGCCGCCAGGCGGCGGGCGGCGCCTCGGAGCCTGGGAGATTGACCTGAGCGACGTCGATACGAACCTGCGCCACTATGACGATGTGACGCGAACCTATCTCTTCCGACTGGGCCTGGAGGGCCTGGGCGACCTGCCGGCGACGGCGCGCCTCAGCGCCACGGCCGTGATGCCCAATCAGCGCCTCAGCGCTTCGCTGACTGTCGCACTGCGGTGACTGCCGCGTGCGGTCTATTCCTTCGCGCGGCTCTGGTACGACCCGTCGGCGGTGCTGATGCGGACGAGTTCGCCTTCCTCGATGAAGGGGGGCACGCGCGTCTTGAGGCCGGTTTCGAGGGTCGCTTCCTTGAGTTGGTTCGTCGCAGTCGCGCCCTTGATCGCCGGAGTCGTCCCGGTCACGAGAAGATCAACGGTCGCGGGCAGTTCGATCGTCAGGGGCTTGCCCTCGCAGACGAGGACGTTGACGACGGTGTTGGGCTTGAGGAACTTCATCGACTCCCCGACGAAGTCGTCGCTGAGCGTGGTCTGGTCGTAGGTGACATTGTCCATGAAGACATGGCCGGAGGCGTCGGTGTAGAGGTACTCCATCTCGCGGCGGTCAAGGTCGATCTGCTCGATGTCTTCGCCGCTGCGGAAGCGTTTTTCCATGACCAGGCCGGTCTGGACATTCTTGAGGCGAAGGTTGACCATGGCGCGCCAGTTGCCGGGGGTGATGTGCTGGAACTGGGTGATGATGTACATCTGCCCGTCAATGCGGACGGCGTTGCCAGGTCGAAGTTCGGTGGATTTCATCGATGGCTTCTCCCGCCGCCGGAGGTGCGGCCGTGGTTGCGTTTGAGCAGGGATGATATGCGGCGACGCGGGCGGCGTCGTAAAGCGGCCAGAGGGGCCAAACACCGGTACAACGCCCCGGAGGCGAGCGGGCCGGTCGGAATCGCCGCCGCCGACCAAGGCCATGCCTCAGTCAGGCGACAACCCGGGTCGGGCGCGGGCGCGCTGGCTGCTGTGCGCTGCTTTGGTTGCCGGTCTCGCAGTCGGGGTACGGCTGCTGCGGCCTCAGGACTCGACGGCGCAGGTCCGTTCGCAAGCCGAGCCGCGGGTCGAGGCGCAGGCCAACCGCGAAGCGCCGATCGGCACGGTTGATCTTTCCGGACTCTGCCTGCCGCTGATCGACATTCAGCCGGAGCGCGGCCTGTGCTACACGGCCCGCATTCCGCTGCTGACCCCCAACGAGCGCGACGACCGGGTAACGGGCCTGCGCCTCTTCGAGGATGAGATCGAGTTGACGCAGTCAGCCCGACCCCATGCGGAGATCCGCGAACTCGGCGACGGGCGGTTCTCACACTGGGGGCCGACGCTCTACTTCTCTTCGACGGATGGGAGCGATCCGACCAGCAACGGGCGGCGGTACACGATTGTCTTCGATCGTGACTCACTCGTCGATCGATGGCAGTCGCCGTTCACCCCCATTCAGGTCATTGATGTCGTGTCAATCCGGCGCGGCAAGGGTCATGAATGGGTGGTCTCGCTCCCTCCCGCGTTGGCTGCGCTGCCCTGCGACTCTCAGGCGCTGAATGCGTCGAGAATCCTCCTGCTCGAGGCCGGCTGGCCGCTTCCCATGCCCCACTCGTTGCGGAAAGATGTGATTGAGCGCGGCGAGGGGCGGTTCGTTCACACGGGGAGCGTCGTTCACTTCTCGACGACCGACAACAGCGATCCCCGGTCAAACGGCCGCACCTATGTCCTTGCTGTCGCCGATGAGCCGGATCACCGCTTTGTTGATCCTTGTGGCGGTTCGCCGCCCAAGGTCGTCGAATCCCTGCCGCCGCCGAGCATCGAGTGGCCGGGCGAGGGCGAAGTCATTACCGACGCGCGGCCGACGATCCGTGTTGCCGATCCCGACCCCGACCTGCTCTACTACTGGGAACTGGACACCGTTGAGACATTTGACAGTCCGAACCTGCACGCCCGCCCGCGCACAAGTCTGACGGCGCAAGGGCGCAACCTATTGCGCGTGCTGGACCGCGAGCCGGACTTCTCCCCGGAGTTTACTCCGCCGTATCGTCTCGGCGTCCTGGCGGACCACGACATCCGGCGCGGCGAGGCGGGCTACACGGAGTTGATCGCGCAGCGCCTGGCCTGCGGCCTGCCGCGCGGCGAGAACCAATTGCGCGAGGTCTACGAGTTCGTCCATCACCAGTTCTATCCCATCGACGCCGACGCGAATATACGCGATCCGCTGGAGACATGGAGACGAGACAGAGGATACTGCATCTCCGTGAACTATCTGACGAGCCGGTTGCTCGCGGAACTCGGGTATCCGACGCGCCGAGTCGAGTTGAGCGTACCGGCGCTGACGAGCGAAAGCGAAGGGCCATTTTCCAGCCACAGCGCACTTGAAGCGCATGACGGCAGGGGATGGTCGATCATCGACCCGTGGTTCGGCTACTACTTCTACGGCGTCTCATTTCAGGAATTGGCGGCGGCGCCTGGGACTGAGTCCTGGCCGGCGATGGAGTTCGTGAAACCGGGAGGGGATCAGGCCACACCGGAAGGCTGGCGCATGCTGTACTACGACGAGTATGCGCGGGCTCGCCGCTATGACGCCTTTACCGGCGAGTTGATCGTTTCAGATATGCAATCCGAGCCTTTCCTCTTCACAACACCGGTTGAACCTGTCCGGATGCCGGAACCTTCGGCTCTCTGGCCCATGAGTTCACTTCAGATTCATGTTCGGGTGCGCAGCGTTAAGACGTCTGCACGGTCAGTTCAATCCTGGCCGATCCCGTCGGCGACCATCGGAGTGCAGCGTGAGTCAGTCGTGCACGTTTCGTCCTGGACCGTTTTGTCTTTCCGGATCGATGTGATCCGATCATGCGGGCGCTGACGGACCCATGAGCGAAGCCGGGATCACGCGCGACGGCGATCACCCGCAGCCTCATATCATTCTCCGCCATGCGCACGATCTACCTTGATCACAACGCGACGACGCGGCCGGCGGCGGAGGTGGTGGACGCCGTGGCGGAGGCGATGCGCTGCGACTGGGGCAACCCGTCGAGCGTGCATCGCTTCGGCCAGCAGGTGCGGGCGAAGGTGGAACTGGCGCGCGAATCCGTGGCGCGGCTCATCAACGCGCAGCCGGCGGAGATCGTCTTTACCTCCAGCGGAACGGAGTCGTGCAACCTGGCGATCTTCGGCGTGGCTCAGAGAGAGTTGAGCAGGAGAGCAGGGGAGTTGAATCGAACGGCACCTCCACCCCGGCCCTCCCCGGCAGAGCCGGGGGAGGGAGCAAGGGCAGCCCCCACCCCGGCCCTCCCCCGACGAGCCGGGGGAGGGGGTGAAACCCACCCATCTCGTGATGTGATCATCACCACACCCGTCGAGCACTCGGCGGTGCGCGAGGCGATGGAGCGGCTGGAGAAGGAAGGTTTCGCGGTCGTGCGCCTGCCGGTGTCGCGCGAGGGGCTGGTGACGCCCGACGATCTCGCCGCGGCAATGAACGCGCACGAGGGGCGCGTCGCGCTGATCTCGATCATCTGGGCCAACAACGAGACGGGTGTGATTCAGCCGCTGGCGGAACTCGTGCGCGCTGCGAAGGAGATCGACCGTAAGGCTCTCTTTCACACCGACGCGGTGCAGTGGGTGGGGAAGATGCCCACCGACGCGGCGGCGCTGGGTGTGGACCTGCTGAGTTTCGCCGGTCACAAGTTTCACGGGCCCAAGGGCATCGGGGGCTTGTTTGTGCGGCGCGGCGTGCGCCTGCAGGCGCAGATCGGCGGCGGGCCGCACGAGCGCGAGCGGCGCGGCGGGACGGAAGATGTGCCGGGCATCATCGGTCTGGGCGTCGCGGCGGAGTCGGCTTTGTCGAGATTCGAAAGTCCAACTTCACGACAGAGGACACAGAGACCACAGGGAGGAAACGGAGAGCATCAGGAGGGGTTGTCGGACAGGGCGCCGAGAGTGGTGAGGGGAGAAGCGGATCAATCCACATCAATGAGTCTCTCTGTGCCCTCTGTGGTGAGTTCATTGCATCCGGCTGCGCGGGCGACGGCGGCGCGGCGCGATCGGCTGGAGAGGATGATCCTCGAGCGCGTGCCCGGAAGCGTCGTCAACGGCGCGACTGATTCGAACCGGCGACTGTGGAACACGACCAACATCGCCTTTGACCGTCTTGAAGCAGAGGCGATTCTGATGGGCTTGAGCGAGCGGGGCGTGTGCGCCTCGGCGGGGGCGGCGTGCAGCAGCGGCTCACTCGATCCCTCGCCCGTCCTGCTGGCCATGGGCATCGAGGAGCGGCTCGCGCACGGCTCGATCCGATTCAGTCTGGCCGAGGAAACGACGGATGACGAGGTGGATGCGGCGGTGGAGGAGATCGTGGCGGTCGTGCAGCGTCTCCAGCGCGTGCTGCCGGTGGGGTGAGAATCGAACGGCGACGTTCGAAACCGCAGCGCAGGATTTGCGCGGGGGGATGGCCCGGAAGGTGCCGCGTGTGTATTGTGGGGCTGCACCAGGTGATTTCGCTGAGGGGGCCTGCTTTTTTGTCGATGTAATCCCGGACTCGTGCCGGACGCCGCTGGGCGCCTGCGGCATGGAGTCGGTCGCCGGTAAGGGGCGCTGCTTCGCACGGGGGTCAGTCGCCGCGGCATGAGGTGAATTCGAGCAGGTCGCCTTGACCTGCGTGAAGGAGTTGAACTCAAGACATGACCACTTCAGCGACAGTCTGGCTGCTGCTCTGTGTGCTCGCGCCGGCGGTGCTGGGCTGCGCAACGCTGTGGTTGCCGCGGCGCGCGATCGCGGCCCGCACGCTGGTTGCGCTGCTCGGACCGGTCGCCTCCTTCGGGATACTCCTGCAGCACTTCGGAGCGTACGGCGTTTCGCCGATTGAAGCGCCCGCCGCCACGCCGGTGATTGACTGGATCCCGGTGCTCCATCTCAATCTCTCGTTCCTGGCCGACGGACTGGGCGGGTTCTTCGGGCTGCTCGTCTCGGGCATCGGCGCCTTGATCGTGCTCTACGCGCGCGGCTACTTCGGGCGCGACGAAGCGGCGCTTTTCCGCTTCTACCCGACGCTGGGCTTCTTCACGACGGCGATGATGGGCATCGTCCTCGCCGACTACATGCTCCTTACCGTCCTGTTCTGGGAACTTACTTCGATCAGTTCGTTCCTGCTCATCGGATGGGACCGCGATGACCGGCACGCGGTGAAACTCGCCATGCAGGCCTTTTTCACGACGGGTCTGGGCGGGATGTTCCTGATGGGCGGCGTGCTGATGTGCGGCTACGCGACGGGCCTCGGCCACGGCGAGGGCCTGTGGCGGTGGAGCGAAGTGCTCGGCGCAGGGGCCGGGCGCATCAACGTGAGTGACCCGCTCATCATCTGGTCATTCGTGCTGATGCTTTTCGGCGCGGCGACGAAGAGCGCGCAGTGGCCCTTCCACTATTGGTTGCCCGGCGCGATGGCGGCGCCGACGCCGGTCTCGGCCTTCCTGCACTCGGCGACGATGGTCAAGGCGGGGGTGTTTCTGACCGGGCGTATGTTCCCCGTCTTCGCCGCGCTGGACCTGTGGGGCCAGATCATCATTCCTCTCGGCGCGTTCACGATGCTCCTCGCCGCGCTCATCGCGCTCAACCAGCATGACCTCAAGCGCATCTTCGCCTACACGACGGTGAGCCAGCTGGGACTGCTGATGTGCATGTACGGGCTGGGATCGCTGGATTACCACGGCCACGCGAACATCGAGTGGGACATTACGCAGATCGCCAACCACGCCTTCTACAAGGCGCCGCTGTTCATCATCGCCGGGGCGCTGGGGCACTTCATTTCGCGGGACATCACGCAACTCAACGGCGCTTTCAGGAAGCAGCCGGCCATGGTCATCACCATGCTGCTGGCGGGCTACGCGCTGGCGGCCGGGCCGGGCACCATCAGTTTCCAGGCCAAGGAGTTCTTCCTGCACGCGATCCACCACGCGCAGGAGTCGATCGGCCCGTGGTGGATGGTGCTGATGGCGATGGCGGCGATTACGGCCGTGTGCAACGTGGCGATCTTCGTGCGTTTGCTGACGACGCTGATGGGCTGGCCGGGCGGCATGAAGCGCGAGGCATCGCATGCGCACGACGATCACGCGCACGGCCACGCCGAGCACGAGCACGGCCCGTGGGCGCATCTGATCTGGATTCCCGGCCTGGTGCTGGTCTCGCTCCAGTACGTGGGGGGTCTGGCCCCGGGGCTTTGGACACAGTGGATTGCTCCGCTCGAAACCCATGCCGCGGCCGAGGGCATTCCCACCGCGCTTCATGCCTTCATGCACCCCACGCTACCGCTCTACGTCTCGCTGATCGCGATGGCGGGCGGGGCGGTCGTCGGCCTGGGTCCGCTGATGCGCGGCGCGATCGTGGACGTGCATGACCGCATCTACCCCGCGATGTACTGGCTGTCGGTCACGGGCGGCGGGCGGGCATTCCGCGTGATTCAGACCGGGCGCTTCCGCAACTACATCGTCTTCGTGCTCATCGCGTTCCTGGGCGCGTATCTCTGCGCGATGATCCTCGACCCGGCGATGCTGGACTGGCCGGCGACGGAGTCGATCTTCGAGTTCATCCCCGGCGTTCTCCTCGGCGTGATCATCTGCGCGACGGCCATTCTCATGCCCATCGTGCAGTCGCGCGTGGTGCGGGTCATCATCCTCGGCTCGTGCGGGTTCAGCGTGGTCGGGATGTACCTGCTTTACCAGGCCCCCGACCTCGCGCTGACGCAACTGATGTTCGAGATCATCTCGGTGATCCTCTTCGTGCTGGTGCTGCGCCTCCTGCCCGACACGAAGGAGACGGACGCGGCGTCGGGCCGATGGTGGCGCTTCACGATCGGGTCGATGACGGGCCTGGCGATCGGCTGGCTGACGCTGGTGGCGGCGCAAAGCGGGGCCGAGCCTCGACTCGGCGAGTTTTTCGCCCGGCACAGTTCCACCGGCACGGAGATGACCGGGGGGCGGGGCGGCGGGGGCAACAACATCGTCAACGTCGTGCTCGTGGACTTCCGAGGCTTTGACACGCTCGGCGAGATCACGGTGCTGTCGATCGCGGCTCTGGGGGTCTTCTCCCTCTTCCGCCGCCGCGAGTCGCTCCCGACGCAGGACGAGTTCGGCGATCAACTGATGCGGAGCGTGCGGGCATGACCATCTCTTCACCAGTCCTGCGCAACTCGATGCGGCTGATCCTGCCGCTGACGCTGCTGTACGCGCTGTTCGCGATGCTCAAGGGGCACAACGAGCCGGGGGGGGGCTTCATCGGCGGGATGATCTTCGCCACCGCCGTCTGCACCTACCGCATGTCGCACGGGTACGCGGCCCAGTTGCGCCTGCTGCCCATTCATCCGCGGATACTCATCTTCCTCGGCCTGGGCCTGGCCCTGGGCACGAGTGCCGTGCCCCTGCTGCTCGGGCATCCGTTCCTGCGGTCGGCAGTGGGCGAGTTCCACCTGCCCTTCACCCACCATCCTTTCCACTATGCGTCGGCGATGGCGTTCGACCTGGGCGTGATGCTCGTGGTGGTGGGCGTGGCCGTCGGGATGATCACTCAACTGAGCGAGGAACTGGAATGACGCTCATACTCGCCATCTGCGTCGCCGTCACCTTTGCCGTGAGCATCTACCTCATGACGGCTCGTGAGCTCAAGAGCATCGCCATGGGCGTGTTCCTGCTGGGGCACGCGGCGAACCTGAGCATCATCGCCATGAGCCGCACGCCCGTGCGCCACGAGCCGCAACTGCTCAAGGGCCCGCCGATCCTCAACGCGTCCTTCAATCCGGCCCAGCCCATGAGCCAAATCGTCGATCCCCTGCCGCAGGCGCTGATCCTCACGGCGATCGTCATCGGCTTCGCGGTCATGGCTTTTCTTCTGTCGCTGCTGGTCATCACGTCGCGCAAGACCGGCACGTTGAGCGTCGAGGTGCTGGCGCGGGAAGGCGTGGAGGAGTAAGGCAACTCGGCAGGCCGCGAACGGCTGACGAGCCAGATCACCATGAATCTTTCCAATCTCATCATCCTCTTCATCGTGATTCCGATGGGCACGGGCGTGCTCGGAGTGCTGTTCAAGTACCAGGTGGGGCTGATGCGCGTTCTCGGCTCGCTGAGCCTCGCTTCGACGGCGCTGCTCGCCGTCGGATTGCTCATCCACCTGCGTTCGCACGAGACGGGCATCCTGGTGACGCAGATGGGGGCGTGGCCCGCGCCGTACGGCATCTCGGTCGTCTTCGACAGCCTGTCGGGACTGCTGCTTGCGGCTTCGTCGCTGGTGGCGCTGGGGTGCTACGTGCATTCGTTCTCGACGGTCAGCGCCGCCGCTCAGGCACGCTACTTCCATCCCATGGTCCAACTGCTCATGTTCGGGGTGAACCTTGCGTTCCTCACGGGCGATCTCTTCAACCTCTTCGTCTCCTTCGAGATCATGCTCATGGCCTCGTACTGCCTGCTGACGTTCGGCGGGACGCGGCTTCAGATGACGCAGGCGTACAAGTACGTCCTGCTCAACCTCGTCGGCTCGACGATCTTCGTCATCGGTGCGGGGCTGGTCTACGGGATGACGGGGACGCTCAACTTCGCCGACCTTGCACGCTTCGTCGCTGAGCGGCAGGCGCTGGGCGAGGACCTGCCGACGGGGTTCACCGCGCTGTCAATCGCCCTGCTGCTGGTCTTCGGCCTCAAGGGCGCCATCTTCCCTCTGTGGTTCTGGCTGCCTGACACCTACTACACGGCCAACGTGTCGATCGCAGGCCTCTTCGCGGGCATGCTCACCAAGGTCGGCATCTACGCCATCGCGCGCACGTTCCCGATGATCTTCGCGCACGGCGGCTCCGAGGCGACGAAGGTGGTCATGCCGATCCTCGCCATCTCTGCCGCATTCACGATGTTTCTCGGCGTGCTCGGAGCAGTCTCGCATCACAACATCCGGCGCATCCTCGCGGTCCACGTGATCAGCCAGGTGGGGTACATGGTCTTCGGCCTGGCGCTGATGACGCAGATCGCCCTGGCCGGGTGTCTCTTCTACATGATCCAGCACATGGTGGTGAAGAGCTGCCTCTTCCTGTGCTGCGGCATCATCGAAAGGCACACAGGCACCGACGATCTCGACAGGTCTGGCGGACTGCTGCGACGCGATTGGTATCTCGCGCTCGTGTTCTTCATCGCGGCGATGAGCCTCGTCGGCCTGCCTCCGCTGAGCGGCTTCTTCGGCAAGCTCGTCATTATCCGCGAAGGGTGGGACACGCGCTGGTGGCTGTCGATCTTCGGCCTGCTGACCGGGGCGCTGACGCTGCTGTCGATGCTCAAGATCTGGAGTTACTGCTTCTGGTCGCCGCAGGCGGCGGCGGTCGAGCGGCCGGCAGGGGAGTCGCCCCCCCCCGGTTCGATGCGGCCGGCCTACGCCGGCGCAACCCTGCTGGTGCTCGTGGCGCTGTTCCTCGGATTCGGCGCCCAGCCCGTGTACGAGATCGCCTTCCGCGCCGGCGAGCAACTGGCCGACCCGAGGGACTACATCACGGCCGTGCTCGGGCCTGAATCACTCGATCATCTCGCCGGGCGCGACCTGCGCTCGCCCGCTGAACTGGCGGCTGCGGCAAGACGGGAGGCGACGCCATGATGCGGCCTTTCCTGCTCAACCTCCTGCTCACGATCGTCTACGTCTTCCTGACGGCCGATACCTCGACGCCCAACGTGCTGATGGGCTTCGGGATCGGGTTCCTCGTGATCTCGCTCGCCGGACTGACGACGCCGGGACCGTCGTATCCGGGCAAGGTCTGGCGCCTGCTTCGCTTCGGCGTCTACTTCGTGAAGATCCTCGTGCAGGCGAATCTGAAGATCGCCTGGGAGTGCATCACGCCGGGCCTGAGCCAGACTCCTCGCATCATCCGGCACGACGTCTCCGACCTCACGGACGGGCAACTCACGGTGCTGGCCAACAGCATCACGCTCACGCCGGGCACGCTCGTCGTGGACGTGTCCGACGATCACAAGTGGCTCTACGTCCATTGCATGTACGCGCAGGAGCGGGCCGCGGCCGTGGCCGACCTGCGGGCGCTCCATGAGCGCCTGCGCAAGGAGGTGTTCGAGTGAACCTGCTGGGCGGCATGATGATGATGCTGGCGGAGGGCGCGGGCGCGGCACGTGCGCCGCAGGAGTTCAGCCCCCTGCGGCCGCTGCTCTTTCAGATCCTCGAGTTCGGCGCGATCATGAGCATCCTCGGCATGATGCTCTGCCTCTACCGCATGGTGCGCGGACCGCACCTGGCCGACCGCGTCCTCTCGGGCGACACGATCTCCTGGCAGGTCGTCGGCCTGGTGATCCTGCTGACCGTGCGCATGGAATCGACGATCTACCTTGATGCGGCGCTGGTCGTGGCGATCATCGGCTTCGCCAGCACGCTCGCGTTCGCGCAGTACATCGGCAATCCTCGAAGGCAGGCCAATCCATGACGTCGGCGACCGTCAACGACATCCTGAGCATCTTCTTCGCCTTGTGCGGCATCTTCTTCATGTTCGTGGGCGCGGTCGGCATCGTGCGCTTTCCCGACGCCTACAACCGCCTCCACGCCGCGAGCAAGTGTTCGACGCTGGGCGTGATGGGCCTGGCGCTGGCGGCGATCTTCCACGTCGGCGCCCTGGCTGTCACCACCAAGGCCCTCATGACGATCCTCTTCGCGCTGGTCGCGGCCCCGGTGGGATCGCACATGCTCGCCAAGGCGGCGCACCTCGACGGCCTCAAGCCCTGGGATCGACAACTCTCCGACGAACTCACGCAGGACAAGGAGCGGCAGGCGGGAAAATCCTCCGCCAACGCCCCGCGCGGCATGGCCGCGCCCTCGCAGCCCCGCCCGGCCCGGCGTGACCCCGGCAGCGATCCCACGGCCCGCATCTCCGCCGTCGTGTGACGCGCCGGGCCCGCGGGGCCGTGTGCGCGAATCGCGCCGCGGCGCACTGCTGGCGTGTCGCGGCGAAACAGCCCCCCCCGTACGTCTGCCCTGACGCCCCTGTCCCTACCATCCCGCATGGCCCTGCTCGTCGACGCCTACAACGTGCTGCACATGACGGGTGTTCTGCCGCCGGACCTCGCCGGGCTGGGCGTGCTTGAGTTGCGCGACCTGATCCTGACGAGCCGTTTCCGCCACATGCCCGTGGTGCTCGTGTGCGACGGCCTCGGTCCGGGCGTGCGCGGCGCAGATGAGGCGAGCACCTCCTTCGACCTCGGCGTTACGATCCACTACGCGGGCAGCCGCCGCGACGCCGACACGCACATCGAGCGCGCGATCCGCGCCTGCACCGATCCGCACCGCCTCAACGTCGTGTCGTCCGATCGGCGAATCGCCCGCGCCGCGCGGCGCCGGCGATGCCGAGTGATGGGTTCGGACGTCTTTCTTGAATCGCTCGAGTCCGACTGGCGCCGCTGCGCCGGCCGGCGCAGCGCGCCGCCTGTGCAGGCGTACACGATTCCTCTCGATGCGGGCAGCGTGGAGTGGTGGCGCGAGTACTTCGGCCTCGACCCGCGCCTGATCGATCACGAGCCGCGTGCCGCCGAGGCCATGCGCCCGCCGCGCCGCGACTTGAAGACGCAGACGTCGCGCTCAGCGATTGAACGCGCGAAACGCCTCGCTTCAGATGCCGCACCCGACGAGATTGAGATTGACTCGCTCGACACGGGCGGCTTCCTCTGAGAACCTCTCTGAAAACCATCGGGTGCCGTGGTCCGGAGGGAGGCTCTGCGACCGGAGGGCCACGTCGTGACGCGGACGGTCAATCCAATGGCTCGGTCGTCGATCGCGCGCCGGCATGGCCCGCGCTCCCAAAGCGTCGCCTGATCACGGCACCCCCAGTTCTCACGCGGACTCTGAATGCCCTATAACCATGCAGGACCCCCCAACCGATGTAGCGGGAGGCGGTAGAATCCCGGCCGTAATCTCGCCCGGGCGCGGATTGCGACGGAGTCTGCCGCGGCATCTGACATTGATGGTTTCAACCGGAGAAGAGAGGGAGTGCATGAAGAAGACGACGACGTTGGGGGCTGCGATCGCGGCCGCGTGCCTCACGGCGGCGCCGGCTCCGGCGCGCGACATCATCATCTATGACTTCACCATCGACGCCCTGCGATCCGGCATCGACGTGCAGGTCGGGGCCGGTGCTGAAACCATCGGCACGCTCATCGGCAACTACGACATCAAGAACAACCCGACCGGCACGCGCACCAAGCCGGGACTGTTTGGCTCATTCGGTTCGACGGAGAACGTCGCCGTTGATGTCCAACTCGGCCTCGGTCTCGCCGGCCGCGTCAACACGCGCTCCTCCGGCCTCTTTCGCTTCACGCTCGACACCGAAGCGCGAACCGTGACGACCGCGGGCTACAGCGCCGATCTGCTCAACGGCGGGTCGGCCAACCTTCCCCTCAGCATCCGACTCCTCACCGACTCCTTCCGCACACGCAGTCCAGACTCGGTCTTCGTCGGCGGCATCCCGATCGAACTGCCCATCGGCGAAGTGGCGCTGACGCGACTGAGCGCGCGGCAGGCGGATGGTCCGTCCATCGGCGTGCTCACGCCGCTCGGCGGCAACGAGTACGACTTCGCTGCGATCTTCACCGTTGAGATCGACGCTGCGTTCGACCTGCTCGGCACTCCGTTCGAGTTGCCGCCCACGGCCTTGCCCTTCGGCTTCCATGGCCGGATCATCCTGAACGGCCAGACAGCCGAACTCACCTCGCTCGACCTCATCGACTTCAGCCAGGTCGAGAATCCCGACCTCATGCTGCCGCAGTTCCCCTTTGACCTGCCGACGATCCTGCCGCCGGGGCAGTTCGCGCACGTGCTCTTCGATCTGCTCCTGAGCGAGGTGTCATTCTCGATGAACGGCTCGCTGAACACCTATGCAAGCGGCCGGCTCGTGCCCAGTCCGGCTGCGGCATGGCTGCTGCTGCTTGGAGTCGGGGCGATGTCAGCGCGCCGGCGTCGCTGAGAAATCAAACGGGACAGGTACATTTGATGTCGTTGATTATCAAGCAGTTACGCTCGATTTCGAGTCGAGAATAAATGTACCTGTCCCTTTTGTTTCGGCACAACGATGGCACGGAGCATGCCCCGGGTGCGCTCCGGGACCGACGATCTTTCGCGAGGCTTGATCGCGTGACCGCTGCCGCTTCGCTCCATTGTCCGATGTGCCGCTACGACCTCACGGGTCTGCGCGAGAGCCGCTGCCCGGAATGCGGCGCCGCGTTCGACCCGGCGGCGCTCGCGAATGCGCAGGCGATGCGCCGGCCGCGGTGGTGGGTGGCGCTGATCATCGTGCTCGCCTGCGCTTACGGGCCGTTCGCGCTCTGGATTCCATTCCAGGAACAGGTGGCGTGGTGGTATCTCTGGCCGGCGATGCCGGGATTCTTCTTCGGCGCGCTGATTCACCCGAATGCGCCGCTCGAGTTCATCGTCATGGGCGCGGCGACGGTCGTGATCATCGGCGGAGCGTGGCGCCTTGCGTCGAGCCGCTGGTGGACCCTGATCGTGGTCTGCGTAGCACTGCTCCTGTGGACCGCCTTCAACTCCTACGGCGGCTACGCGGCGACGCGGATGTGAACCCTCACCTCCCCACACGCCGCATTACGTACACCGCCGCGTACAGACCCGCCACCTGTTCGCGATCGACGACGCGCGCCTGGTAGCGCTCGTTGAGCGGCTGCAATCGGATCATCCGCCCATCCTCACCTTCGAAAAACACTCGCTTGAAGGTCGTCTCGTGATCGGGTTCGAGTCGCACGAAGCAGTCGCAGCCGTCGGGCGTGGCGGCGGCGGGTGAGAAGACGACGATGTCCCCCTCGCGGTACTGCGGCTCCATCGAGTCGCCGATGACGCGCGCAGCGAAGGCGTCGGCGTCGCCGAGGTCGGGGCAGTCGAGGTATTCATCCGCGACGGCTGCAGGGTAGTCGAGGTCGGTGAACTCGCGCGGCAGGCCGGCCGCCACGTCGTTGATCACCGGCACGCGCAGGCGCAGCGGCTGCGGCTCATCGTGATTTCGCGTGTGGTCCTCGATGAAGCGGTGGAGCATGCCCGACTTGAGCAGGGCGTCGAGGTCCGGGCCGTGCTCGATGAGGCATCGGGCAACGGCCGCGGCGCGCTCCTCGCGCTCCCGCATCGCGGCGAGTTCCTTCTGCACCACCCGCGGCGTCGCCTCCCAGCGTGCGGCATCGATCAGTTGTCCAGGCTCGATCGCCAGGGCCCGTTCAATCGCAGCCAGGAGCGGCTCGGCGGGGGCGGGGCGGGCGCCCGTCTCGATCATCGACAGATAGGCCCGTCCACAGCCGGCGCGCTCAGCCACCTGCCGGAGCGTCAGCCCCAGCGACCGCCTGCGCCTGCGGATCATCGCTCCGATGGAAGACACGCAAGGACTCCGCTCGATCAACCTCACCACAGAGAGCACGGAGGGGAGGAGGAGTCAGAAGGCCAGGTCAAATCGGCGCTTCCGATCGGGATGATCGATCATAAGTCAATGTCACACAATGACTTATGACGGCAATCTGTCCCCTCTCTGTCCTCTGTGCTGAATACCTCCGCGTTCGTGTGCGATTCCACATTCGCGCACATGCGCGCACTTTGTTCACGACCTGGTGAACTTCCCTCTTGACACCGTACAAAATACTAACACAATAGGGCCGCCATGTCAAGTGGAATCTTCCAGATTGCGGCTGCGGCGGGATCGGACCTCGGAAGCGCGCGGCGGAAAGTGCTCGTCGATCGACGCGCAGAGAGGCGAACGGATGATGACTGGGTGCTCAACCGGGCGAGCCTGCTCTCTCCCGAGGATCGGGCCGTAGTCGAAGGCTTCTACGACAAGGGGATGTCGGCCGTGCAGCTGGCCAGGCTGATGGACGTCCACCCAGGCACGGTGCGGCGGCGCACGCGCGAACTGCTGCGCCATCTGCGAAGTCCGCTCTTCTCTTTCGTGCTTGCGCATCGATCGCAATGGAGCGAACCGCGGCAGGTCGTGGCCGAACTGCACATTCTCCAGCGACGCACGTTGCGCGACACCGCGCGGCGGGCGCACCTCACCATGCACGTGGTCCGCCGCGAGGTTGAGCACATCAGAGCGCGATTCGAGGCCATGGGATTTGAGCCGGAGCGCGGGCAGCGGAGTCAGGCGTCATGACCTGGCGCCGCAGCATCACCGTCGAGAGGGCCGTGCCCACGGCCGTCGAGCCGAGCGAGCGCGTGCTCGAAGTCGCGTCGATGTTCGGCCTGGGGGTTGACGAGTCGCGCACGCAGACCATCATCCCGCGCACGGAGATCGAACTGCGCGGCGGAGAGGTCATCTTCATCGCCGGCCCCAGCGGCAGCGGCAAGTCCACCATCCTGCGCTGCATCGCCGACCAGGTCCGCGGCTGTCTGCGCTTCGAGGATGTTCTCCGCGGCGGCGACGACCGGCCGATCATCGAGCAGATCGGCTCGACCGTCGAGGAAGCGGCGATGATTCTCTCGCTCGCGGGCCTGGCGGATGCGTTCGTCATGCTCCGCCGACCCAGCGAACTAAGCGACGGGCAGCGCTACCGCCTGGGCCTGGCGCGCCTCATCGAGCGCGCCACGCACGCGGATGAACTCGCCGAGATCGTCATCCTGGCCGACGAGTTCGGCGCGACGCTGGATCGATTGACGGCGTCGGTCGCGGCGCGCAACGTGCGGCGGTGGGTCGATCGCCGTCCGCGCGTGTGCTTCATCGCCGCGACGACGCACGATGACCTGATCGAAGCGCTGGAGCCCGACGTTCTGATCTGCAAGCCCCTCGGAGGCGGGATCGAGATTCACCGCCGCTCGCGTCATCGCGATCCGGAGTGCCCCTCGTGAGCGTGCTGCCCTGCGACGCCATGCTGCGCATCGAGGCGGGCAGTTGGCGCGATTACCGCGCCCTGGCCGAACATCACTATCGTTCAGGTTCGCCCTTCGCGCCCACGGCGATCTACGCGATGCGCCACGACGCCCTCGACGCCGCCGCCCGCTTCACCGGTGCGGCCGCGCGGCCGACGCTCGTCGGCGTGCTCGTCATGACGCGGCCTCAACTGGGCTGCACGTTGCGCGATCACGCGACGGGCGGGCGATACCGCGGGCTGAAGCGGTCCGAGGCTGCGGACCTGCTCAACGCCGAGGTGCGCGCCATCGCCCGCGTGGTGCTCGATCCGCGCTACCGCGGCCTGGGTCTGGCGGTGCGCCTGGTCAAGCACGCGCTGGCGCACGCCGACACGCCCTATGTCGAGGCGCTGGCGGCGATGGGGCGGGTCAATCCCTTCTTCGAGCGTGCGGGAATGGTGCGCTACGAGGCGCCGCCGCGTCTGGCCGACGCCCGGCTGCTCGACGCCTTGGCGGAAGAGAACTGGCCGCACACGCTCCTCGCCTGTCCGCGCCTCTTCGCGGCGCGACTGAGCGAGCTCGAACAGGTGCGCCGCGCGTGGATCGAAAGTGAATTGCGCCGCTGGCATCGCAGCGCCGCGTTCATGGCGCGCGGTGAAGCGGAGGGCGTGAGCCTCGATGAGGTGATTCGGCTCGCGCGCGACCGCCTCCTCTTGCGCTGCGTCTACTACCTCCACCACGATCCGCAGCGAGGTGCGTCATGATCGAGGTTCCGCTGATTCACCTGCGAAGCCGGGCCGACAACGCCAACGTCATGCCCGAGGCGCTGCTCGTCAAACTCGTCGGGCACATCGGGCGCACCGGCCGCTACCCGCACCTCATCGTGCGGCCGATGCCGGGCGAGACCGGTGCGTACGAAATTCTCGACGGGCATCACCGGGCCGAAGCGCTGCGGCGGCTCGGGCGCGAGGCGGCTTGCTGCGAAGTATGGAATGTTGACGATGATGAAGCGCTTGTGCTGCTGGCCACGCTCAATCGATTGCAGGGGCGGGACGAGGTGCGCCGGCGTGCCGGCCTGCTCGAAACCCTGCGGCAGCGCTATGGCGAGCAGCGCCTGCCGCAGTGGCTGCCCGAGGATGCTGCGCGACTCGATCGGCTGCGGCAGGTGCGCCTGGAGCCGCCGTCCCCGGCGCCCGCGATCGGCGCCAGCGATCTGCCCGCCGCCGTGACCTTCTTCCTCACGCCGGCGCAGAAGCGGCGGCTCGAAGATGTTCTCCGCGCCCATGCCGGCACGCGCTCGCAGCAGTTGATCGCCTGTCTGCAACTCAACGGCGAGCAAGCGCCTCCTTGCGATTCGAACCCACGGAGCCGAACATGAAGCAGTCCTCCATCCACTCGACGCGCAGCGAGCGCCTGATGCAGGCGCTCTACGAAGCACAGCAGGACCTCGATCAACTGGCCAGGCAGGAGAAACTGACGCTGACGCGGCTGGCGGGGTGGGCGAATCAGCCCGACACCATGGCTGCGCTCGACGGCCTGTGCCGGCTCAATGACGTGCGGGCGCAACTGCTCGTGAGCCGCTATCGCACGCTCGCCGCGGCGCGGCTCTTTGAACTGGCCAAGGACGAGGGCGCGGGCGAACTGGCGCGCAAGGCGTGCGTTGACCTGCTCAAGGTGTGCCTCATTCCGCTCACCGGCAGCGAAGGCGCCGGCGAGGCCTCGGGCGCTGCACCAAGCGTGGTTGATGAAAGCACCGTGCGGCGGCTGCTGGGCGAACTCGGGCGCGAAGCGGGCGAAGCGCCGGCTGCATCCGATTCGCGGGCAGAGGGCGACGCCCAGCCCTGCGGAGCGGATTGAATGATCGCCGTCGAGTCATCACCCACGGGCATGCAGGTGCGCCGCGCCCTGCGGCTGATCAGGCCGGCGACGGCGGATGAACTGCACGGCTATCTTCGGGCTGTGCTGGGCTTCGACGTGCCGCGCCGGGCGGTGGTCGAAGGGCACGACGCCCCGTTTGACTACCTCTGCCACGCTTTCTTCGAGACGGGACCGGAGCGCGATTGCGTCGTGTGGGCGAACCGCGGCGGGGGAAAGACGCGCTTCGGCGCCATCGCCACGCTCCTCGACCTGGTCTTCAAGCCCGGCATCCAGGTGCGCATCCTCGGCGGTTCGCTCGAACAGTCCTCGCGCATGCATGCCTACCTGCGCGAGATGATCGAGAGCGAGGTCTTCTCCGACCTTCTCGACGGCAAGGCGACGGGCAAGCACATTCAACTCAAGAGCGGCTCGCGCGTCGAGGTTCAGGCGCAGAGCGAGCAGTCGGTGCGCGGCCTGCGGGTGCAGAAACTCCGCTGCGACGAGGTCGAGTTGTTCACCCCCGAAGTCTGGCAGGCGGCGCAGTTCGTCACGCGCTCGGCGCAGTGCGGCGACGTCTTCGTGCGCGGGTGCATCGAGGCGCTGAGCACGATGCACCGGCCGTTCGGCCTCATGCACCGCCTCGTGCGCGAGCGGGGCGGGCGGCGCCTCTTCCGCTGGGGATTGCTCGGGGTGATCGAGCGCTGCCCGCCAGCGCGGCCGTGCGAAGATTGCCGCCTGTGGGCCGATTGCGGCGGCATGGCGCGAACGACGCGCGGGTTCTTCCGCGTCGAGGATGCGCTCGTGCAGAAGGGGCGAACCGACGGCAACGCCTGGGCGGCCGAGATGCTCTGCCGCGAGCCCAGCCGCAGCAACTGCGTCTACACGCAGTTCGACGGGAAGGTTCACGTCGAGCCGTTCGTCGAGATGGACGAATCGCCCGGGTCGTGGGCGGCGGGGATGGACTTCGGCTTCCGCTCCCCGACCGTTGTGCTCTGGGCGCGCCTGCACGGCGACGGCTCCGCACACATCGTCGACGAGCACATCGCTTCGGAAATGACGATCCAGCAGCACATCGACACGATCCGCGCTCGGAGCGCGGGAAGGCGGCTTGAGTGGATCGGAATCGATCCCGCGGGCTTTCAGCGCCGCGAGCATCTCGGGACGAGTTCGGCGGCGCTGCTCATGCGCGCGGGATTCCGGATTCGGGCGCGGTCGTGCGGCGTGCAGGCGGGCATTCTCGCGGTCTCGGCGCTCCTGCGCAGCGCTGACGGGCGCGTGCGCCTGCGCATCGATCCTCGCTGCGTGCGGCTCATCGAGTCCCTGCGCACCTACCACTATCCCGCGGAACAGAGGGAGAGTACCGAACCGGTGAAGGACGGGAGCGATCACGCCTGCGATGCGCTGCGCTACCTCGTGGTGAATCTCGACGGCGAGGGGCGGAAGGCGAAGGTGGTGAAGTATGCGTGAGGGGGTGCACCCCACGATTCGCAGAGCCTCATCGTGGGCGTGGGAGCACCCCACGATTCGCTCGAAGACTCGCTCATCGTGGGCGTGGGTGGCATTCAGAAGTAGCGCGGGGCGGCCCACATGACGATCACGTACAGCCCGATGCACATGAGGATCATGACAACCATCACCTGAACCGTCATCTTGACGACTTGCCGCCAGTAGCGACGCATCGTCGGCACGCGAATGGCCTTGTAGACCATCGCGATCAGGAAGACCATGGGAATGACAAGCCACCACCACCACCCGCTGATGTTGATCGGGTCGAGGAAGGGTCGGTATGCGAGCGTGAGCATGGCGGGCAGGGGGTTCATTTCGCGCGTCGCTCCACTCCGCCCGGCGGGCCGGCAGGCTTCTCGTCCTCTTCGCGGCGGCGGGGCAGGATGATCACGTCGAGGATGGCCAGGAGATTGAGCATCCCTGCGACGGTGGTGAAGAGCGTCGGTATCTCGTGTCCGTGGCTGAAGGACGGGCGCGGGTAGACGTGATTGACGCTGTAAGAGGGGTCGTCCGGGGCGTAATGGCGCGCGTGCCACGCGTTGATTACGGGCGTAACCGGTCCGACGAGCACCTGTCCGCAGTACCACAGGAACTTTTTCTCGCGGTCGATGATGCCCAGTCCGCCGATCAGCAGTCCGCCGAGGTAGAGGGCGCCGATGCCGGCCGCGATGAGTCGGGCGCGGCGCCGATGGCCGAGGAACCAGTGTCCCAGTCCGGGCAGAACCCAGGCGAGGATGGGTGCGATGAGATTGAAGCGTGCCTCGTCTTCGTCCCGGATCGACACGGGGTGATCTCCGGCATTTTGGGCGCGGCGGCGGCGGCGCAGGGAAGGGGATGAAAAGATCATCGGTCCCGATTGACAAGCAACCGGGACCCTGTAGTGTACCCGCGCCTCGGCCCGGGGTTGGGCCGGTTCGGCCAAGGGAATTGAACCATCAGGCGGCCGCCTTGACCGCGCGTCCGCACCATTTCGAGGTCACTTCGCCATGAACCCGATTGCCCGCATCATGTCCGATTTACCGATCGACGACCTCGCCTTCGATCAGCGCCGGCGCGGCGGCGCACAGGATGAAGATTCCGCCTTCGCCTTGCTCGATGCGATGGCCTCCGGCCGCGACAACCTCATTCCGTGCCTCGCCGGCGGCGACGAAGATGAGGATGACGAGGACATCGAGCCCGATGTGGACGCTGACGACCTCGAGTTTGACGACGATGACGAAGAGCTCGAAGACGACGAAGATGTCGACGATGAGGAATATGACGCCGACGTCGACGAGGACGAAGACGAAGGAGAAGAAGAGGAGGATGCGGACGAGGACTTCTGGGACGAAGAGGAGGCGGACGACGAGAGTTTCCTCGACGATGAGGAAGAGGAAGAGGCCATCTTCGACGATGAAGAGGAAGACTGACTGAGCGTCGCTTGACCCTGCGGCCCGTGGCGGCAGGGCGCGGCGGCGCGCCGGAGATGTCTCATGAGCCAGGGCAAGCGATCTTCCTCCCGACCTTCATCGGAGCGTTCAGAGAGATCGGACTCTCGACACAGGTCGGCTGGTCCAGGTCGCCCGGAAGCCGCAGCCTCGGACCCGCCCTCGATCCTCGGCGAGGGCGTGGCTGACCGGCGTGTCGTGCCCGACCGCCGGCTGGCGCCAGGTGCCGTGGGGACAGGCCTGGAGCGACGCCGCGGGCCCGGGCGCCGACGGACTGACTTCACTCGCACCGCTGAAGAAGGGGAGATGACCGGGGAGCAGTTCCTCTTCCTCATGGCCATCGACGCCTTCAAGCGGGTCAACAACAAGACCTTCCCCTCCTGGTCAGACGTGCTGGAGATCATCCGTCGCCTCGGCTACCGAAAGGTCCAGCCCTCGGAGATCAGGGTCTCCCAGGCTGAGGATTGGACTGAGGCGGCCGATGCTCCGATCTGGCCGGCCGCCGCTCCAAGCCTCGATTCCGATGCTGACCTCGAGAGTTATGAGGACGCGGCATAGACGGCGCTTGCGGCTCCGCGAAGGCTCCTTCTCATTCCATCGGCCATCTTCGTCAGCCTAAGGGGACGGTCGCAGGCTCGCCCCGATCAGTTGCCGCCGATGGCCATGGACTCGGTCCGTCATGGAGCGACCTGCGCAGATAGATAGGCCGCCCGAGTTGAGAATCGGTCGGCAGGGGGCTTCAATACGGCCCTGAAACAAGGGTCGATTCAGAGAGGATTGTGACGACGTATGGCCATTCGAATCAAGGCACGCAGCGGCGAGTCGGTCGAGCAGATGCTTCGCAGGTTCAAGAAACTCTGCGAGAAGGAAGGGCTGACCAAGGACATCAAGCGGCGGCAGTACTACGAGAAACCCTCCGAGCGACGCAACCGTGAGGCGCGACGGACCCAGCCGCGGCGTCCTTTCATGGTCTGAGTGGCCGACAGGATTCGAGCGGCTCCGACCGCCTTCCCGTCGGTCGGATTCCACACTTGAGCAATCGCGGCGTGCAGAGGCTGCCCTCACCCGCATCATCAGGCTTCACATCGGCGTTGACGGCTCCTGAGTCGATCATGCCTCTCGTTGGATTCACTTCTTTTACGCTGTCTGGCCCGATCCGGTAGCAATGGGTGGATCGCGGCCGCGAGGATCGGAACATGGACATGTGGCTTTTCTCACAGGCGTCGGCGGCCTCGGCCGCGGGCACGGTTCTGGCTCAGGCGGGCGACATCCCGGGCATCTGGTGGGTCTCGCCCATCGGCGCTCTCGCTGCCCTCATCATGGCCTTCACTTTCTTCAAGTGGGTGAAGGGCCAGCCCGAGGGCGACGCCGGAATGATCGAGATCGCCGAGGCCGTCCGCCAGGGCGCCATGGCGTACCTCGTTCGCCAGTACAAGGTCGTTGCGGGAGTGTTCGTCCTGCTCGTCGTCGTGCTCGGCGTGATCTCCTTCGGCCTCAAGCTCCAGCCGACGCTCTCAATGCTCGGCGTCCCCTTCGCTGGACTTCTCTCGGGCCTCTGCGGCTGGTTCGGCATGAAGACGGCGACATACGCCAGCGCGCGCACCGCCAACGCGGCCAAGCAGTCGCTCAACGGCGGCCTGACGGTCGCCTTCCGTGCCGGGGCCGTCATGGGCCTCGTCGTCGTCGGCTTTGCGCTCCTTGACGTTTCGACGTGGTTCTTCCTCTTCAAGGGCCTGGCGATCTTCGGCGAGAGGCCGCTGACCGAACTCACGGTCGTCATGCTCTCCTACGGCATGGGCGCCTCGACGCAGGCGCTCTTCGCGCGCGTGGGCGGCGGCATTTACACGAAGGCGGCCGATGTCGGGGCCGATCTCGTCGGCAAGGTCGAAGCCGGCATCCCGGAGGATGACGCGCGCAACCCCGCCACCATCGCCGACAACGTCGGTGATAACGTCGGCGACGTCGCGGGCATGGGCGCGGACCTCTATGAGTCGTACTACGGTTCGATCCTGTCGAGCATGGCGCTGGGCGCCGCGGCCGCGGTGGGACTGGGGCTGAGCAGCGGGGCCGATGCCGTCCGTCTCACGATTGTCCCCATGTGTCTCGCGGGCGTGGGCATTCTCTGCTCCATCCTGGGCATCTTCACCGTCAAGGCCAAGGAAGGCGCGACCTTCAACCAACTGCTCAAGAGTCTTCATACCGGCGTGTGGGTGGCGTCGGCGCTGATCATCGCAGCCTCGGGCGCTCTGCTCTGGTTTCTCCTCAAGGACATTCAGGGCGTCAGTTGGATGGGGCTGTGGGGCTCGATCATCTCCGGCCTCGTTGCCGGCCTCATCATCGCCTGGGGAACGGAGTACTACACCAGTTACGAACACAAGCCCACAAAGCGCATTGCGGAACAGTCGCAGACCGGCCCGGCGACGGTCATCATCGCCGGCATCGCCGAGGGCATGATGAGCACGTGGATCCCGCTGGTCGTCATCGTCGTGGCGATTCTCGCCGCGTTCGGCTTCGCGGGCGGAACGCAGAACTTCCTCCTCGGCCTCTTCGGCGTGGGCATCGCAGCCGTCGGAATGCTCAGCACGCTGGGCATCACCCTGGCGACGGACGCCTACGGTCCGATCGCCGACAACGCCGGCGGCAACGCCGAGATGACCGGGCAGCCCAAGCACGTCCGCCAGCGCACCGACATGCTCGACAGCCTCGGCAACACGACCGCGGCGACGGGCAAGGGCTTCGCCATCGGCTCGGCCGCGCTTACCGCCATGGCCCTGCTCGCCGCCTATGTCCAGGTCGTGCAGCAGCAGCAGACGTCGCAGGCGCAGGCGTGGTACGAGTCACAGTCGATCGCGGCGCCGGCGCAGGCCACCGCGTACTACGAGGGGCACAACAAGTGGGCGATTGTCGGCGCCGACGGGGCATCGAAAGTCGTCGGCGGCCTGGCCCTGCTCAGCGACGCTCAGAAGCGCGACATTGACGAGGCGCAGCAGCACGAGGGCGCTCGCCCGATCTCCGTTGCTCTCACCGACTGGGATCCGCAGAACAAGTCCTGGCGCGCCCGCTATTCTCAGCAGCACGACGGCCACAGCCACGATGTGGTCTTCCGCATGACCCGCGCCGACCAGGCGTCCATCCGCGACATGATGATGTACTACGACGTGACGCTCATGAATCCGCGCACGATCGGCGGGCTGTTCATGGGGGTGCTGCTTACATTCGCATTCTGCGCGCTCACGATGAACGCGGTGGGCCGGGCGGCCTACGCGATGATGAACGAGTGCCGCCGCCAGTTCGCCAGGATGCGTGAAGCGTTCAAGGCCTCGGGCATGAGCGAGTCGGACATCGCCGACCCGAACAAGTGGCCCAAGAAGGTCACGCACGAGGGCATCCAGTATCCTCAATACGCGCAGTGCGTGGCGATCTCGACGGCCGGGGCGCAGAAGGAAATGATCATCCCGGCGCTGCTGGCGATCATCGTGCCCGTCGTGGTCGGGTTGATCCTCGGCGTCGCGGGGGTGATCGGCCTGCTCATGGGCGGCCTGTCATCGGGATTTGCCGTCGCGATCTTCATGGCCAACGCCGGCGGCGCGTGGGACAACGCCAAGAAGTACATCGAGGCCGGCCACCTCGGCGGCAAGGGCAGCCAGCCCCACAAGGCCGCCGTCGTCGGCGACACCGTCGGCGATCCCTTCAAGGACACTTCCGGCCCCTCGCTGAACATCCTCATCAAGCTCATCTCCATCGTCTCCGTCGTCTTCGCCGGCCTGGTCGTCAAGTACGGCCCGATCATCGGCGAGATGATCGGCCTGCACTGAGTCGTCGCCCATCCAACCTGCAGTAAACCCGAAGCCCACGTTCAATGAACGTGGGCTTCGGTGTTGAATAGACTTGACGCGGATCGAACGAGAAGCGGAGGCGCAACCATGCCCGCCTGGCGCAACTGGTACCATGCAATCGCCTCAACATATGGATCCTGACTGCCGGGCGACCCGCGAGGCTTCCGGACCCGAAGGCGCCGCGAACACGTCGAGGGAGATTACAAGGCGCCGCCTCCCGCCGGTCGTTACGAGGTCCGCCATGCCGATGCGCGCCGGAAGTTGGTGCGAGAGGCGGTGGCGCTGACGACGGCGCAGCGACGATTCGTGCTTGTCGAGTTCCGTGAGACGCTCATCGCGCATGACGTGCGCATCATCGCCATCGCGGTCGCCGCGACGCACCTGCACGTTCTGGCGCAGTTTCCCCCGCGCACGCCGAAGCCCACGTTCAATGAACGTGGGCTTCGGCGTTCGACTACACTTGGCTCATGCAGAGCAAGGCGGCCACGGTCGCCGAGTATCTCGCTTCCCTCCCCGCCGACCGGCGCGCGGCGCTCCAGGCCGTGCGCGAGGTCATTCTTGCCAATCTCGACAAGGGCTACCAGGAGTGCATGCAGTACGGCATGATCGGCTACAGCGTGCCGCACAGCATCTACCCGGCCGGGTATCACTGCGATCCGAGGCAGCCGCTGCCCTTTGCGGGACTCGCCTCGCAGAAGAACTACATGTCGCTGTATCTCGGGAGCGTGTACGGCTCGCCGCAGGATGAGGCGTGGTTCCGCAGCGCGTGGGCGATGACCGGGAAGAAACTTGACATGGGCAAGGTCTGCATCCGCTTCAAGCGGCTCGAAGACGTGGCTCTGGACGTGGTGGGTGAAGCGATCCGCCGCACTCCTGTCGCGACGTTTATCGCAAGGTACGAGGCGGTCCTGAAAACTCCCGGCCGCGGGCGCAAGCCGGCGGAGAAGAAGAGACGCGCCTCGCGCTCCGCAAAGACTGCCGGCGCGCGAAAGGCCAGGACCGTCGGCAAACATACGAAGAAGAAGGTCGCGAAGAAGCGCTGATGACGTGCCATGCGTTGCGGCAGGTGGAAACAACGCGGCCCGGACGGTTCACTGCCCGGGCCGGCTCGTCGTTTGTCGAGTGGATCGTTGTCCTTAGCGCCGCCGCCTCCCGATCGCCAGTGCGCCCAGGCCGAGCAGTGCGAGCGTCGCAGGCGCCGGAATGGGGATGTATGCGAGGCAGAGGAGGTTGCCCGACCCCATTGAGCCGATGAGATTGGCCGCGCCCGTTGTGACGTCGATCCAGTCGAGGTTATCCGTGCTGTTGTCCACCAGGTAGAGGCGGCCGTCGTCGCGGTTGTACGCGAGTCCATTGGGATTGGTCGGACCGGAGAGAGGTCCGATGAGCGTTACGGTTCCATCGGCGCGGTTCATGCGGTAGAAACTGTCGGCGCCGCAGTTGGTCGCGTACATGACATCGGCGTCTGAGTCGTATCCGAGGTTTATGAAACTCGACAGGCCCGAGGTGCCGATGGGCGTCGCCGCGCCCGTGTTGATGTCGAAGTTGTACAGGTCGTTGTTGTGCGACGAGGCGCCGTAGAGCGTGCCCGTGCTCGAGTCCCATTCGAGGCCGTGCATGACGATCGCCGAATCGCCGTAAAGGCCCACCAGCGTCGCGCTTCCCGTCGAGAGATCGACGATGAAGAGCGAGTCGAGCGACGTGGAGGAGACGTACATGATGCCGTTGGAGGCGTCCTACGCCAGGCCACCGGTCGTGCCCGCGTTGCTGCTCACCGAGCCGAACTGCGTCTTGGCGCCGGTGGCGAGGTCGATGTCGAACAACGCCCGGCTGCTGTCCACGGCGATCATCCGCTGCCCAAGGGCGGACGAGGCGAGCGCCGACGCGGCAAGCGCAGCGAGACTGTAAATTGCGGGATCACGTTTCATGGATTAACCCTCCTTCAGGCCGGCGCGCGGGTTCGCGGCCGGCACGATGCAGACGAACGCATTGCGGTCCGGGTGTCAAGAAGAATCCGCGTGCAACTCAGAAAGTATGCGAGATACTCAGGATGGTCGAGGGACAATGAGAGATCGACACGACCGATGAATCACCTCCCAGCCAGGTATCGGGCAAGACGCCGTTGCCGCGCGATGCTCTTGCGCCTGCCCCGCGGGTCTTCGAGGGCTGCCCCGGCCGGAAAGTGCCAGGACGGCCAACGCCGTTCGAATCAATGCTCGTCCTTCCTGTCGCGGCACGGGATCTGCGCAAAGAAGCCCGGACCACGGGCGTGGTCCGGGCCTGGATGTGAGGCGAAACGTGGGGCGGGACAGGATCAGACGATCTTGAGCAGGAAGCTCAGGTCGTTGCGAGCACCGTCGCATGCGTCGGGCAGGGGCTGGATGATTCCGCCCGCGGCGTTGATCTGGGCGGCCGGGCAGAAGCGCACGGGCCGGCGGCCTGACCAGCGGAAGTCCTCCACGCCGGGCCGCGCGCTGCGGTCGTCGGCCTCGGAGATCTGGAGCCAGTACTTCTGTCCCGCGGCGACGGCGAAGGCGGGCACGGCCGCGGTGAAGCGGAAGACGCGCCGGCCCTGGCAGTCCACGCCGGCCGAGACGGCTTGCGGCACGACGCACGCCTGCCACAGGACGCCCGCGGGCTGGCAGTTGCCGTTGTCCCGCCGGATGGCGATGTAGTACGGCCGGCCGACCTGCGCGGTCGTCGCCAGCGTTCCCCACCAGCGGACCTGCGTGAGGACTCCGCCTGCGCGGCACTGGAAGTCGTCTGCCGCCACCAGCGGGGCCGGAGTCGGCACGCCGCAGGAGCGCACGATCGACGCGTGCGACGCGCGGATGCCGTCCCACGGCTGGTTGAATGCGCATTGCGCCATTGCCGCGCCGCTCATACAGGCCGCGAGCGAAACTCCGATGACGTAACCAAGGAACTTGCGAGACATGTGATTCTCCTTCAGGTGCATTTCTGACTCTCGATGTAGCCCGGCACACCGGCCGGTGCCATGTGGAGTCGGTGTTCTGGCGCCGGCGCCACCGCGGTCGCCGGCCTTTGCGGTGTGAGGATCGGACTCGGTTCAACCGGCCTGAGCGTCACTGCCGCACCCCCACACTCGCAGACGGCGAATGAGGTGGACAACGCCAGGCGGAAGATTTCCGCCCGGCGACCGCACAGGTCTCGACCCGTCGGTTCAGCGCGGGCGATTCATGCTACCGTTGGGCGATGGTGAGTTCGCGCGGTCCTGGTTTTCGCCGATGCGCCTGGGCGCTTGCTCTTGGGCTGGCGACAACGGTGGCCGTCGCCTGGTTCGCGATGTTCTGGCCGGCAGGCCGCCACGGATACGGACCGCCCGCCGCCACTGATCTTGGCCTCGTGATGACCTCGGATGGTCGGCGCCTCTGGAGCCTGAGCGAGGGAAAGAACGCTTCGCACCGCGTGATCAGTTACTGGTTCAACCAGGTCTCCGGTCACGCCCTGATGATCCCGACCGCCGATTTCGAGGCCCGGAAGTTCAACATGCAGACCTTGCCGCGCCACCTGCGGCCAGATTCGATCGACGATCTCAACATGCTGGCGTGGTACCGCGAGGTCGGCTGGCCGATGAAGGCGCTGACTTGCTCGATCCACTGGAGGACGCAGGTGCGCAACGCGGACATCATCTACTCGGTGCGCGGCGGCGTTCAGTTGCCGCGCGACCGTGAGTTTCAGCCGCGAGCGCTTCCCCTCACGCCGTTGTGGGGCGGCATGGCGGCGAGCAGCCTCCTCTACGCGGCGATGTGGTTCGTGCTCTTGGCCTCAGCGGCGCGGTGGCGCACGGCGCAGCGCTGGCGGCGCGGGCGCTGCCTTCGGTGCGGCTATCCGCGCACCGGCCTGCGCGAAGGCTCGCTCTGTCCCGAGTGCGGGCAGTGAGTTGCTTCTACTTGAGGTGCTCGCGGAGGAAGGCAATGGTCTGCTTCCATGCGTCCCTTGCGGCGCGCTCGTTGGCGCCGTCGCGCCCCGTCTGCTGACGGAGGAATCCGTGCCCGGCGCCTTCGTAGGTGTGCGGCGTGAAGTCCAGTGTGTGCTCTCTCATCGCCGCTTGCGTTGCGCTGACGGTTGAGGTCACGCGGTTGTCGTCGCCGCCGTAGAGGCCGAGGACGGGGCACTTGATCGCGGCGAGTTTCGCGGCTTGGGGCGCGGTGCCGTAGTAGACGATTGCCGCGCCAAGACCCGCCTGCCGCGTGGCATACATGAACGATGCCGTCCCGCCCCAACAGAAGCCGATGGTCGCAGACGACTTCGCGGCCGAAGGAACTGCGAGCGCGTGTGTTCGAACCGCATCCAGGCGCGCCGTGACTTGGTCATCGGTCAGTTTGCGTATCTCCGCCCTCACTGCGTCGCCCTCGAACGACTCGGTTCCCCCGCCTCCGGGTCCCATTCCGGAGAGCAGGTCGGGCGCAAGGGCGATGAAGCCTTCGGCGGCGAGTTGATCCGCCACGGCCCTTATCCAATCCGTCAGGCCGAAGATCTCGTGGATTACGAGAACTACGGGTGCGGCGTCAGCCCTCTCGGGATAGACCACCCAGGTCTTGACCTTCGCCTCTGAGTCGGCCAGCGGGATCTCGATCCACTCGCCGTGGCGAGGCGAGTCGAGCAGGGCCTTGGAAGCCCCGTCGGCGTCGGGCGGGGGCGACGGAGGCCCTGCGGGTGCTGAAGAAGGGGCGTGCGGCCGATCTGCGGGCGGCTGGGCCAGGGCGGACGCAGCCAGCAGAGCAACGACGGCAATGGCGCGGAGGGGGCGCATAACTGATTCTTGCTCGCCGGCATCAGGGAAACCACCCCGAAGATCAACCCTCGGGCTGCCCCGACGTGTTCGGCGTGGTGATAATCTCAACATAGAGGTTTCGGCCCAACCCATTTTGGAGGCGGCATGGCGGGGAAGTCGTCCAGGAAGGCAGAGCAAGTGAAGCCGCGGCGGCGGACGCGCCGCGCGGCTCAGCCTGGGGCGGCTCGGCCCGCGTCTGCCCAGCCCGATGCCGGCCTGCTCGCCAGGCACCAGGCAATCCTTGATTCGACGCTCGATCCCATCGTGACCATCGACGCCTTCGGCATGGTATTGTCCGCCAGCCGATCGGTGCAGCGCGTGTTGGGCTACGCGCCCGAAGAGATGGTGGGACGGAACATCAGCCTGATCATGCCCGCGCCCCATCGAGAGAAGCATGATGGGTATCTCGCCAACTACCGCCGCACGGGCATTACGAACATCCTCGGCCGGTCGCGGGAGTTCGAAGCGGTGCGCAAGGATGGATCCGCGTTCACGGTCGAGATATCGGTGTCGCGCGTCGATGTGCCGGGTGAGTCGCAGCCGCTCTTCACAGGCATCATCCACGACATTTCGCAGCGGCGCCGGGCCGAAGAGGAACTTCGGCTGCTCCAGGAGCTCAGCCTGGCCATCGGAGAGGCAACGGACCTCAACTCCGCCCTCGAGACGACGCTGCAGCGCATCTGCCAGGCAACGGGATGGGAGTATGGCGAGGCGTGGCTGCCCGATCCGAGCGCGCCGGCCCTGCTCGGTTCGCCGGTCTGGCACAGCAGCGAACCCACATTCGAACGCTTCCGCGCGCGGACGCACAGCCTTCGCTTCGAGCGGGGCGTCGGGCTGCCGGGGCGTGTGTGGACGTCGCGCCGCAGCGAATGGGTCGATGATCTGAGTTCCGATGGAACGTTTCAGAGAGTGGAGGCCGCGGCCGAGGCAGGACTGCACGCCGCGCTCGCCGTTCCGATTCTTTACGAGAGCGAAGTCGCGGCGGTAATCGCCTTCTTCATGAAGAAGCGTCGCCCGATCGACGCCCGCCTGCTCACGCTGGTGACCACCGCCGTCGCCCCGCTCGGCTCTGCGATCATGCGCAAGCGGATGCAGGATGTGCTGGCGGAGTCGGAGCGGCGCTTCCGCGACCTGCTCCAGCGCGTGCAACTCGTGGGCGTCATTCTCGACCGCTCCGGTTCAATCACCTTCTGCAACGACTGCTTCCTCAACCTCACGCAGTGGGCGCGCAGCGAAGTGATCGGCAGGAACTGGTTCGACCTGTGCCTGCCCAGGGCCGAGCGGGCGCGCACCTTCGAGGTGTTCCACCAGGCGATCATGTCGGGCGTGATCGAGCCTCACTTTGAGAACCGCATCGTGACGCGCGCGGGAGAGGAGCGGCTCATCGCGTGGAACAACTCGATCATGTGCGATGAGCAGGGCAGGACGGTCGCCGTCGCCGGCCTGGGCGTGGACATCACCGATCAGCGGCGCATCGAGCACGAACTCAAGCAGCACCGTGAGAATCTTGAGCATCTGGTCGCTGAGCGCACATCGGAACTCCGCCGAACGATTGAACAGTTGCGCATGGCGGACCGCCTGGCGTCGATCGGGACGCTGGCGGCGGGTCTCGGGCACGACATGAACAACGTGCTGCTGCCGATGCGATGCCGCCTCGATGCGGCGGAGTCCCTGGACCTGCCCCCGGCGGCGAGGCAGGAACTCGAGATCGTCCGGCGCCTCGCGGATTACCTGCAGCAGTTGAGCGACGGGCTGCACCTGCTCGCCCTCGATCCGGACGACAGCGAAGCGTCGCAGCCGACCACGCACATCGAGCAGTGGTGGCAGCAGGTGAGCGTGCTGCTGCACAAGGCGGTGCCAAAGCACGCGCGCTTCGAGGCCGAACTGCCCGCCGGCCTGCCCGACCTGCCCGTGGCGCCGCACCGACTCACACAGGCAGTCCTCAACCTCGTCGTCAACGCCGGCGAGGCGATCGGGGAGGGCGGCTTCGTGCGTTTCTGGGCGCAGGGGGATCCTGCGGGCGTGTCCATCCGCCTCGGCGTGACGGACAACGGGTGCGGCATCTCCGAGGAGGTTCAGCACCGCATCTTCGATCCTTTCTTCACGACCAAGCCGCGCGGCCTGGGCACGGGCATGGGCCTGTCGCTGGTGCGCGGCGTGGCGCAGGCCGCCGGCGGCCGAGTCTTCGTCGAGTCGCAGGTCGGCATCGGGACGACGATCGGCATGGAGTTGCCCATCGCCGAGCCTCCGCAGGCGCCCGAGCCGCAGCGCACCGCCAGCCTCGCCATGAGCGACGTGCGCCTGCGCACGCTCGTCGAGACGATGCTGCGCGTCGAGGGTTTCGAGGTGCAGGTGAAGCCGGGAGGCGAGGAGACGGACGCCTCGCTCTGGTTCATCGACTCTCACGACGATCGCCTTGACGCGGCCCGGCGGTTCCTGCGCGAGCGAGGCGAGCGCCAGATCATCCTCTGCGGCCCGGCGGGCGAGGCGTGGAGTTCCATGGACGTGTTCTGCATCAACGACGTGAACGACTTCGACGAGGTTCGCCGCGTGATTCGCGAAGCCATCGATGCCTACGAAGGAGTGCTGGAATGACCAGTCGGACCATCGAGATTCTCTGCGTGGACGATCATGCTTTCCTGGTAGACGGGCTCAAGGCGAAGTTCGAACTCGAGCCCGGCCTCAAGTGCGTGGGTCGCCTGGCGACCGCGGAGGACCTGGTCCGCGAGGTGGACCGCTTGCGCCCGCACATCGTGCTCCTGGACATCGAGATGCCGGGGCCTGATCCCTTCGAGGCGGCCGCCGACATACATGCGCGCTTCCCCGAGACGCGCGTCATCATCCTCAGTGCCTACGTGCGCGACCATTACATCAGCGCCGCATTCAAGGCGGGGGTGTGGGGCTACTTCTGCAAGAGCGACGACACGGGGGAGATCATCCGCGGAATCCGCAAAGTGGCGCGGGGCGAGTTCGCCTTCGGCCCCAAGGTCGCGGATCGATGCCGCCCGGCGAGCGGCCCGGCCCAGAAGGCCGCCGCCCCCCCCAACTCCAAGATCGACATGCGCTCCAAGCGCGAGCAGGAAGTGCTGCGTCTCATCGGGCGCGGGCTGACGCGTCTCGAAATCGCCAAGGCCCTGTCGCGAAGCCCCAAGACGGTCGACGGTCACCGCGAACGGATCATGTCCAAACTCGACCTGCACACGACGCCGGAACTTGTGCGCTTCGCCATCGGAGAAGGTCTCGTGGAGGTTTGAGATCGCCGGTTCGCCGGAGTTGCTCAAGGGCGAGGCTCGGCGGGCCGAGGTGCCTTGTGAACCTCGACGTTGTCGATCACCTGGCGCACGCCCTGTACGCGCAGCGCATCCTCGTAGGCGGCGAGTTTCCGCCCTGCGCTCTCCACCGTACCCGAGAGCGTCACCACGCCGTCTCGGATGCGGACCTCGATGGGCGCCTGGTCGATGCGCGGATCCCAGCGTATGTTGCGGGCGATCTCGGCGAGGAGGTCCTGGTCGGTTCTGGGTCTCGGTACACTCATGGGCGGCTCGAAGCGGGGCGCGGCCGCGCCGGCGCTCCGGCACGTCCCGCACGAGCGGGCCTGCGGCTGATTCGCGCGCCTCGCGGCATCACACATAGTTTGTGCGATTAACGGCATTCGGCGCGTGCGAGTGCCGTTTCGGGAGTCACATCAGGGCGGATTTCCCGTGTCTGCTACGCAAATCGCGCACACCGCGCCGGATCGAGTGCGTTCTCAACCAGGCGAGTGGCGCCGTCCGGTGCGGGTCGCCTGGAGTTTCGAGGGCACCCCGCCGGACCGGGCGCAAGCCTTTCCCGGCAGCCGCGGCCGGAGGGAAGGAATGGCGGCAGATGCGGCGTGCGATCGATGATGATCGCTAGCTCCAGCGCTGCGGTGCGAGGGCCGACTTCTCCCAGCACCTTTCCAGGAGGTCGCGCACTCCCTCGCGCGTCGCGCCGCTCAGCGCCAGGGGGCGCTCGCCTCGCGGCAAGCCGAGACGGCCCGCAAGTTCATCGAGCACCCGCCCGCGATCGCCGGGCGCGATCAGGTCGATCTTATTGAGCACAATGATCTCATCCTTCTCAGCGAGGTCGGTCGAGTAGCGAGCCAGTTCGCGGCGAATCGTGTGGTAGTTGTCCGCGGGCTGCGACCCGTCCGCAGGGCTTGCGTCGAGCAGATGGACGAGCAGGGACGTGCGCTCGACGTGCCGCAGAAAGTCGTGGCCGAGGCCGATGCCTTCGGCCGCGCCCTCGATCAGCCCCGGGATGTCGGCGAAGACGAGGCGGCGCTCCGCGTCGAGTTCGGCGATGCCGAGTTGCGGCTTGAGCGTCGTGAAAGGGAAGTCCGCGACCATGGGCCTCGCCCTCGACACGGCTCGCAGGAGTGTTGACTTGCCCGCGTTGGGCATTCCGAGAAGCCCCACGTCGGCCATGAGTTTGAGTTCCAGGCGGAGACGAAGCACCTCGCCGTTCTCGCCCGGCTCGGCCTCGCGCGGCGCCTGGTTGGTCGAGGAGCGGAAATGTGCGTTGCCGAAGCCGCCGCGACCGCCTCGCGCCGCGACGACCTGCTGGCCCGGCGCCTTGACGTCGGCGATGAGTTCGCCCGTCTCATCGTTGTAGATGAGCGTGCCGGGCGGGACGTGGAGGACAAGATCGCTCCCCGCTTCGCCGGAGCAGTCGCGGCCGCTGCCCGGCCGGCCGGCGGGAGCGTGCCAGTGGAACCGGCTGCGGTAGTCGAGCAGGGGGTTGAGGTTGGGGTCTCCGAGGAAGAGGACGGATCCGCCGTTGCCGCCGTTGCCGCCGTCCGGACCGCCCTTGGGGATGTACCTTTCGCGCCGGAAACTGACGCTCCCGTGGCCCCCTTTCCCTGAGCGCACCTCGATGACCGCCTCGTCGATGAACATGCGAGGCAATGGTAGACAGGCGCCGGGAGTGATCCGGCGTTCGCGAGTTGCTTACATCCTGCGACGGCGGAGCGGGTTCACGCCGCGCGGCCGCGTTTCTTCGCCTTAGGCGCCTCGTCCGGCTCGGCGGAGGAGATGGCGTCGCGCAGTTGTTCCTTGGCTCGTGCGACGATCCGGTCGTAGGAAATCGTCTCTCCGATGTTCAGCGAGAGCATCGAGGCGATCTCCTGCACGCGAGTCGCGACCGCATCGAGCACCTGTTCGAGGCTCTCGCTGCGGATGCCGATGAGGCGGATGCACGTGGTGCGGCAGCGCTCGATGTCGGGCAGTGCGGCGTCTCCCGTGAAGAGGTCGGCGATGGCCACGCCGGCGCAAAGCAGTCGGCTCAGGGCGGAGACCTCCGCCGGACCCGTCCGTCGGTCATCCGCTTCGCGGTAGAAGCGGACGGCATCTGTGAGCGACTGGGGAAGCCCCCAGACGTCGAGCAATTCGGCGCTGAGTTCAGCGTGTGAGACGCCGAGCGCTTTGATCTCGTCCTCGACGGTCCACCAGCCGGTGCTCGCCTGCCGCTCGAGGAGGGGAGCGAACAGGTCCGGGGCCGTGAGGTGGCCGGCGACGAGGCCGATGTTGTGCAGCAGGCCCGCGACGAAGGCGTCTTCCGTCAGTTGTTTCGCGGTCTGCATGGCGAGAAGGCGCGAGGCGACCGCGGCCGTCAGCGACAGCCTCCAGTAGCGCTCGTAGTTGAAGTGCGTGCGATCCTCGCGAGGCGCGATCGAGTGCACGATCGAGAAACTCAGGGCCATGATGCGCAACTTGCGCATGCCCAGGAGGGTCGACGACTGCTTGATCGAGGTGATGTTCTTGGCGATGCCGAAGAGCGGCGAGTTGATGACCTTGAGAATTCGGGCCGTCAGCGCCGGGTCATTCTGGATCACGCCCGCGAGTTGCTCGATCGTGCAGTCGGGCTGCTCAGTGAGCGAGAGAACCTGAAGCGCCACGCTGGGAAGCGATGGCAGGTTCTCGCTCGCACGAAACCGATCGATGATCGAGCCTCCAGACATCTGCCCGCTCCTCTTCGCCCGCCCCGCTGCCGGTTGATCATCGGTCCACAGTTTGCGGCCGCGACTGAATGAACTATCGGCAGACGCTGCAGTCTACTGAATGAGTGAGCGTTCAAACGTCTCACTATCCAGCAAGTCGATTGCGTTGAATGCGCGCTGCCGTCTGCGCCGGCCGCAGTGGACAGCGCGGGAGGCAGGCGACCGGGTTTCATGACTTCGGCGTGTTATCGGGCGGATGAAGGGGCTGGCGCATTTCGCACCGGTCAACCACCGCCGCTGCTCCATTTTCCCGCGTCAATAAGAGGATCGCGCGGATTCGACACTCGCAGCGGCCGTTGGCGATTGATCGGCGGCCGCGTCGCGCGTACCCTCTCTGTTCGCCTTCGGCGTCGCTGTCCGGGGCGAAGAACGGTCGCGTAGCTCAGTCGGTAGAGCATCGGACTTTTAATCCGCAGGTCCTGGGTTCGAGTCCCAGCGCGACCATTGGCGGCCGGCTCGAGCGGCGCGAGCGCAGCGCCCTGGCGGCGAAGGGAGTCGTCCCCGTTTCATGCTGATCCTCCACGCTAACTGGTCGAACCATCGGCTGGCATTCTGGGCGGAGTCAACAGAGACTCTCGTTCGTTCGGCCGGTGCTTCCGCCGTGGCGGCAGCGGATGCGCCGGCTGGCTCGGGAGGCGGAGAGGAGAAGGCGGGGGGCACACCCGTGCCTTCCTCAAATGGAGCAGTTGCGCCGGGCGGGCCGGGAGCGGCTCGGCGCGCGGCCTCCCATCCGTTCGCCGCGAAACCCGAGGAGATCGAACAGGCGCTGGAAGCGCTCTTCGGTGACGAGGCGGTAGCGGAGACGCTCGTCGTGCAACTGCCCGTGTGCGGAAGGCTGCCGCTTCCAAGCCCGGCGGCGCTCTTTGAGGCGGGGGTGGACGGCCCGGAACACGCGGCCGAGGGTCTGGCTCCTTGGACGGTACCGGTCCTGTCTCTGCCTGCGGAGCGGGTACTTCAAGCGCTCAGTGCGATCGACCACGACGAAGATGAGTCGTCGTCTCTCCTGCGCCGTGGCGCTTCGCTGGACTTCTGGATTCGCGCGGGTCGTTTCGTCGCTGAACTCCTCGTCGCGCAACGATTCATCCCGACGCTCGAGCAGGACCTCGGCGGGAGCCTGCGCGGGCACTGGCGGCTGTGGCTGAGCGACGACGACGCGGCGCAGCGGTTCGCGCGCCTCGTGCGCTTCGCCCCGCCACTTGTGCGCGCCGTGGTCGATGGCGCGGCCGGAGACCCTTGGACGATCGTCGATGAGATGGTCAGTGACGTCGCCGACGCCGCCATTCGGCGCATCCTTCTTGAAGAGGGAATCCCCGAGGCGATCGAGGAGTGCGACGCACTCGCCGACCAGCACGTCGCCTGGCTCACAAGCCTCCTCGGGCGCGAGGGGCGCCTCACGCTGCCGGTCTCGACGGCAGTCCAGTTGATGCGGGGCGTGCGGCAGTGGTTGGGGCGGCTCTACGACGTCGGCCAGGGCCGCGCCTTCCGCCTGTGCTTCGAACTTGAAGAGCCGCCCGCTCAGCGTGACGAGAGCGAGTTGTACGCGCCCGGGCGCGACGTCACCTGGCCCCTGTCGCTTCACCTCCAGTCCGCCGACGAGCCGGGTGTGCGCGTGAGCGCGGCGGAAGTGTGGTCCTTCACGGGCGAGGTGTTCAGTGTCGGCGGGCTCCTGCTCGATCGGCCGCAGGACCTGCTGCTGGGCGAACTCAAACGGGCCTCCAAGCTCTTTGCGCCGATCGAGTCGGCCCTGAGCGAGGCGCATCCGATCGGCATCGACCTCACCACCGACCAGGCGTACCTGTTCCTGCGCGAGGTGAGGCGGGTGCTGGAGGAGTCGGGCTTCGGCGTTGTTGTGCCCGGGTGGTGGGACCGGCCCGAAGCGCGGCTTTCAGCGCGGCTGAAGGTCCACAGCGCCGACGTGGATTTTGCTTCAGCCGGAGCCTCCGCAACCCACGCACGCGCCGCCATCGGACTCGACTCCATCATCCAGTACCAGTGGCAGGTGGCGATCGGGAACCACATCCTTACGCGCGAGGAGTTCGAGCGCCTTGCGCAGCAGCGATCGCCGCTGGTGCGCCTGCACGGCGAGTGGGTGGAGATCAGGCCGCGCGACCTGGCCGGCGCCCGCACGTTCTGGGAGCAGTCGGACGAAGGGGAGATGATGCTTCGCGATGCGCTGCGCCTGGCGTACGGCTCAACGCCGGAACGCGTGGGCCTGCCTGTGCTGGGAATGGACGCGGACGGCTGGGTGGGGCAACTCTTCGGGACCACGGCCGCCGGCGCCGATGCGCGAGCCATGCCCATGCTTCCCCAGCCCGAGTCGTTCGTGGGCCACTTGCGGCCGTACCAGGTCAAGGGGCTGAGTTGGCTCGCATTCCTCGATCGCTTCGGGCTGGGCGCGTGCCTGGCCGACGACATGGGCCTGGGCAAGACGATTCAACTCATCGCGCTGCTGCTGGCCGAGCGTGAGGCGGCGCGCAACTCGGCGGGTCCGCACACCGCCTCGGCCGAGAGCGCGGTGCCGCCGACGCTGCTCGTCGTGCCGACTTCGGTACTCGGCAACTGGGTGCGCGAGTTGCGGCGGTTTTCGCCGAGCCTGCGGGCCATGGTGCATCACGGCGTCAACCGCGCCGTCGGCAAGGCCCTGATCGAGCACGCCCGCGCCCACGACATCGTCATTACAACCTACGCCCTTGTGCACCGTGACCGCGAGACGCTTGGGCGCGTGCCCTGGTGGCGCGTGTGCCTCGACGAGGCGCAGAACATCAAGAACCCGAGCGCGAAGCAGTCAGCGGCGATCCGCGGCCTGCCGGCCCAGCGGCGCATCGCCCTCACGGGCACTCCCGTCGAGAATCGCCTGAGCGAACTCTGGTCCATCATGGATTTCCTCAACAGCGGCTACCTCGGCACGGCGCACGACTTCCGCAGGCAGTTCGCCGTCGGCATCGAGCGCTACCGCGACCAGGAGCGCGTCGGGCAGTTGCGTCATCTCATTCAGCCCTTCGTCCTGAGGCGCCTCAAGACCGATCCGCACGTCATCGCCGACCTGCCCGACAAACTCGAGTACAAGGTCTACTGCTCGCTCACGCCCGAGCAGGCGCGGCTCTACGAGGCCACGGTCCAGTCAATGCTGAGCCAGGCCGACGCGAGCGAGGGAATTCAGCGCCGCGGGCTGGTGCTGGCCACGCTCGTCAAACTCAAGCAGATCTGCAATCACCCGTCCCACTTCCTGCGCGACGCCGAGGAAGGCCGCCAGGGCGCCGTCACCGTCGCGCGCTCCGGCAAGGCGGCACGCCTGATCGAGATGCTCGAGGAAGTCGTGGCCGAGGGCGATTCGGCGCTTGTCTTCACCCAGTTCCGCGAGATGGGGCACCTGCTTGCCTCGATGGTCCGGCGCGAACTGGGTCTTGAGGCCCTCTTCCTCCACGGAGGCACGCCCATCGGCAAGCGCGAGCAGTTGATCGAACGATTCCAGATGCGAGACGGAACCTGCCCCGTGTTCATCCTTTCGCTCAAGGCGGGCGGCTTCGGACTTAACCTCACCGCCGCCAATCACGTTTTCCACTTTGATCGCTGGTGGAACCCGGCTGTCGAGAACCAGGCCACCGACCGCGCGTTCCGCATCGGTCAGACCCGCGCCGTCCAGGTGCACAAGTTCGTCTGCTCGGGCACGCTCGAGGAACGCATCGATGCGATGATCGAACAGAAGACCGAACTGGCCGAGCACGTCGTCGGCGCCGGGGAGCAGTGGCTCACGGAACTGAGCACCGATCAGCTGCGCGAGGTGCTCGCCCTGCGCTACGAGGACATGCAATCGGCGGACGACCTTGACGACTCGGCCGCGGAGGCAGCCGCGACATGACCTCCACCCCCTCCTCCCCATCGCCGAATCCGCGCCGCCTGCCTGATAAGCCTCGCCGCGTGCAGCGCGGGGTCAAACTCAGCCTTCGCGTTGATCGGCTCGGCACTCACCCGCTCACGCGGCGCTGGCTCGACGACGTCCGCGCATGCGTGAGTGATCAGGCGCTCTTCGATGAGGGCATCAGTTACGCTCGCCTTGGCCAGATCATCAGCCTTGAGGTCAGGCCCGGCCGCATCGAGTCGACAATTCAGGGACGCTGCGCCCGCGCCTACCGCTGGTCCATCGCCTGGCCTACGTTTGAGCAGGAAGCGTGCGAGCGAATCATCTCCTCGCTCTCGGGCGAAGCGCGCCTGGCGCACGGCCTGGGGGAGGGCGAGATCAGCCGCGAGCTGCTGGATGTGCTCGATGCGCACGCGATGGCGCTGCTCCCGGTCCGCGGCGCGCAGGGGGCGACGCCCACCTGCACCTGCCCTCAGGTGCGCGACGGCAAACTGACGTGGTGCAAGCACGCCGTCGCCGCCGCCCACCTCTTCGCCGAGCGCCTTGACGCCCAGCCTGCGCTCGCATGGACGATCCGCGGCGTTGATCCCGTCGAACTCGCCGAGCGCATCCGCCTCAAGCGCACGATCGACTCGGGCGCCGGGCCGGCGACGGCGCATCAGCCGCTCGATCGTTCGATTCTCGCGGTCGAACCGCAGCCTCTCGATTGCCTGATTGATTCGTTCTACGACCTTCGGCCGGAGATCGCCTCATTTGAGACGCGTCTGGCGCCGCCGGAAGTCTCGCACGTTCTGGTGCGCCGTCTCGGCCCTTCGCCCTTCCCCGAGAGCCGCTTCCGCATCCTCGGCCTGCTGTCCACGTGCTACGACCTCGTGAGCGGGCGGGTGATGAAGGAGACGCTCAACGGCGACGACGCCGACTGAACCTGAGGTACGAGAGACCGTCAGGCAAGTTGCATCGCGCAATCCTCACACAAAAGGGACAGGTACGTTTATTCCGTTCCCGAATAAACGGGACAGGTACATTTTATCTGCTTGTATATCAAAGACTTACAGCCGATTTTCGTCCCGAAACAAATGTACCTGTCCCTTTTGTTTTGCGGGTCGTTTCTGGCGAACCGCATCTCTCGCTTGGGCCTCGCGAGGCTGGGTCGCCGGCGGGGCTTGTGACGGTCAGGAGGTCTTGGGCTGTCGGCCTCGTTCGCGAAAGGTGTGGTCTAAGCCGAGTGCTTGTGCGACGCGCGTGCTCCACTGGTCGGAGCCGAAGGGCCGTCCACGGTCGACGCTCACTCGCACCGTGTCGAGCTCCTTGTCGCTTTGCGGAGCGTTGACGAGACGGAGCCAGTTTCGGGGTTGCGCGACCGGCCAGGCCGTGAGCATGCGACGCTGTTCGTCATCGCCCTGTTGTCGAATCCATAAGCCAGACCAGGGCCAGTCTTCGGCCCGCTTGACCAGATTGGCGCGGAGCGCGTTGCGTTCGACGTATCGCGCCACGATGAGGAAATGGTTGTCCTGTTGGATGGGGAATGACTTGTAGCGACCCTGGTAGAGGTGGCCCGTGCCGTGGCACTCCCGATGTCGCTGCCATCGGCAGACGTGTGTCAACGTGAGGCGCTGCATCAAGGGCGCGAGGTCATCGTCGCTGCGCGGCCAGAGCAGCAGGTGCCAGTGGTTGGGCATGAGGCAATAGGTGAGCAGGCGGGCGCCTGGATGCTGGTCAAGGCATTCGCCCATGATGTGTTCGAACGCCTCGTAGTCATGGTCCTTCTCGAAGATGGTGCGTCGGCCGACGCCTCGATTGAGGACGTGGTAGACATAGCCGCCGGGCGTTCGTCGAGCGGTGCGTGGCATGTGCGAGCGTATTCCAACCCGCGCCCGCAAACAAGGCGAACCCGGCAAAAACAAACGGGACAGGTACGTTTATTTCCGTTCAAAATAAACGGGACAGGTACATTTTATGTCCTTTATTTCCAAGTCGTTACGCGATAAATCCGGTTGGCAATAAATGTACCTGTCCCGTTTGTTTTCTGGTTCGCTTGCTCGCTGCGACTTCGCGATCGCGCGTGCTGAGGGAGAAGTTCAACGGTGAAGACACGGCTTAATGATGTCTGCGCTGCCGAAGAAGTGCCTGCCCATTTGCGCCGCGCTGGAAAGCAGGCCGAGACGAGAGACCGGATCGAGTCACTTGCGGCGCAGACATCAACAGACGAGGCGCGCGAGCGACGATCAAGCCAGGTACGCCGCCGCCACGCCGGGGTCGATGCGCTGCGGCCGCCGCGTGCTGCGCGACATGAGCACCCACACCGTCATCGCCCGGCAGATCACGGCCTCGTCGCGCGGGCGGCAGATGAGGTACCGCCGGGGCGAACTCGTCTTGTTGAATCCCTCGACCCACGTTGCCATCACGAGATCATCGCCTTCGAGCGCTTCGGCGAGGTAGTCGATCTCGTGCCGCCGCACGAACCAGATCAGGTCGCGCTGCCGATGCCAGGCGTCGTCGAATCCAAGCGAAGCGCTGTGTGCGACCGCCATTGATTCGAGCCACTGCACGAAAGTCGTGTTGGGCACGTGGGGGATGACGCGGCTGATGTGCGCCGGGCCGACGGTCAGGCGGAGCGTGAAGGGATCGGGGCGCGGCGTGCCGAGCGCGAGCCAGTCGATGTCCTCGATCTTCGCGGGCGACGGCAGGGGCGCGATCTCGATCCGGTCGCTCATCCGTGTCTCTCGCGCACCACGGGAGACTCCAACGACTTACGCGACGCCTGGCGGGCCGGGTCGATCTCCACGAGATACTCCCACGAGTACAGCCCCGTGTCGTGACCGTCGCTGAAGTGAATCTTGATCGCGTAGTTTCCGACGAACTCGGCGTCCACGATGGTAAGCGGTTTGCCGTCGGACACCGCAGACGCGGGAAGGACCGTCAGCGGATTGCTCGCCAGTTGTTCGCGCAGGGTTCGGGCCTCGGCCGAGGGGGACCACTTGCGCAGGTACGTCACGGAATAGAAGGTCGTCGAGCCGTCCTCCCACTCGATGGTGAGGCCGCGATCGCGCTTGATGTCGAGATGTCGGGGCCTGGCGATCATGGACATTGGTCCGCCAGAGTTTAGCGCGGGCGCGCCCCGAGGCCGCCAAACCACCGTGCTGCGCGCATAGACTCCCGCGATTTCAGCGAACGGAGCGCTCGTGGAACACTTCTCGGATCGGCTGCTCAATGCGATCGGGCACAAGGGCTCGCCTGCGTGCGTGGGGATCGACCCGGTGCATGAGCGTCTGCCGGCCGAGTTGCGCCGGCGCATCGATGGCCCGCGCAGCGCTCTGGCGGCGATCAGCGAGTTCTGCTCGGTGGTGCTCGACGCTGTGGCCGATGCCGTCCCCGCCGTCAAGTTTCAGAGCGCGTGTTTCGAGCGCTACCGCGACGAAGGCGTCGAGACGCTTTCCGGCCTGATCGCCGATGCGGCCGACCTTGGACTGATCGCGATTCTCGACGCGAAGCGAGGTGACATCGGCCTCTCCGCCGAGCACTACGCGCGCGGCATCTTTGAACCGTGGATCGACCGCGACGAGTTGGCTCCGCGCCTGGCGGTCCCCGATGCGGTGACGATCAACGGCTACTTCGGCGCAGACGGGATTGAGCCTTTCTGCCGCGACGGGCGCGGCGCATTTGTCCTCGTGCGCACGAGCAATCCGGGTGGCGACGAGATCCAGCAGGCTCGGCTCGAGAGCGGCGAGACGGTCGCGGAACACGTGGCCGGCGTCGTTGATCGCCTGGCGCGCGAGCACATGGGGATGCTCGGCTACAGCGATCTCGGCGCGGTCGTGGGGGCGACGAAGCGATCGGAAATTGCCTCGCTCCGGGCGCTGATGCCCCGGTGCATCTTCCTCGTGCCGGGCTACGGCGCGCAGGGAGGGGGCGCCGAGGATGTGCGCGCCTGCTTCAACCCTGACGGGCGCGGAGCGATCATCACCGCCAGCCGCAGCGTGATCTTCGCATACGAGAAGGAGGCTGATCGTCCCTGGGCCGATGCCGTGGCGGACGCAGCGCATCGCTTTGCGCAGGAGATCAGCGAAGTTGCGACGCGGTAGGCGGGGTTCAAAGGGACGTCATGCACACTGACTGGCTCAAGTGGAGTTTCCTTCCCGCGCTGCTGGTCGTGCTGGGCGTGCCCTTTGCGTTCCGGCCGCGGGGCGGGCCGGTGGATGGCGCCGCGCTGCGCCTGGTCATCATTACTCCGCACAACGAGCAGATTCGCACGGAGTTCGGCCTCGCCTTCGACCGCTGGCACCGCGCCACCTTCGAGGGGCGCGGCGTGGTCATCGACTGGCGCACCCCCGGCGGCACGGCCGAGATCCGGCGCCAACTCTTCGCTGAGTACGAGGCCGCGATCAAGCGCGGACCGATCGCACCCGGGTCCATGAGTTATGATCTGCTCTTCGGCGGCGGCAGTTATGAGCACGCGCAGGTCAAGCGGGCCGTGACCTGCACGCGGTCCGACGGCACGGTGCGCTCCGCCACCATTACGGTCCCCGTCGAATTCAGCGCTGAGCAACTTCACGAGTGGTACGGCGAGAACCGCGTCGGCCGCAACGTGCTCTACGACGAAGATCTGCACTGGTTCGGCACGGCGCTCTCCGGCTTCGGGCTGGTGTACAACCTCGATGTGCTGCGCGACCTCGGCGTGCCGGAGCCGCAGACGTGGAGCGACCTCGCCGACCCGCGCCTCATGGGATGGGTCGCGCTCGCCGATCCGGGCCAGTCCGGCTCGATCGCGACGGTCTTTGACGTGATTCTCCAGCGCCTCGGCTGGCGCGAAGGCTGGCGCATCGTGCGCGAGGCGAGCGCCAACGCCCGGTACTTCGCCGACTCGTCGAGCAAGATCCCCATTGACGTGAGCCTGGGCGAAGCGGCGATGGGCATGTGCATCGACTTCTACGGCCGCACGCAAGCGCAGTTCATCCGCAACGCCGACGGCAGCGAGCGCCTCGGCTACGTCGATCCGCCGCGCCTCTCCGACATCGATCCCGACCCCATCAGCCTGCTCAACGGCGGGCCGAACCGCGACCTTGCCGTTCGTTTCATCGAGTTCTGCCTGAGCGAAGATGGTCAGGCGTTGTGGCAGTTTCCGCTGACGACTTCGGAAGGTGATCTCGGGCCGCAGCAGTTTGAGTTGCGCCGCCTTCCGATCCGCCGGGTCATGTACGAGAAGCACTTTGATCGCTTCGTCGATCGCGTTGATCCTTTTGCGCTCGCCGAACCGTTTGAGAACTGGGACAGCAACGTGCGCGGGTTCATTGCGCCTCTTCTGGCCGCAATGGCGATCGACAGCCAGGCGGAGTTGCGGTCGGCGTGGAAGGCGATCAACGGGCGGTTGCCCGACGATCCCGTGCGGGCGGAGATGCTGCGGCTGTTTCACGACATGCCGACGGCCGTGCTGACCGAAGGGCGAGAGGTGTCGCTGGCGACGGCGGAGAATCTCGCGGCGATTCGCGCCGACTGGCGCCTCGCGCAGTCGCCCGAAGGAAAGGCCAGGGGGCTTGACCCGCTCAAGGCACAGAGGGACCGCATCCGGTGGGCGGAGTTCTTTCGAGCCCGCTATCGCGCCGTCGTAGAGTTGGGGCGATCGGGCCGATAAGAGATTCACTCCATGTGGCGCACCCGGCACACACTCACGAAGATCGTCGCCACGCTCGGCAAGGCCAGCCGCGATGCCGCGACGATCCGCAAACTCGTCGAGGCGGGCGCTTCGGTCTTCCGCCTCAACTTCTCGCATGGATCGCTTGAGGAGCACAGGAAGGTTCTCGATGCCGTCCGCCAGGTCGAGAAAGAGGTCGGCCATCCCCTCGGCGTGCTTGGCGATCTCTCGGGTCCGAAGATCCGCGTCGGGCAGGTCATTGATGGCGGCGTCAACGTCGAGGCCGGGCAGGATGTCGTCTTCCAGCGCGAACCCATCGTGGCTGCCGGGCCGCGCTTCTCCTGCACCTACCCGGGCCTCGTCAGCGACGTTGAAGCGGGGCAGAAACTGCTCATCAACGACGGCGCAATCCGCATGCTCGTCGTCGATTGCCGGCCCGAAGAGATCACCTGCCGCGTCACCACGGGCGGACTGGTCACCACGGGCAAGGGCGTCAACCTGCCCAACACCCAGGTGCGCCTGCCCTGCGTCACCGAGAAGGACCACGCCTGTCTCGAGTGGGCGGTCCGCAATGAACTCGACTTCGTCGCGATGAGTTTCGTGCGCGAGGCGCAGGATGTGCAACTCCTGCACAGGCGGATTCTGGAGTTGATGAAGGGCTCGGGACGGCGGTCGCTGCCGATCATCGCCAAGATCGAGCGGCCGGAGGCTCTGGCGAACATCGACGCGATCCTCGACGAGGCGGAGGTGATCATGGTCGCCCGCGGCGACCTCGGCGTCGAGATGGACCTGGCGGAGGTGCCGGCGATTCAGAAGCGCCTCGTCGATGCCGCCCAGCGCCGCGGCCGGCCCTGCATCGTGGCGACGCAGATGCTCGAATCGATGATCGCCAACGCTTCGCCGACGCGGGCCGAGGCGAGCGACGTGGCCAACGCGATCCTCGACGGAGCGGATGCGGTGATGCTCTCTGGCGAGACGGCAGTGGGGGCGTGGCCCGTGCTTGCGGTGGACACGATGAGCCGCATCGCCGCCGCGACGGAGGAGTACATCCGCAGCACGCCGCATCAGCCGCCGCCGCTGACCACCGAGCGCCGCAAGGGGCACTGGACCGCTGCAATCGCCCACGGCGCGTGGATGATCGCGCAGGACGTGAGAGCAAAGGTGATCGTGGCGCCAACCGAATCTGGCCTGACCGCACTGCACCTCAGTCAGAACAACTTCCGCATCCCGATCGTGATCGGCTCAGAGGACCGCTCGACGCTGCGGCGCCTGACGGTGCTGCACGGGGTCACGCCCGTCGAGATCGACATGCCGCCCGATCTCGACGAGTTCACGGGCCTGGTGGACGAGTTGCTGCTGGCGCGCGGCTGGGTGGAGCGCGGGGAGCCGGTGGTAATCCTCGCGGGCCACCCGATCGGCCGCGTCGGCTCGACAAACTCGCTCGCCGTCCACCACGTCGGCGATCCGAGCACGGGGTATCGAAAGCGGCACGTGCGATAGCGCCGCCCTCGCGTCCGGCGACTCTCAGGGCGATGCTCGTGCCTCCGCCCTCATACCATCACCCCATGAGCCGGATCACAGCGGGGATCCTCACGGTCGGCGATGAACTCACCAGCGGCGACCGGGTGGACACGAACAGCACGTGGCTCTCGCAGCGCCTGCTCGAACTCGGCGTCGAGACGGCCTTCCACCTTGCGCTGCCCGACGACCGCGCCGCGATCGCCGCGTCGATCCGCGAATCGGCGCCTCGTGTCAGCGTGCTGCTCATCACCGGCGGACTCGGGCCGACCGAGGATGACCTCACGCGCGAAGCGCTGGCGGATGCGCTGGGCGAGGAACTGGTGACCGACGAAGCGGCGCTGGGTCTGCTTCGCGGCCGCTTTGAGAAGCGCGGCTTGGAGATGCCGCGGCGCAATCTCCAGCAGGTTCGCCGGCCGCGCTCGGCCGCGATGCTCGGCAACCCGGTCGGCACGGCGCCGGGGCTGGCCGCCCGCGCCGAAGGGACACCCATCTATGTCATGCCCGGCGTGCCCGGCGAGATGAAGCGCATGTGGGCCGATCACGTCGCGCCGGCCGTGCGAGAACTTGTGAACGGATCGGACCGCTGCCTCACCGCGTGGATTCACACCGTGAGCCTTGCCGAGAGCAAGGTCGGCGAGATCATCGAAGACCTCATGCAGCGCGGCGGGCCTGTCGTCGTCGGAACTCTCGTGAGCGACTACATCGTCAGCGTCCGCGTGCGCGCGGCCGGCGCGGCACCGGAGATCGAGGACCTCTTCGTCACGACGGCGCGCACGGTCGAGGAGCGCCTGGGCGTCTATGCCTTCGGCCGCGATGAAGACACTCTGGCTTCGGTGATCGTGCGCCGCCTCGCGGCTCAGGGCGCGACGCTCGTCACGGCCGAGTCGTGCACGGGCGGGCTTGTCGGCTCGATGATCACGGACGTGCCCGGCGCCAGCGCGGTCTACCTCGGCGGCTGGGTCACGTACAGCAATGCATTCAAGGCCGAGTTCCTCGATGTCTCGCCGGAGACGATCGCTCAGCACGGTGCGGTGTCGGGACTGACGGCGGACCAGATGGCGATCGGCGCGCTGGCGCAGAGCGGGGCCCGGTACGCGCTGGCGATCACCGGCGTCGCCGGGCCGGAGGGAGGCAGTGCGGCCAAGCCCGTCGGCACCGTCTTCATCGCCCTCGCCTTCATCGACGAAGACGGTGAGCCGAGTTCGCACGTGCGGCACTTTGTTTTCGTCGGCGACCGCGAGATGGTCCGCCGCCGCGCCGCGATCACGGCGCTGGCGATGCTCCAGTTCCATCTCGCCAATGACGGAACGGTGCCGGAGATGCTCGGCGAGTTCCGCCCGCGCATCGAGACGGGGGCGTGAACGGCGATCGAACGCGGAGGCGCAAGCGGTCTCGGACGCTCGGCACGATTCGCGGGTTCTCTCCCGCGATGCCTCTGCTGCTCTGAGACCTTCGCATTCAGCGCGCCACGACACGCGCGGCGTTGGTTGCCGGCGTGTGTCATGGCGGTCGGCTGCGGATCGTAAGCCGAGTTCTGTTCCGCGCCCGCGAACTCCTTGACGGGGGCTGCGTCGGGCGCGGGGCGATCATTTCTCTTCCCGGCGCGTTGCCGCGACGGGGCGTGGCGTCGCCGAAGCGGCGCCATGCAGCGATCTACCCGTTCCCATTGGCCGGACCAGCCGGGAACTGCGTGATCTTGCACGCGGTGGGGTTTGCCCTGCCCCGATCGTCGCCGACCGGGCGGTGCGCTCTTACCGCACCATTTCACCCTTGCCTGTGCCGGGCGCGAGGCCCGGCCATCGGCGGTGTGTTTTCTGTGGCACTGTCCCTGGCCCGCGACCGTGGCGCCGAAGCGCCCTGTTCGGGCCGGTGGGTGTTGCCCACCACCGTGTCCTGCCGTGCTCGGACTTTCCTCCCCGGGATGAACCCGGAGCGATCGCCGCATCCGCAGCGGCGCTGGATGATAGGGCGGGAGGCCATCGAGGAACTCAGGCAGAGGATCAGCCGAGGACGGCGTCGTCTCATCGCCGGGCAAGTCCCTGGCCGCCTGCCTCTGCGCCTGCAAGCCGCGCAGGGAGTGTGCGGCGCCGATACACTGTCGGCATGACGGCGGATGTGATGCTCGATGCCGAATCGCACTCGATCGCGGGCGCCGGCGGCGGCACGGGCCGGCGGGCCATCGTCTGGTGCGAACCGGATCAGGCCGACCTCGTCGAGGAGGTGCGCGCCCTCGCCGGGATTGAGATCGTGTGCGCCGGCGCGCCGTCGCCCGCAGCCGCGGAACTTTCGGCCCGCCTCGGCGCGGAGAAGACCGACGACCTGCGTCGTGCCGTCTTCGACGTGCCGCACGACGTCCTGCTGCTGCTCACGCTCGGCGGCGTCGTGCGCGAGGAGCGCAAGGCGATTCTCGACCGTGCCGCGGCGACGCTGACGCTCGAGCCGATCGCCGAGGGCATCTCCGACGGCGGCGCCGATCCGGTCAGGTCGCCCGTCTGGCTTGTGCCGGCGATGCGGCACAGCGCCCCGATGCGCCTCTTTGAAGACTGTCGCGAGAGCCTCGGCGCAGTTCGGTCCGTCAACGTGATGATGCGATGCCGCGCGTCGCGCGGCTCGCTGCACGCCCGCCTTACCGACGCGGCGGACACGGTCGAACGCCTGTGCGGCCCGATCGAGTTGCTCGACGCCGCCATGAGCGGACCGGCTTCCACCGCCCCCGAGTCGCCGCGCGACCTGCACGGCCACATCACCGTCAACGCCCGCTTCGCACAGAATTGCTGTGCCAGCATCCATGTCAGCGACTGCGGCGGAACCTGGGCGCGGGGCGTGACTGTCCTTGCCGAGAAAGGCTGCGCCCGCATGACCGACCACGACCTCGAACTCGTGGACCTCGGGGGAAACGTGCTCGAGCGATCCTCCTTTGACGCGACGGCCGCGTCCGCGCCTGCCCGCCTCCTCGCCGAGGAGATCGATGCGATCCTCGACCCTCGGCGCCGCCAGCGCGAGCCTTACCCCCTCGCATCGACCGCGGCCGTCTGCGAGGCAGTGCGACTGAGCGTCTGCACGCTCCAGAGCGAGTCGCCGCGCAAACTCCTGCAACTGATTCGCACCTGAGAACCTGCCTGAAAGCCGTCGGGTGCCGCGGTCCGGAGGGAGGCTCCGCGACCGGAGGACCACGTCGTGACGCGGACGGTCGATCACGCCGGCTCGGTCGTCGATCGCGCGCCGGCGTGGCCCGCGCTCCCGAAGCGTCGCTTGACCACGGCACGCGCAGTTCTCAAACAGTCTCTGAGGTTCGCCTGACCCTGGTTGCCGCGATCACCTCAGGCGTTGGACGTCGGCCCGGCACAAGCCCGGCAACGGGCCGGCCAAAGGAAAACCCCGTTGCCACCAGAGGCGGCAACGGGGCGGAGGGGAGAAAGATGATCACTTCAGAAATCGGACAGACTTGAGCATATTCAGCAACAAAATGCGTACATTTCCCGGTACGCCAGACGTAACTCTTTCATTTTCAGCATGTTAGATCGCAAAAAAACTCGTTGGCCGGGCGTCGGAGCCGACTTGCGGCATGATCCTTACGCATCCCGGCGCTTCCTTGTGCGGTAACGGAGCAGGAAATCCCCCCCTCCGGCTGTGTTCTGACCCGCTGGGGGGGGCACGCCTCGAACCTGAGGCGCCCCCGGATTCTGACCAGGGCGGCTCAGGTGGCAATCGCGACGTTTCCGCCAGTGAGCATGCGCTCGTAGGTGGAGGCGAGCAGCTCGCTTTGGGTTGACATGGAGTGGCGGGCGGCGATGAGCCGGCGGGCGGCCTCGGCTCGGGTGCGCGCCCCTTGAGGATCGGAGAGAATACGGCGCAGAGCGGTGGCCCACGCGGCCGCTTCGGCGCGTTCGATGATCGTCGCCGCCTCGTCGGTGTTGAGTACGTCGTTGTAGAGGTCGCGCACGGCGATGGTGGCCATCGGCATCGCCATCGCCTGGATCAGGAAACTGTTGCACCGCCCCGTCGCCGCGGGCGCCAGCAGCACGCTTGCGGACAGCACCAGATCGCGGTGCTCGAGCACGTCCGGCGTGAGGCTGAACTGCGCCCGCACGGATCGCTCGCCCGCCCGGCGCCAGGCGCGGGCGCGGACGGATTCGTCGAGGTCTGCGAAGATCGTCACCTGCCGGAAGTCCGGCGCCACCATTGCCAGGCCGTCGATCACGCTCTCGATCGCGGCCGCGGGCGCACCCCGGCCCGCGAGCACGACGGCTACGCTGAACTCGATCTGCGCAAGAATCTGGTGCGGCTCGGGCGGGACGTAGACGCCGATGGGCACGACCTGGACCATCTCGCGAGGCACCGACCGGCCGCATTCTTGCGCCAGCGCCTCGCATGCGGGAAGGACCGCCCCGAGTTGCGGCACGGCGCCGGGCCTGGGCACGGCCCGCGCTTCTTCCCGCGACCAGACCGACAGCGCCGCCGGGCACTGCATCTCCTTCGCCAGCGCCAGTGCCGTGCGCCACGATCCCGCGCCGATCGCGTGCACCACGTCCGGCGCGTGCGGCGCCAGCGCCTCTCGCGCCTCGCGGATCGACGACTTCACCGACCATGGCAGTCCCGACGGCCGATACGGAATCAGCGGCGTCAGGGCGATGCGCGGATCATCCGGCTGCGATTCGGGCATCAGCCTCACCACGCGCAGGCCGGCCGACAGAAGTCCGACCACCGTGCGCGCAAACCAGTCCCGCTCGGTCCGGGCGATGGCTTCGTCGATCATGAGCGCGGCAAGCATGGGCGCTCCCGGCGGCCGCGACCGCCCTCAGCAACGCGCGGCCTCGAAGTCGAACGATCGGATCGTCCCGATGACGATCCGCATCATCCGCTCAAGTGTATCGGCCCGCATCGCCGGGATCGGGTTGAGAATGACCGTATCGCCGAGAGGGCGGATGATCAGGCCGCGAGGCCGGGCCGCGGCGCAAACGGCATGACCGAGACGCGGTTTCACGTCAAACGCCCGCCGCGGCCGGCGTGAGGCGACGAGATCGATCCCTGCCATTACCCCGCGCTGCCGTACATCGCCCACGTGTGGATGATCGCGCAGCTCGCCCAGCGCCTCAGCCATGATCGCCGCGTTGCGCTGCACGGCGGCGCAGGTGCCGCGCCGTTCAATGAGATCGAGATTGGTCAGGGCCGCGGCGCAGGCGAGCGCGTTGCCGGTGTAGGTGTGTCCGTGGTAGAGCGTCTTGTGCTCCCAGGGCTCGCCCTCGAAGGCCTGTTCGATCCGGTCCGTGCAGAGCGTCGCCGCCAGGGGCAGGTAGCCGCCGCTGATGCCCTTGGCGAGGCAGAGGATGTCCGGCACCGCTCCTTCCTGCTCACAGGCAAAGAGCGTCCCGGTGCGGCAGAAACCGACGGCGACCTCGTCGGCGATGAGCGGTACGCCTCGCGCTGCACAGAGTTGCGCGACACCGCTGAGAAAACCTTCCGGGTGTGTCACCATGCCAGCCGCTCCCTGGACCAACGGCTCAATCATCACCGCTGCGACGGTGTCGCCATGCGCATCGAGCGCCTCGTCGAACTGCGCCAGGCAGCGGTCGCGCCCGACGCGGCGCAACGCCTCATCATGCCAGGGCCAGTCGATGTCCTGCGCTTCGGGCGCGCTGGTCACATCGGGGGCGGGGCTGAAGACCGTGCGGAAAGTGAGCGTTTCGAACGGCCGATGGAAGGTCTCGCAATAGCCGACGCTCATCGCGCCGACCGTGTCGCCGTGGTACGCGCCTCTGAAGGCGATGATGGTGGTGCGCTGAGGCCGGCCGCTGTGGTGATGAAAGCCGACAGCCATCTTGATGGCCAGTTCGGTCGCGGTCGCGCCGGAGTCGGAGTAGAACACCCTGGTGAGAGGCGGACGAGGCGGAAGCCGGCGTGACTCGCGCGATTGCGCGAGTGATTGCGCCGCCTGTACGAGGCGCGCCGCAAACTCAATAGATGGCGTTGAGCCCAGTCCGAGCAGCGTGCTGTGCGCCACGCGATCGAGTTGGGCGCGGATGGCGGCATCGATCTCCGGTACGCGGTGACCGTGGACGTTGCACCAGAGTGAACTGACGCCGTCGATGTACCGCCGGCCCATGGTGTCGATGAGTTCATCGCCTTCGGCAGCGTCGATGATGATCGGTTCGCTCTGGCGCCACTGGCGCATCGGCGTGAAGGGATGCCAGACGTGTTCATGATCGAGCGCGGCGAGGCGCGCGGTGCGCTGCGAGGGAGTTTCGGTCGTCATGATCGGCGCATCGTAGCGGATTGGCCCGGAGTTGTTCGGCTGCGACCCGAAGGCCCGGCGCCGGGGAGCGCGATCGATGAACCTCTCACGCCTGCTCCCACGCCTCCACCAGCGCCGGCACGATCTCGCCCGCCAGGCCGAGCATCGAGTGATCGACGATCTCCGTCGCCGGCGTCGGATCCCGGTTGATCTCGACGGTCACCGCGCCCGAAGACTTCGCGAAGTGGATGAATCCGGCCGCGGGATAGACGAGGGCGCTAGTGCCGATGGAGATGAAGACATCGCAGAACCCGGAGGCATGCTGGGCGGCGGACGCGGCGTCCTCGGGCAGCGCTTCACCGAACCACACGACGTTGGGCCGCAGCACGCCGCCGTGTCCGCTGGGCATCGGATGCTGCGGGAACGCCGGGCCGCGACACTCGATGATTCGCCCCGTCCGCGTGCAGCGCCAGTCGATGAGTGAGCCGTGTACCTCGATCACGTCAGTGCTGCCCGCCGCCTGGTGGAGGCGATCGACGTTCTGGGTGATGAGGGTGAATGTGCGGGCTCGCTCGATCATGTGCCGCTGCCAGCGCGCCAGCGCGAGGTGCGCCGGGTTCGGCGTGCGCCTGAGCGCGTTGAGCCGCCGCTCGTCGTACCAGCGGGAGACCGTCTCAGGATCGCGTGCGAACGCCTCGGGCGTGGCGAGTTGCATCGGGTCGTACTTCGCCCACAGTCCCGTGAGGGCGTCGCGGAAGGTCGGCACGCCGCTTTCCGCCGACACCCCCGCGCCGGTGAGCACGGCGATGTGCCTGGCATTCCGAAGCGCAGCGATGAGGTCGGAATCCAGCATCATTACAGTCATTGTTCCCACGCCCACGATGAGCGAGTCTTCGAGCGAATCGTGGGGTGATCGCGCTCCTCACTGCCGGTTCACAAGAAAATCCATCAGCGCCTTCTGCACGTGCAGGCGGTTCTCCGCTTCCTCGATTGCGATGCAGTTGGGAGAGTCGAGCACGGCATCGGTGGCCTTGATGTTCCGCCGCACGGGCAGGCAGTGGCTGAAGACGCCGTGGTTCGTCATAGACATCTTCTTCTCGTCCACGATGAAGTGCTTGAAACGGTCGCGGATGGGCTTCTCCGGCTCCCACTTGCCGAAGTAGGGCAGCGCGCCCCAACTCTTCGCATACACAATGTCCGCGCCCTTGTACGCGCTCTCGATGTCGTGCGTCATGGCGAAGGTGCGGCCGTTTTCCTTCGTGTATTGCTTCGCAAGGCTCATGTAGCGATCGTCGAGGGCATACTCCGGCGTCGGGCACAGGAGCGTTACGTTCAGACCGAACTTGCTCGCGATGAGCAGCGCCGAGTTGGCCACGGCCGTGTTGAGCGGCCTGGGGTGATACGTCCAGGTGAGCAGGAACTTCTTCCCATCGCACTGGCCGCCCAAGCGCTCCTGAAGCGCGAGCATCAGCGCCAGTTCCTGGCAGGGGTGGGTGATCGTCTCCATGTTGATGACGGGCACCGTCGCGTAGCGGGCGAACTGCCGGATCACCCGATCCTCGCGGTCCACCGACCAGTCGATGAACTTGGGGAAGGCGCGCACCGCGATGCAGTCGCAGTAGCGCGAGAGGACGCGGGCCACCTCGGCGATGTGCTCCTCCGCCTCGCCGTCCATCACCACGCCGTCGACGAACTCGATCGGCCAGGCGCCCTTGCCCGGCTCCAGCACGACCGCATGGGCGCCCATCTGAAAGGCGCCGATCTCGAAGCTGCTGCGCGTGCGAAGCGAGGGGTTGAAGAACAGCAGGGCGATGGTCTTGTCCTTGAGGCGCGGCTGAATGGGGTCCGCTTTGAGACGCTTCGCCTCATCGAGCAGGCGCTGGAGGTCCGCGCGTGACCAGTCGGCGGTGGTGAGGAAGTGTCGCATGGAGCATCGTATGCCTCTTGCGAAAGACACCCCACGAATCGCAGAGCCTCATCGTGGGCGTGGACGCACCCCACGAATCGCAGAGCCTCATCGTGGGCGTGGACGCACCCCACGAATCGCAGAGCCTCATCGTGGGCGTCTCAGGATTTGCGCGCGTACACGCTGATGCTGGCAATCTTGCCGCGGGCGCGGCGGGCCATCTGCGCGACGTCAACATCGCCCGAGCCGCCGCAACAGGATGGGGCGCAGCAGCCGCCCGATTTGGCGGCCGGAGCCGCGCTCGGCTCGACGATCTCGCTCTCGATGAGCGCCTCAAGTTGAACGTCGTCGTAGATGTGCCGGGTGCGCACCTGCACGTCCGTCATGCCGGCCTGGCGCAGGCCGTCGAGGTAGTCCTTCTCGCTGATCGCGCCGGCGACGCAGGAGTTATACAACGCCTGGTTGCGCCGAAGTTCCTCGGGCAGGTTCTCAACGACGATGTCGGAGACGAGCATGCGGCCGCCGGGCTTGAGAACGCGAGCAATCTCGGCAAAGACGCGGTCCTTCTCGGGCGAGAGGTTGATGACGCAGTTGGAGATGACCCAGTCCACCGTACCGCTCTCAACGGGCAGACTCTCGATGAGACCCTTGCGGACTTCAACGTAGTCGCTCACGCCGGCCGCGGCGATGTTGCCGCGAGCGCGCTCGATCATGGCGTCGGTCATGTCGATGCCGATGACGCGGCCCGTCGGCCCGGTCTTCTTCGCGGCGATGAGCAGGTCGATGCCGGCGCCGCTGCCGAGGTCGATGACGGTGTCGCCCTCGCGGACTTCGCTGAAGGCGAGGGGGTTGCCGCAGCCGAAGGAGTTCTCGACGGCGTCGGCCGGGAGGTCGTTCAGTTCGCGGCCGTAGCCGGCGCTCCTGACGACCACACCCTTCTGCGCCGGCTGCATTCCGCCGCAGCAACCCGCACCGGGAGTGGTGACAGCGCGAGTGTAGGACTCGGAGACATGGCTGCGGATTTCATCCTGGCGGGTGGTCATGGCAGAAGTTCCTTTCAAGGAAAGAAAGAGAGAGCGAAGTAACCTAACGGGACGTGTGTCGGGAGGTGCGGGGTCGGCCCCGCCGGGACGCTGGTTTCGCGGCCTGATCGATGGCGGCAGAGCCGCACGACTCGGCGCTGCACCGGCAGTTCTCGAGGGCGCCGGCGATTCCGCGAAGGAGCGGCACAAGGCGCTCGAAGCGGACGCGATAGAAGACCTCCTTGCCGCGCTTCTGCGCTTCGAGCGCCCCGGCGTCTCGGAGGGTCGCGAGGTGGCGCGAGACGACGGAGAGATCGACGGGGCAGCAGGCGTTGAGTTCGCCCACGCTGCAGGGCCGGCCGCAGGCGGCCAGGCGCATGAGCAGGGCGAGTCGGTTGCCGTCGGCCAGGGCTCGGAAGAGCCTGGGGTCGAGGAGATCGGCCAGTTCCGGGCAGCAGGGCTCAGCGGACGATGAGGGTGCGGCCGCCTTCGACTTCAGGGGTCGTCGCACGCGGGCGGGCCGGGGGGCCGGGCTGTTTCCATGTGCTTGCATCATTGTGCAAGTATACATACGATAGAGCCTCCTGTCAAGTTCCCGGGGCCCGGAAAAAAAGATGAGAAGCGAAATCATCGGGGAGGAGCGGGCCCCGTGCGTCAATGCCGTCGCCGCCCGTCCTCGCGTATCATGCACCGGAGCGAATGCCCCGGTAGCTCAGTTGGACAGAGCAGCCGCCTTCTAAGCGGCAGGTCGCGCGTTCGAGTCGCGCCTGGGGCGTTTGAGGACTCGCACGTGCCGCTGACCCCTTCCGGGCATCAGCGGCCGCAAGAAAACCGCGATGGCCGCGCCGACGCGGCCATCGCGCATTCAAAGCGAGGAATCCCCCCCTCAGCGTACGCCGATCACGTCGATGTCATCCACGTACAGATAGTCGCTCGTGGCGTTCATGTCGGCGTCGAATGCGATCCGGAAGTTGTTGGTCATCGCGAATCCCGACAGGTCAATGTCGAAGAAGCGGTAGACGTTGTTTCCGTCGGCGCTCGTGAGCGTCCTCACGAGGGTGTAGTTGACGCCGTTGGGGCTGACCCAGACCTCTGCCCGGTCGCCGGACTCGAATGACGACACCTTGGCCCAGAACGTGAGGCGCACGGAGGAAGCGCCGGTAAGGTCAACGCGCCGCTCCATGTATCCGGTGCTGCGACGAAGGCGGACGTGCCCGTCGCCCGTGTGCGGGTTGTCTCGCCTCCACTGAAGCGCGATGTCGCCGCTGGTCATCCAGGAACCGATCCACGACCCGGTTCCGCCTGAGAAATTGCGCGACTCGAAGCCGTCGAAGGCGAGAGATGTGGGCTGCCCGCCCGGATCGGTGACGGAGATGGTCACCGAGTCCGTGTCAGTCGCGCCGCCGTCGTCGGTGACTCGAACCGTCGCGTTGTAGATGCCGGGTGAGGTATATGTTACAGCAGCGAAGGGATTGGCCCCGGTGGAGAGGTCATATGTGCCATTGCCGTCGAAGTCCCACGAGAAGTCCACGATGCTGCCGTCAGGATCGCTGCTGGCGGACGCATCAAAGGAGACATTGAGAGGCGCAGCGCCGTTGAGCGGGGCGGCCGCGAGCGCTGCAACGGGCGGCTGGTTGCCGCCGCCGCCGGTCAGCAGCAGCGAGCCGTTCACGTTGATTCGCCCATAGCCGAAGGTGTTGTCCACGCCTGATGAACCAAGGTCGTCGGCTCCACCCTTGAGAATCGCCTCGACTTCTGCAGAGGTCAGCGCCGGGTCGGCGGACCAGATCAGGGCCGCAAGCCCGGCCGTCAGCGGAGTCGCGAAACTCGTTCCGCTCACCGAGGCATAGGCGTTGTCGCTGCCCGAGTCGGTCGTGAAGACGCTCACGCCCGGCGCCACGAGGTCGACGAACTGGCCGTACGCGGAGAAGGAGGCCTTGTTGTCATTGATGTCGGAGGCGCCGACCACGACGATGTCGTCGTTGTCGCGGTTGCCGAAGGTGAGATTGCGGTTGTCGTTGCCGGCGGCCCAGACGAGCAGCCCGCCGAGCGAGCGGATGTATGTCGCCGTGGTCAGGTTTGACGAACTGTCTACGCCGCTGTAGGAGACGCTGGCGACCTTATCGCCATTCTCGACGGCGGTGCGGGCCGCGTGCTGAAGCGTCGAGAGCGACGACCCGCCGCCGGTGCTGTTGGAGACGCGGAGCATGCGGTGGCTGAGGTTCCAGCCGACGCCGGCGATGCCGACACTGTTGTCGCCGTTGGCCGCGGCACAGCCCGTCGTCATCGTGCCGTGCGGGTGAATCGGGCCGATCGCCCCGCCCTGATTCTCCCAGAGACGATCGACGGCGTTGTAGCCGAGGAGGCGATGCTGCCGAAAGTCCTCGTGCGTGGTGCGGATGCCGGTGTCGCAGATGCCCACGCTCACGGAAGGGCCGCCTGTATGGATGTTCCAACCCGCGCAGGAGTCCATGTTGGTGTGGTGCCATTGGCTCGAGAATCGCGAGTCGTTCGGGCAGCCGAGGGGATAGACGATCCAGTCCGGCTCGGCGTACTGGATCGCGCTGCCGGCCCGCAGGTCCGCAGCGACGTCATTCTCGGTCGAACCGTCCGGGACGAGAATCACGTACTCGTCGGTCTGCGGGATGTATTCGACGAGCGGGTAGCGGTTGATGGCCGCACGCGCTTGTGCGAGGCGCTCGCGCGCGGCGCGGGCGCCCAGGCCGCTCTCGATCCACTGGTCGAACTGGATCGGCCGGACGATCATCCGGCCCGAGAACTCGCGATCGCCCGGAACGGCAACGAAGTGCGGTGGTCCCTGGTTCATTACGGCATTCGGGGTGACCTGTGCTGCAGCGGCCAGAGCGCCGGTCGCAAGCATTGCCGACGCAAGGGCAAGGATGCGGCGCGGGACAAACGAATTGACGAACGTCATGGCAACAACCTCCACAAGGTGAGAGAACGGGAGTGGACGCATCGAAACGTCTGGTGGGCCAACCGACGGCCACCCGCAGAGAGAAGCCACGAACGCGTTGCGCCGCCGTGTTTCCACACTACCACAACCCGGTCTGAGTGTCAATAGAAAACTGCGCGAATCTAGCAGATCGCGCACCTGCGTGCGCCCGGACGGGCTGCCGGAGGCCGACGCGGCGCGGCCTGCGGCTCTATGATGTTCCTTGGGTGAGGTAATAGGTCCAAGGCCGTACGAACGCGCCCCGACCGTACACACCCGCTTTTCAAGGAGATTGAACCATGCAGGGTGAGGCATGCCGCGGGAGCGGTCGGCGGACGTTGGGGCGGGGGGTTTCGCGCGTGATGCTGGCCGGCGTTGCGGTGCTGTCGGTGTCCTGGTTGACCGGGCCGCTGGCCGCGCAGACGACCACATCCGGTCGACCCGCCATCGCGGCGGGCGATGCGGCCCGCCGGGTCGGGTCGCCGGTCTACGCCGACATTCCCGGCCTGATCGAGGCTTCGCTCAAGCGGGCCGACGAGGCGGTGGCGGCGATCATCGCCCTGCCCGCGTCGCAGCGCACCTTCGAGAACACCCTCGGGGCCATCGACGACATTGACGCTCGTATCGAGGCCGAGACGAACATGATCCAGTTCATGGCCTACGTCTCGACCGACGCGGCGGAGCGGGAGGCCGCCAGCGCCGCCGAGCAGAGAGTCGCCGAGTGGTACATCGACTTGAGCAAGAACGAGGATCTCTATCGCGCCGTCAAGGCCTATGCCGCAAGCAATCCCAGGCTCGAAGGCGAGCGCGCGCGGATGCTCGAACACACGCTGCGTGACTACCGCCGCGCGGGCATGGAACTGCCTCCCGATCAGCGCGAGCGTCTCAAGGAAATCGAGAAGACCCTGAGCGAGTTGGAGATCCAGTTCCAGACCAACATCCGCGAGGATGAGACGGTTGTCCCCGTGACGCGCGACGAGCTGGCCGGCATGCCGGATGAGTACATCTCAGGACTCAAGCGGGCAGGCGACCTCTACGTCATCACGATGGACTACCCCTCCGTCGAGCCGCTGTGGACGCTGTGCGAGAACGAGATGACCCGCGCCAAGGTGCGCTTCGCCTATGTCCGCCGCGGCGGGCAGAAGAACGTGCGCCTGCTCGAACGGATCATCAAGCTGCGGGCCGAGCGGGCACGGATGCTCGGTTATGCGCACACGGCCGACTTCCAGACCGAGACGCGCATGGCCCGAAGCGCGAAGACGGTCCGCGAGTTCTACGACAAGTTGACACCGATCGTGAAGAAGAAGGCGGTGAAGGACTATGCCGAGTTCACCGCCGCCAAGCGCTCGCACACGGGTGATCCGAACGCCGTCGTGCAGATCTGGGACAGCCGGTTCTACACCGACTATCTCCTGCGCACGCAGTACGCTGTGAACCACGAGGAGATCCGCGAATACTTCCCGCTCGAGGCGGTGATCGGCGGCCTGTTCAGCATCACGCAGTCGCTCTACGGCCTGGAGTACCGCGACGTAACGGCCTCAGCGGGCACCACGGAGCGGCCCCTGTGGCACGAGGACGTGAAACTCTACGAGGTGTGGGACAAGCGTACGGGCGAGATGCTCGGCCTGTTCTACCTCGACCTGCATCCGCGTCCGAACAAGTACAATCACGCGGCGCAGTGGGGCCTGACGCAGCGCAAGACTTTCATGGACGGCCGGGTGCAGAAGCCTCTTGCGGCGCTCGTGTGCAACTTCACCAAGCCCACGGCCGACAAGCCCTCGCTGATGCGCCACAGCGAGGTGGAGACGTTCTTTCACGAGTTCGGCCACTGCCTCCACACCATCCTCAGCACCACCACGCTCAACTCGTTCGGCGGGACCAAGTGCGAGCGCGACTTCGTCGAGGCGCCCTCGCAGATGTTCGAGAACTGGGTCTGGGACGCCGACGTGCTGGCCACTTTCAGCCGGCACTACAAGACCGGGGCGCCCCTGCCGCGCGAACTGCTCGACCGAATGATCGCGGCGCGTCACCTCGGTTCGGGCCTGCTGGCGCAGGGCCAACTCTGGCTCGGTTCGATCGACTTCGCCTACCACACGCAGCCCGATGGCGAAGTGGACACGACGGCCGTGCAGCACGAACTCTACGAGAAGATCTCCGAGTATCCGGCGCTGCCCAACACGTGGTTCCAGGCAGGATTCGGGCACCTCATGGGGTATCATGCGGGCTACTACGGCTACATGTGGTCGCTCGTCTACGCCTCGGACATGTTTCAGCGCTTCAAGGAACTGGGCATGCTCGATCCCGAGGCGGGGCGGTACTACCGCGAGAAGATTCTCGCGCGAGGCGGGACCGTGGACGGCATGGTCATGGTGCGCGAGTATCTCGGCCGTGAGCCGGACATGAACGCATTCCTCAAGCACCTCGGGCTGGAGGAGTAAAACCCGCTGCCTCGCAACTCGCCCTACGCCCGCGATGCGCAAGACTTCGAGCGAATCGCGAGGCGCTTCGGGCACGACCTTGCCTGAATGACCGGGACGAAAGGCGGACGAAATGGAAATGATCTCCCCGGAAGAGAAGCAGAAACTCGTCGACCAGTTGGAGGAACTCAAGGCCAGGCGGCCCGAGATCAGCAGGCGAATTGCCGAGGCGCGCGAACTGGGCGATCTCAAGGAGAACGCCGACTACCACGCCGCGCGCGAGGACCAGGGCGTGATGGAGGCGCGCATCCGGCAACTCGAAGAGAGGCTGAGCAAGGCGGTTGTCGCCGGCGCCGGCGCCAGCGTCCCCGACGACATGGTCTTCCTCGGCGCCACCGTCAGACTCCGCAACGTGGACAACGAGCAGGAGATGCTCTACCGCCTCGTCGGCGAAGCCTCGGGCCGGTTCAGCGAGGAGATCATCGAAGTCACCGCCACTTCGCCGATGGGTTCATCGCTCATGCGGGCGCGCGTCGGGGAGATCATCCGCGTCGACCTGCCGCGCGGCGTGCGCCGCTTCGAAGTGGTCGAGATCGTCGTCGAGTAATCCAACACATCGAGGTGCAGCATGGGTGGATGGTCCGGTCTGCGGCGGCGGTCAATCGAGTCGTTGGTCCTCGCGGCGGCGATGGGATCCGCGGCGCTGGTCGGACTGGCGCAGGAGCAGGGTCAGGCGGCCGCTCCGCCCGCCGAAGAGAAGCCCACGCCCGTCAAGGCTGAATGGAGCAAGGATCTCGTCTCGACGCATCACACCATCACCATCGGCGGCGCCGAGGTCGCCTACACCGCCACCGCCGGCACCATGGCGCTGATTGAAGAGTCCGGCAAGGCGCGGGCGAACCTCTTCTTCGTCGCCTACATCCGCGACGGTATTGAGGACACGGCCAGGCGCCCGATCACCTTCACCTTCAACGGCGGGCCGGGATCATCCTCCGTCTGGCTCCACCTTGGCCTCTTCGGCCCGAAGCGCGTGGTCATGAACGACGACGCCACGCCCGTTCCGCCGCCGTTTCAACTCGTGGACAACGAACATTCCCTGCTCGACGTGTCTGACTTCGTCTTCATCGACCCGGTGACGACCGGCTACAGCCGCGCGGCCGAGGGAGTGAACGTGAGCGAGTTTCACGGCGTCAATGAGGACGTCGAGTCCGTCGGCGAGTTCATCCGGCTCTACACGACGCGCTTCAAGCGATGGGATTCGCCGAAGTTCCTGGCTGGAGAGAGTTACGGCACAACTCGCGCCGCGGGCCTCTCGGGCCACCTCCAGGGACGGCACGGCATGTACCTCAACGGCATCATGCTCATCTCCTCGATCCTCGAGTTCCAGACGGCGCGCTTCGACGTCGGCAACGATCTGCCCTGCGTCCTGTTTCTGCCGACGTATTGCGCCACGGCGTGGTACCACGGCCGGCTTGACGACATGCTCCAGCGCAATCTTCGCGCCACGCTCGACGAGGTCGAGAAGTTTGCCCTCGGCGAGTACGCCCAGGGGCTTCTGCTGGGCGATCGCCTCGGCGCCGAGGAGCAGGCGCGCCTCGCGGCCAAGGTCGCCCGCTACTGCGGCGTGTCGCAGGAGTTCGTCGAACAGTGCAACCTTCGGCCGAGCATCGGACGCTTCGCCAAGGAACTGCGGCGTGATGAGCGGCGCACCGTCGGCCGCCTCGACAGCCGCTTTGTCGGCATCGACCGCGACGCCGCGGGCGACGGCTATTCCTACGACCCGAGTTACGCCGCCATCCAGGGGCCTTACTCAGCCGCGCTCAACCACTACGTACGCAGCACGCTCGGCTACGAGAACGATCTGCCCTACGAGATTCTCACCGGCCGCGTGCAGCCGTGGAGTTACGGCCGCAATCAGAACCAGTACCTCAACGTCGCCGAGACGCTGCGCAGCGCGATGACGCAGAACCCCTCGCTGCGTGTCTTTGTGGCCAACGGCTACTACGACCTCGCCACGCCCTACTTCGCAACCGAGCACACGTTCAATCACATGAGTCTCGATCCGTCGATTCGCGGAAATGTGACGATGTCCTACTACGAGTCGGGGCACATGATGTACATCCACGGCCCGTCGCTGCGCCGGCTCGCGGATGACCTGCGGTCCTTCGTGGGCCGGGCGCTCAGCCGGTAGTCGTCGTTCGCGTGCGGCGATCCGTCTCGCCGCAGATGCTGCGGATCATCTGCACTTCCTCGTCTGTGAATCCCTTGTAGGAGGCGTGCGTCTGGGGCCGGACGTCCGCCACGTCGATAGGAATTTCCGGCCGGTCGGCGCCGATGTGCTCGAACAGGCGCCGCATCGTCGCGGCCGGGTCGGCGAGAAGGCTCTCGTAGCGCAGCAGCATGACCTGTCCCGGATGAGTCGCGGCATACTTCTCGCCGCGCTCGACAAGGAGATTCCAGAGATGCGCCCGCCTTGCAAGGGGCGACGCATCGGCAGGGATCTCGGCATACATGCGCCGCCACAGGCCCTGGGTCGGATCGTCGAGGCCCGGCTGCCAGCCGTAAGTCGTCTCGCGCCACGAGCGGATGGTGTCCATCGGATCACGGGCGAGGACGATGACCTTGAGTTGGGGCCAGCCTTCAACGAGTTCGGGCAGGAACTCCATGAATGAGATGGGATGCTTGACGCCGACGCAGAGTGGCCGATTGCGGTCGATGGTGACGGGGACGTCGCGGCGGATCGCGCCGCGGTGGGCGGTGTCCGTGGTGGGGCGCGAGGGATCCTTTCGATCGACCTTGGTGGACATGGTCCCGCGGCGCACCGCCTGCCGCGCGAGGGAGTTCATGTAGCCGCGCAGCAGTCGAGCCGGATCGCCGCGCGCCAGCAGGGGATCGCCGACGACGACCGGCTCGTTCGCGACGAGAACGTTGTCCTTGCGGGTGAGAAGGGCGGTGAGCAGGCTCGTGCCGCTGCGCGGCGGTCCGGTGAGGATGAAGGGCTTGATCTCGATGCCGGGCGAGCGATTCGACTCGATCGCGCGCAGCCACAAGGCCCGAAGACGCATCTTGTACACCAGCGACGATCTGAACTTCAGCCGGGCCACTGCTGGGCGATTATTCGGCAGCCGCAGGCGACAATCGACCGGCCCGCGCCGATCAGGTGCAAATCGCAAAGTCAGGCTCGGTCGTCCCGATCGGGTGCTGTTCGCTCGTCCTCGACGCGAAAACTCCGTGCGGCACGCTCGTCCACGCCGGCTCGACCCCCCGTTCGAGATCATCCATCGCCGCTTCGAAATCGGCGGGGCTGTGCATCAGCCGGATCCGCTCTTTGAAGGGTTTGACGTGCCCCAGACTCGTTCCATACGCCGCGATGCGGCCACGCATCACAATCATCGCCATCCGGTCGCTTCGGAATCGCCTCATCAGGTCGAAGTGCAGGCGGATGAGGCGGATCTTCTCAAGGACGGTCGGCTCGGGCGGCGTCCGGCCGGTGAGGAGCCTCCCGTGAACGGCGTGCAGAACCCACGGCCGGCTGATCGCCGCACGGGCCACCATCACGCCGGCACAGCGCGTGTGCGCGATCATCCGGACCGCCGCCTCGGGCGAATCGACGTCGCCGTTGCCGATGACGGGAATGCGCGCAACGGCGGCGACGACTTCGGCGATGCCATCGAGGCTGGCCGCGCCCTTGAAGCGCTGGGCCGTGGTCCGGCCGTGGATGGTGATGATCTTGATGCCGACTTCTTCCAGTTGTCTCGCCAGGCGCGGCGCGGTGATGGCGCACTCGCTCCAGCCGAGGCGCAACTTGGCGGTGACCGGGATGCGTACCGAGTTGACGATGCGTTCGGCCAGGCGCGTGGTGCGGTCGGGATCGCACAGGAGCATGGACCCGCCGTTGGTCTTGGTGACCTTGTCGACCGGGCAGCCCATGTTGATGTCGATGAGCGCCGCGCCGATCCCCTCTGCCCATTGCGCGGCCTTGCAGAACCAGTCAGCATCGTTGCCGTACAACTGCACGCCGCACGGCGTGTCGTCAGTGCTGATGCGGGCGATCTCGAGGCTGTCGCGATTGCCTTCAAGTATGCCGCGGCTGTGCAGGAGTTCGGTGTACGCAAGGCCTGTGTGCCCGGCGGCGCGGCAGGTGAGGCGGAACGCGAGGTCGGTGTAGCCGGCGATGGGCGCGAGCAGCACGGGGCAATCGGCGTGGAAAGGGCCGATGTGGAGCATCGGGCAATGGTATGCGAAGAGTGATGAATTGTTCAGCGGCGACGCATGCGACGCCGTTGAACGTCTGGTTGGGTCGGCGCTCAACGATCTGGGGCCACGCGACGCAGTCAGATTCGCTTGCGCGTCATGGCGCGCTGCATGTCGCGCTGGGCGTCGCGTTTCTTGACGTCCTCGCGCTTGTCGGACTGGCCCTTGCCGACGGCGAGCCCGATGAGCACCTTGGCGTACCCGTCCTTGAAGTACATCTTCAGCGGGACCATCGTCGTGCCCTTCGTGCGTGTTTCGGCGGCGAGTTTGCGGATTTCGCGCTTGTGGGCGAGAAGTTTGCGAACCTGGGCCGGGGCGTGGCGGTTCACGCTGCCTCGCGCGGGGGCATACTCGGAGATGTGCACACCGTAGAGGAACAGTTCGCCGGTGCGTTCATCGACGCGAGCGAAACCCTCGTTGAGGGAGACCTGCCCGGCGCGGACGGCCTTGACCTCGCTGCCGACGAGCACGAGGCCGCACTCGAGCGTGTCGAGGATGTGGTACTCGTGCCGCGCCTTGCGATTGTTGATCTCCGGCGTCGTGGATGGTTTGCTCTTGTCCTTGGCCATTGGTCACAATGCGATGCCCGCAACAAGGCACAGAAGACACAAGGCAGCCGCAGCACACCTCATCACAGACACTCTCATTGCGCCTCTTGTGCCTCGTTGCGGCTACCTCTTCTTCGGTCTCCTGTAGAACGGGATCGTCGTGACCGTCGCTTCGACCTGGGTGCGGCCGAGGTCGACCTGCACAACCGTCCCCGGTTCGCTCAACTCGGCCGGCACATATCCCATTGCGATCGCCTTGCCCAGCGTCGGGCTGATGCATCCGCTCGTGACGCGGCCGACGGGTTGATCGCCGCGCACGACGGCCATGCCCTGCCGCGCCGTCCTCCTGCCGTCGAGGAAGAGACCGACGAGTTTGTTGCGCGGCCCTTCGGAGGCAATGCGCTTGAGCGCCGCCTGGCCAATGAAGGTCTCACCGAGTTCGTGCTCGTCCTTGTCAAGGTTGATGCCGAAGTTCAGTCCTGCGGAGACGGGGTCGGTCTGCTCATCCATCTCGTGGCCGTAGAGGGGCATGCCCGCTTCGAGGCGCAGTGTGTCGCGGGCGCCGAGGCCGATGGGCTTGACGAGGTCCTTCGCTGATCCGGCCTTGTCGAGCATCATGCCGATCGCCTTGCCCGCCATGTTCGCCGGCAGGATGATCTCGATGCCGTCCTCGCCGGTGTAGCCGGTGCGGCTGATCGTTACCTTGAAGAGCAGGAGGTTCTTGACGCAGAAGCGGTAGTTCTTGATCGCGGGAATTTCATCGCTGAAGTCGGCCACCAGCGGGATGACCATCGGCCCCTGGAGGGCGAGCATTGCTGTCTTTTCGGTCCGGTCGTCGATCTCGACGCGCATGCTGCCGCGCACGGTGTTGAAGTGCGGCAGGAGTTTGGTGCGGTTTGAGGCGTTGACGACGAGCATGAAGTCGTCCTCGCCGTAGCGGTAGATCAGGACGTCATCCTTGACGCCGCCCTGCTCGTTGCAGATCAGGCTGTAGCGGCACTGCCCCTCGGCCATGTCGTGCACTCGACGCGTGCACAGGCGTTCGAGGAAGCGGCGGGCGTCGGGGCCTGCGACGTACACCCGGCCCATGTGCGAGACGTCAAACATCCCCGCGGCGCTGCGCACGTGCTGATGCTCCTCGATGATCGAGGTGTACATGATGGGCATTTCCCACCCGGCGAACTCGACCATCTTCGCGCCGCGATCGAGGTGGAACTGGTGAAACGGAGTGTGCAGCACGACTGATCCTCACGGGACAGGGGAAGCGCCGATTGTATCCTCGTTCCCGGCCTACCCGATACGCTCGACGGTGAAAGAGGCGTGCTCGGCCAGCAGGCGCGTGGTGGACATCCTGATGGCCGCATCAGAGGTGTCGAAGGCGAGCCAGCGGCGCCCGGATCGCTGCGCTGCCACGGCCGCCGTGCCGCTGCCGCAGCAAGGGTCGAGCAGGAGGCCGCCCGCCGGGCAGAGCGACTCAATCAGCACTTCGAGCAGACGCAGCGGCTTCTGCGTCGGGTAGCCGCAGCGCTCGCCGTCGGTGGCGCCGAGTGCGGGGATGTCGAGGACGGATTCGAGGGGCTTGCCGCCCTTGAGGTCGTAGCGCTTGCCGTAACTCAACATGTAGCGCCCGCGCTCGTCTTCATGTCTGTACTTGCGCCGCTGGGCGTCCGTGAGCGGGCCGCGCTGGCGCTTGAAGTAGTAGCGATTCGAGCGGGCATAGACGAGAATTGTGTCGTGCTTGCGAAGGAAATGGCGCGTGGCAGCGGCGTTGCCCAGCCCGTACTTCCAGATCAGTTCGTTGACAATGCGGCCCGGACCGAAGTGCTCGTCGAGGAGGCAGCGCACGTGGGCTGAGGCGCGGTGATCGACGTGGACGGCGATGGTGCCGGCCTCGGTGAGGACCGCGCGCGACAGGGCGATGAGATCGTCGAGGAAGTCGAGATGCTCGGGCGTACTCCAGCGATCGGCATAGGCGACAGGGCGGGTGTGCAGAGAGTGCGCCCCGCGGCCATTGCGGCGCGGGGACATTCGATGGTCGCGGTCAGTTCCGAAGGGAGGATCGACGTAAACGAAGTCGACCGATCCCGGCTCGACGGTTGAAAGGGCGATCCGGAAGTCGGCGTGGACGAGGCGGCTGGATGGGACATCCTGTCCGGCTTGCTGGAGCACCTTGCGTGATCGGGAGGGCAGGACGCTCGGCGTGCGGCGATGACCGGCGGCGTCGAATTTGCCGGGCCAGACCAGCTGGACGAGTGGCGAAAGAGGTTGCGGCGTCGCGTGTCCGGCGACCATCCGCCCGTTTGGGCGTGTGGAGGTTGAGTATGGGGAGGGGGCGCGGAGGGCGGCGGGCATGGGCAATCATAACGGGCGGAGCGTCTTGACGGCCGGTCGGATCGCGCCGATACTTGCCTTCTCGCGCCCGGTGGCGCGAAGGGGGCTTGTAGCTCAGTTGGTCAGAGCGCACCGCTGATAACGGTGAGGTCGGAGGTTCGAATCCTCCCAGGCCCATTGCTCGTCAGGAGAAGGTTTGAGAGTTCCGCCCGCCCCGCGCGGACGGGTTCTTGGCCGTGTTTCCGCACGGCCGCTGCGACGCCATGCTCACGCTGTTCGCATTGCGCCACGCCAAGTCGAGTCATGCCGACGACTCGCTGCCCGATCACGACCGCCCGCTGACGGAGCGCGGCCGGAGAGCAGCCCCGCGCATGGGGCAGTTGCTGCTGGACAAGGGTCTCGTCCCGGACGCGATTCTCAGTTCAACGTCGCAGCGGACGCACGAGACGGCCGAACTCCTGGCCGACGCCTGCGGCTTCACGCAGAGGATTCACTACGACGAGCGACTGTATCTGGCGTCGGCGGACCTGATCTGCCGCGTCGTCGCGCGGCACGGCGGGAAGGCCAGGCGGCTGATGGTCGTGGGCCACAATCCCGGCCTTGAGGAACTCATCCTTCGCCTGACGGGGCGTCGTGAGACAATGCCGACGGCCGCCCTCGCGCAGATCGACCTCTCCATTGACTCATGGGCCGAGATCGCATCGCAGAGGCGAGGCACGCTCGTGAATCTCTGGTCCCCGCGCGACATCGAGGCGGAGGAATGAAGGGATCGCCGTCGCGGCGGGCGCGCGCTCAGCGGCCATTGTGGTAACGCGGCGGCGTCTTTGCTGCGCCGCGATCGATGCGCGCGGATTGGGGTGAAGTTCCTGTGGACGGATGAACCGCTGCTCGTCATCATCCTGTTGATCATTCATCATCGAACGGCCGCGCTCGCCGTGCCGCGGGATTTCACACTCGGGCTTGCGAACGAGGCATCGCCGTTTGAGCAGTTGAATGGAGGTGGAAGATGAAACGCATCGTAAGTTCGAGTGCGGCGCTGTCCGCATGTCTGTGCCTTCCGCTGACCTCGGGGGCGCAGGTGACCAACTACGTGAACGGACTGGTGCCCAACTGGGACCAGCCGCATTACTATCCCGACCCGCTCGGGTTCGATCCGACCGGGCCCGGCCCATGGTTCCCTGGCGCGCCGTTCAGCGCGTGGTGTGCACCAACGTCAACCGCCATGATGATGGGCTACTGGGAGGATTACCATGGCCGGGTGCTTCTCTCGGACAGTTGCCCGGACGGGATTCAGGCGCTTCCCGGCTCCTACGCCGGACCCGCATGGGGCGCCGGCCCCAAGTGGCACGACTTTACTGCCGACGGCTTCGCCGGCTCTCCCAATCCTCATCCGCTGCGAGGCACGCGACAGGTCAACGACCTCGGCTGGTACATGGACACGAACAACATCGGTGACCCGGGCCTGCCCAACGGGCCGCACGTCGGAACGCAGATTCTCGACTCCGTCATCGGCGCCATCAACTTCCTCGCCGCAAGCACCGTTCCACAGCCGTTCCAGGTCGTGATCTGGGGGACGCATCCGGTCTTCGGAGGCGTGCCGCTGCAGGTCCTCGCCGACATGTGCAAGCCGGAGGTGGACGCGAATCGGCCTGTCATCGCGCACTTCCAGCACTGGGCGGTCATCGGCCCGGCCGGACCCGGCGAGGGGCTTGGCAACGAGACGACCGAATCGCAGTTCGGCTCCTCCGACTACGTCTGGGGTTCGGCGAATCCGAACGGCCCCTACGGCGAGCAGTACAACATGCGCTATGACGCCGAGGGTCTTGGACACGCCGTCACCGTGGTCGGCTACACCGCCGTCGGCCAGAACGTCACGCACCTGATCGTGCATGACAACTGGGCGGGGACGGTGCGCAACGTGCGCGTGCCGGTTCAGGGTTCGCCGCTGGTCGCCATCACGACGATGACGCCGATTGGCTTCAATCTGGCCACGAGCGTCCTCAACGCCGGGCAGAATGCGACCTTCAACGTGACGGGGGCAACTCCCAACGCGCAGACGGGTCTGGTCTACAGCACAACAGGCCTGGGCCTCACGCAACTGCCCATCTACAACGTGACGCTCAACATCCGCAACCCGATCCAGGCGGGCGCGACAAAGCGGGCCGACGCCAACGGCAACGTGACCTGGTCGCTGCCGATCCCGCCCAATGCGCGCGGGCGGACGGTCTACTTCCAGGCGCTTCAGATCGGACAGGTGACGAACGTGATCCAACGCACGGTCCGGTGAGGCCGTGAGCGACCGGCACGCCGGAGACGGCGCGCCGGTCTTGCCGATCGCGGGCCGGCGCGGGGGCGGGCAACCAAACCTGCGCCGGCGCCGTTTTTCTGATTCGTTTCGAGCGAGGCGGCGCGATCACCAACCCACGACTTCGACAGGCGCGCGAGGCGCGGTCAATCTTCCTCCGCCGCGGACCTCACGCTGCGCCCGTCCCGGAGGATCCAGTCGGCGTTCATCGGGTCGGCGGGGATCCTGAAGCCGTACTGCGCGATTCGCCACGCTTCCTCTTCCTTGATCGGCGCTGCCCCGCCGTCATCGATCCGATCGGCGCCGATGGAGTAGAGCAGCGGGCCGTCTTCGGCGAGGCGGTAGCGCAGAGGCCGGCCGTCGAACCGATCGATGGACAGCGCGGGCGGCAATGACTGGAAACGGGCAGAGGGAGCGTCTTTGGAACACGTGAGGCTTTCCTG